>DATNOU010000089.1:0-29607 GCA_035601195.1 Gaiellaceae bacterium | reverse complement strand
CGATCCGGACGACGCCAAACGGTTCCATCTCGAGGCTGCGTTGGAGGCCGCGCCACTGATCGAGGGCGGGCCCGTCGTGGATGTCGGCTCCGGTGGTGGCTCGCCGGGCTTGCCGCTCGCCGCCGCGCGGCCGGACCTACGCTTCGACCTGCTCGAGTCCGCACGCAAGAAGTGCGACTTCCTGACGCGGTGGACTTCCGAGTTCGAAAACGCGTCCGTCGTGTGTGCCCGAGCCGAGGAACATGCTCGCGGGCCAGGGCGAGACGCCTACGGAACGGCTCTGGCGCGGGCTCTGGCGCCGCCGCCGGTCGCAGCCGAGTGGTGCCTGCCGCTGGTCGCGCCGGGCGGCCGGGCGATCCTCTTCGTCGGCTCCTCTGTGGACGAGGCCGCCGTGGGGAGGGCCGCCGCCGAGCTCGCGGCGGAGATCGAGGCCGCGCCCGCCGGGTTCCTGCTGCTGCGAAAGACAGGGCCGACCCCGGAGCGCTTCCCACGTAGGCCCGGCATCGCCCGGAAACGTCCTCTCGCCTAAATAGGATCGCGTGCGATGGGCACGATCCTCGCGCTCGCGAATCAAAAGGGCGGTGTCGGCAAGACGACGACCGCCGTCAACCTCGCCGCTTGCCTCGCTGAGGCGGGCGGGAAGACGCTCGTCCTCGACCTCGACCCGCAGGCGAACGCCACGTCGGGCCTGGGTGAGCGTGCGAACGGCACGTCCTCGTACGACCTGCTGGACGGTGCGCCGCTCGAGGAGATCGCCCACCCGACACGCTTCCCCAACCTCGACCTCGTCCCCTCTCGGCCCGAGCTCGCAGGCGCTGTGGTGGAGCTCTCCGCCCACGAGGACGGCGAGTCTTTCCTGGCGGCGGCGCTTGCACCCGCGCGCGAGAAGTACGCATACGTCTTCGTGGACTGCCCACCCTCCCTCGGGCCGCTGACGGTGAACGGCCTTGCCGCGGCCGACGGTGTCCTCGTCCCCGTGCAGTGCGAGTACTATGCGCTGGAGGGCCTGGCGCAGCTTCTCCACTCCATCGAGCTCGTCCGCAACCGGCTCAATCCCAAGCTTGCCGTGGCAGGGATGCTCCTGACCATGGTGGACGGCCGAACGAGGCTTGCTGCCGACGTTGCGGCCGAGGTGCGGCGGCACTTCGGTGAGCTCGTCTTCGAGGCCGTCGTGCCCCGCAGCGTGCGCCTCGCCGAGGCGCCGAGCCACGGCCTGCCCATCACCGCCTACGACCCGGCTTCGGCCGGAGCCGACGCGTACTTCCGCGTCGCGAGCGAGCTTGTCGACCGCGCCTAATAGACGCGGCCTGGGCCGGGGTCTCGAGGTTCTCATCGGTGGCGCGACCGCTTCCCCTGAGCTCGTCCAGCTGCCGCTTGGGTCGATCCGCCCGAACGCCCGCCAGCCGAGGAGGCGCTTCGACGCCGAGGGAATCTCGGAGCTGGCCGATTCCGTGCGGACGCAGGGTCTCGTACAGCCTGTTGTCGTCCGCCCCATCTCCGGAGGCGCCTGGGAGCTGATCGCGGGCGAACGGCGCTTGCGGGCCGCGCGCGCCGCGGGCCTGTCGACGATTCCGGCCCTCGTTCGCGAGACCGACGATCGCGAATCGCTCCTGCTCGCGCTCGTCGAGAACGTGGCGCGGGAGGACCTTTCGCCGATCGAGGAGGCGCGGGCCTACGCGGTGCTCATGGGCGAGTTCAGCCTTTCGCTCGGCGACGTGGCCGAGCGGGTCGCGCGCTCGAAGCCGACCGTGTCGAACCGCATTCGCCTGCTCGAGCTCCCCGAGGACGTCATCGGCCTCCTCGAGCGTGGGCAGATCACCGAAGGCCATGCCCGGGCGATTCTCGCCGCGCCCGGACACGACCAGCGGCGAGCGCTGGCTCGCCAGGTCGTGCGCAAGGGACTGACGGTGCGGGCGACAGAACGGGCCGCCCGCTGGGCCGGCGCCAAGACGAAACCTCGCAAGACCCGGCGTATCGACCCGCGCCTGGTGGCCCGAGCCCGCGCGGTCGCCGAAAGCATCGTCGGGAGCGCAGTCCGCGTGACCGACACGCGGATCGAGATCCCCTTCTCCGACGAGACGGAGCTCGAGGAGATCATCGAGGCCTTCGAGCGCGTCCGGCCGTAACCGATCCGCCGCCGGGCTCGTTGTGCCGGAGAGATGGTGGACCCGCGGCTCCAGGACCTCGAATCGCTCGAGGCGATCAACCAGGACGAAGCCACCCGGCAGATCGTCCTGCGCATGGCGGGTCTCGCCCGGGGCGGTCGGCTCCCAGGGTTCATCGCGGCGGTCGACTCCGACCGTGACCTCGACGACGAGACGAAAGAGACGGTGCTCGAGCTCGCGCGGAACGAGAGCTTTCTCCTGGTCGCCGAGGACTACCTTCTCGCTACCCGCTACCTCCATTAGCCCTCGGTACAATCTCGACGCGCGGGCGATTAGCTCAGCTGGTTAGAGCGCCGCTCTGATAAGGCGGAGGTCCCTGGTTCGAGTCCAGGATCGCCCACTGCGACGACCCTGCAGAAGGCGGTCGCTATCATCCGAAGCGGGCTGCCGATGCAAGAGATGGTCATCTACGGGGTCAGCTTCGACATGGTCGGGAAGCAGCCGATCGTGCTCCTGAAGACCGCCGAAGGGAACAAGTTCTTGCCGATCTGGATCGGTCACCCGGAGGCGGCTGCCATCCTCATGAAGCTCCAGGGAGCGAACACGCCGCGGCCCATGACGCACGATCTCCTCACGGACATGCTCGAGAAGCTCGAAGCCAGAGTCATCCGCATCGCCGTCACGGAGCTCCGCGAGAACACGTTCTACGCCGTCGTCACCGTCGCCGTCGACGGCTCCGAGATCGAGATCGACTCGCGGCCGAGCGACGCCATCGCGCTGGCCGTCCGCTCCGACGCTCCGATCTACGCGGACGACGCCGTGATTGAAGAAAGCGCCATCGAGTTCGAGCACGAGGACGTGAACGAGGAAGAGGTCGTCGAGGAGTTCAAGAAGTTCCTCGACGAGGTCAAGCCCGAGGATTTCAGCGCGGACGCCTAGCCAGTAACGCCCCAGAAGCGCTAGGAGACTTAGGTCTCGCGCTTCACGAGCTCGAGCAGGGCCTGGTAGAGGGCGCGGAGGCCCTCCTCCGACAGAGGCCCCGGGTTCGCGGCCGCGAGCCGGTCGACGAGTCGTTCCTCTTGAGCCGGGTCTACGAAGTCGACCCCTCTCGCGGCTTTGTGTTCCTTCAGCCGGCGGACCAGCTCCACGCGCTTGTTGACCGCGGCAATCAACTCGACGTCGGTTGCGGCGATCTGGTCACGGAAGTCGCGGAGGATGGGATCCTTGTCGGGGTCGCTCGAGCTCATAGGTCGCTCAGGATACGAGGCTCAGGAGTAGTAGACGTACACGGTCGTCCCCACGCTCCACCGCGAGTAGAGGCCGGGGGCCTGCCACATTGGTATCCGGACGCAGCCGTGGCTCGCCGGCCAGCGCGGGACCGATGCATACCCGTGGATGGCGAAGCCGCGGAGCCAGTAGAGCGAGTAGTACATGCCGTGCGAGTTCAACCCGGCCTGCTTCCAGTAGACGTGCCACCGCCCGATGGGCGTGTTTCCGGTGGCCCCCGTGGAGATGTGGATGACGCGGACGACGTGGCCGCGGCGAACCTCGAAGAGGACTTGCCTGGTCTTGTCCACCTCGATGTGACCTCCCCACGGGTGGCGGGCCTTTGGAATCGATGACCGCCCCAGCCTCTTCCACACCTTCGAGCCCACGTGCCCGTTGCGGCTCATCCAGTGCACCTTCTGGAAGGCGAGGACGGCCTCGTAGGTGTCGACCCCGAAGAACTTGTTCACGTGTCGCAACGAGTAGCGCAGGTCGCGCAGGCGCCGCTCAAGGGCGAGCACAGCCCGACCGTACGAGCCGATCGCGAGATACGGCGCCCGGATCTCGTACCTCCTGGACGCCTGCGTGGCCGCGTAGCCCGAGTTGGGTGCGAACACCACCCGGGCTGTGTAGCGGCCGCCGTGTCGCGTCGGCAGCCGCGCCGTATAGGTCCCGTCGGCACGGAGGGAGATGGCCCACGAGCGCGTGCCAACGCGAAGGGTGAGCGCGCCCGACGTGGCGGGCGTCAGGCGCCCCCGGACGAGCAGCCGGGAGCCCGGGTAGGGCAGGCCGACGATCCGCGCTGTGAGGCGTGGACGAAGCGCCAGGACGCGGGCGGGCGAGGTTGCTCCAGGCGCTTGAGCGGCGTAGGAGCCGGGCGCAGTGGCCGCCATCGAGAACGCGTAGGTGCCGTTTGCAGCAGTTGTCGTGCTGCCGAGGACCCCCCAGCCGGAGCCTGTGTTTGCGATCAAGTCAACGGGCTCACCTCCCACCGCGGGCGTGACGGCCCCGCTGAACGTCGCTCCCGAGCCGTACACGGGGGTGGCCGGCGTAATGCCGAAGGTGACGCTCGTCGCCGCCGAGGCCGTGCCAGGCCCCGCGAGGAGAAATGCGAGCACCACGAAGCCTCGGCGCACGGCGTTCAATCTGCCAGATGCTCCGGTCGACAGCTAGCTCAGTTGGAAATAGACGACGAGCAACGCAGAGCCGTTGTAGAAGCCGTGCGCGCACATCCCGGGCCAGACGCTGTCCGCGCGCAGGCGAACCCAGCCCAAGGCGAGACCGAAAGGCACGAGCACCGGCAGCGCAACGAGCAGCCCGTGGCCGAGTCCGAAGGCGAGCGCGGTGATGGCGATTGCGCCAAAGCCGCCGAACGGAAGGAACGCACGCACGCCGACGCCGCGGAAGAACAGCTCCTCGGCGAACGGGACGATCGTGGAGACGACCAGCGCATTGAGCGCAAACGCGGCGGCGCGGTCGGGCCGCCACTCCGACGGCTCGAGGCCCTGCCTTTCCCCGGCGTGGAGGAGCGGCTCGAGGGCCTGGCCGAGGATCAAGACGAGCAAAATGAGTCCAACGGCGATCCCGACCCAGCGCCATTTGAACAATTTGAGTCCGGCGGCCTCGAGGGGATGTCCAAGCCTCGAGGCGATGACGAAGGCCACGCCGACGAGAATCCCGTAGATCACGACCGATCCGCCGGCGAAGGCGTAGTCGTAGAGGATGTCCGGATTCGCCTCGTCGGTGGCCGCCCCGACGAAACCGAGGGCGATCAGAAGCGCCGCGATCGCGAGCCACGCGGCGATGGCGCCGCGACTAGGCGCGGTCGAGAGCCTGTCGGAAATCTGCGACCAGGTCGTCGGCATCCTCACAGCCTACGGAGACGCGGATCAGGCCAGGCGAGATGCCCGACGCCGCGAGCTGCTCCGGCGTGAACTGCCGATGGCTGGTCGAGGCTGGGTGGGAGACGACGGTATCGACCCCGCCGAGGCTGGTGGCGCGCGCGCAGAGTTGGAGGTTGTTCATGAAGGCTTCGCTGGCTGCTTGGCCCCCCTTAGCCTCGAAGGCAAGCATGCCGCCGAAGCCGTCGAGTTGCCGCGTGGCGAGCTCGTGCTGGGGATAACTCTCCAGACCCGCATAGAAGACGGTCTTGACGGCGCGTTGCTCCTCGAGGAAGTGCGCCAGCGCGAGGGCGTTTTCGCCAGCGCGCTCGAGACGAAGCGTGAGCGTCTTCAGGCCTCGGCGTAGAAGGTAGGCGGGAAACGGATCGAGGACTGCGCCGGTGTCGATCAGGTGGGCGCGTGCCCGCCCGACCGCGTCCACGCCACCGGCAACGACGCCGGCAGTCACGTCGTGATGCCCGTTCAGGTACTTCGTCGCCGACTCGCAGACGAGGTCGGCGCCGTGCTCCAGGGGTCGGCAGAGGCCCGGCGAAGCGAAGGTGTTGTCGATGATGAGAACACCGTCCCCTTTGGTCTCCGCGATCGCCGCGATGTCGGCGACGGGCACCCCAGGGTTGGACATCGTCTCGATGTACCTCACCCGTGCCGGGCGCTTCCACGCCGCGTGGTCGTTGACGTCGAGATGGACGACGTCGATTCCCAACCGGCGTAAGCGCTGCTCCGCAAAGGCATAAGTAGCGCCGTAGAGCTGGTTCGCGCAGAGAAGCGTGTCGCCGGGCGCGAGGTTCGTGAGCAGGGCGGCCGCGATCGCGGCCATCCCGGACGCCATCGCCAACGCCGCCTCCGCCCCTTCGAGGTCGGCGAGGACGCCGTTCAGCTCCTCGACGGTCGGGTTGCGCAGGCGGGAGTAGAGGAAGCCGTACTCCTCCTCGCTCATGACCCGGCCAAACTGAGCGGAATCTTCGAAGGAGAAAGTCGTGGCAGTCACGATCGGCTGCACGAGTGGCCGTCCGGGAGCGTCCGGCTGTCCCCGGCCGTGAATCGTTCGTGTCGAAAATCCCCGTTTCCTCATCGCAATCCCAGGCGCTCGGGCACGGTGGCGAGCGGTACCGGCTCGAAGGCCAGGCCGGCTGCGTCCGCGCCATCGCGGTCGGTGTCCCCGTCCCCGACGTGGACGGCCCGGCCAGGCTGGACGCGGAGGCGCGAGAGAGCTTCGCGGAAGAGCGCTGGCTGCGGTTTCGGTGCGCCGGCCTCCGCTGAGGTGAGGACGACGTCGAAGAAGTGGTCGAGCCCGACCTTTGCGAGCTGCTCCCGCAGGCCGATGTCCCAGTCCGACACGCACGCAAGCGAGAGCCCGGCGGCTCGGAGGCGTTCGAGCGCTGCGACGCCGCCGTCGAGCGGCCGGAAGACCATGGCCGCGACGAAAGCGGGGGAGAACTCGGCGGGATCGAGATCGGCGCCGGCCGCCTCGAGGAACACCCGTGCGCACTCGCGGCGAAGGGCTGCGAGGCTGGCCGAGTCCGTTGCCGAGAGCTTGTGCAGCAGGTAGTAGTCGACCTCCTTCCGGAAGGCTTCGGCCACGTGCTCACGAGATCGCTCGATGCCTCGATCCTGGAGAGCGCGCGCGAGCCGCTCGACCGGCTCGTGGAGCTCGACGAGCGTGCCCATCGCGTCTACCGTCACGGCATCGAGGTCGCTAGCGGAAGGCATCTGGATGGAGGGCGCGCGCGATGGCCTCGAGCCCTTCGGCGACGCGCGGCCCCGCACGCGTCACGAGATCGGCGGGCACCGTCTTGAGCTGTCGCTTCCTCACAGCCTTGACCCCGCGGAGGGCCGGGTTCTCGCGCAACGCCGCCAGGGTTACGCCGGCGTCCGAGGTTGCCAGGTAGACCGCGGGATTGAGGCGCGCGAGGTCGGCGAGCGGGAAGGGTCCAGGTCCGGGAGTTGGCCCAGTGACGCTCTCACCCTTCGCCTTGCGCACGAGGTCGCCGAGCAGGGAGCGCTCGGGAACGGTGATGAAGAATCCGGTGTCGACGAAGACCGTCACCGGTGCGACGGCCACCAACCGGCGCTCGATATCCTCGACCTTTCGCTCGATCCGGCCGACAAGCCGGCGAGCTCGTGGCGCTTCGCCCACGAGAAAGCCGATGTCGATCGTCCCCTGCTCCACGTTGAGGATGGACGTGTCCGGCTGGACGTAGACGGCGGCGCCCGACTGCCGTCCCGCGCGGGCGAGGTCGAGCTCGTCGATGCTGGGCGTCGCCACGATCAAGTCCGGGTCGAGCGAGATGACTTCATCGACGTTGATCTGCCCCGTCGCTCGCACGACCTCCTGCGCCCTCTTCGCAGCGCCGGTCGCCAGTCCCGCCGGGACGCCCACCAGGCGGTCGCCGGCGCCGATTGCGAGGAGGGTCTCGGCCGGTCCGGGGTCGAGGACGACGATTCGCTCTGGTCTCGACTTCACGACCGTGGGGCGGTCTCCGGCCCCGTGGACGGACACAGGGTAGGTCTGAGCGAGCACGCCGACGGGCTCCGCCCGCTCGCCGCAGGCAGTGCCGAGGAGCGCAATCGCAATAAGGACGCAGGTGGGAGCGAAGCGAGTCAAGCGACGGCACTATTCAACATCGCGCGATGCGGATCTTCACCCAGGAGGAAGCCAACGACGCGCTCGAGGTCGTGCGGCCGCTCGTCGAGCGGCTCGTAGGCGCTCGCAGGCGCTTCGTGCACGTGGCCGGCCGACTCGAGCGAGTCGAAGGCCGAGTGGCCGGGAACGGCGGCGGTCTCGATCCGGAGCGGGTGCGCGAGCTCCAGGAGCAGGCTGCGGAGGTCGGCGCCGAGATCGCGCTCCTTGTGGGTGAGCTTGAGGCGGCCGGCGTGCAGGTGAAGGATCTCGACCAAGGGCTGATCGACTTTCCGGCGCACCACCCGGAGAGTCACGAGACAGTGCTCCTCTGCTGGCACGTCGGCGAGGAAGGCGTCCAGTACTGGCACGGGGTCGAAGAGGGATTTGCGGGCAGGAAGCCACTCCCGTTCTAGAGAACTGAGTAGGTTCATGAACGACTTCTGGCAGCGGGCTGCCGTCGCAGGCGGCGTGATCCTCCTCACGCTGGTCCTCGCACGCCTCGTCGACCGCACGCTCGGGAACCGGCTCGAGCTGCGACCGGAGACCCGCACCCGCTACCGGGTCATCCGCCGCAGCGCCTTGGTCACGATCGTCACGGTCGGGCTTCTCTCCGCCCTGTTGGTCATCCCGCCGGTGCGCGCTGTTGCCGGAACGATCCTCGCCTCCTCGGCCGTCATCGCGCTTGTCGTCGGGTTCGCAGCGCAGACTACGCTCTCGAACTTCGTGGCCGGTGTTCTCATAGCTTTCACGCAGCCGCTACGTCTCGGGGACGAGGTGGAGATCGGCCAGGCGTCCGGGATCGTGGAGGAGATCGGCCTCACGTGGACTCTCATCCGTGCGCCGGACGGAGCTCGCTTCTTCGTCCCGAACACGAAATTGGCCTCGGATACCATTCGGAATGCAACCTTCACGGGTACGCCAGCTGCTCCTCGAAGAGGCGCGCAAGGCGCCTGAGTCCATGCCAAGGAGCCCGTTAACACCTTGAGCCGAGTCCAATCGAGCTGTCCTGTCCGTCCTGACTCGCCCGGGGAGGGCTGATGCCCCCCCGCAACGGGAACGGCAACGGTAAGAACGGTACCGCTGGGCCTGTTTATCCAAATCACCGCCGCCGGCGACGGCAGCGCCGCCGCCGCGACAAGATAGTCGCTCGGCGCTTTGCGATCTTCGTCACCCTCGCGGTCATCTGCGGGAGCATCGCGGCCGTGGTGGCCGCGGCGTTCACGAGCGCAAACGGCGTCCTGAACAACTGCGACCTCGCGTCGCTCAAGCCGGTCTCGATCGGCCAGAACTCGTTCGTCTACGCGGCCGACGGGAGCCTGCTCGGCGCAATCCCCGCGGAGAGAAACCGTCAGCCTGTAACGCTCGACGGGATGTCGAAGTGGGTGAGGGAGGCGACGGTGGCCGTCGAGGACCGCCGCTTCTACGAGCATGGAGGCCTCGATTACGAGGGCATCGTCCGCGCTGCCGTGAAAAACCTCGAGAGTGGTCACGTCGTCCAGGGCGGCTCGACGATCACCCAGCAGCTCGTGCGCAATCTCTACATCGGAAACGAGCGCTCCCTCGAGCGGAAGATCAAAGAGGCCTGCCTCGCGCGGAAGGTCGAGAAGGGTCACACGAAGGACTGGATTCTCACCAGCTACTTGAACCAGGTCTATTTCGGGAACCACGCCTACGGAGTCGAGGCAGCGGCGCAGACGTACTTCTCGAAGCCTGCGAAGGACCTCGACCTCGTGGAAGCGGCGCTCATCGCCGGCATGCCCCAGGCGCCTTCCCAGTACGACCCCTTCCAGCGCCCCAACGAGGCCGTGCGCAGGCGCAACGAGGTTCTCGGCGCGATGCTTTCCGCCCACTACATCGACCGGGCCCAGCACGACGAAGCCGTCGCCAGTCCGCTCGAGCTGACGCGTGGACACATCTATACGAGGATCCGCGAGCCCTTCTTCTTCAGCTACGTGCGGGAGGAGCTGATCGCGAAGTACGGTGCGAACACCGTCCGTGGCGGCGGCCTCAAGGTCTTCACGACGATTGTCCCGCGCTTCCAGAAGCTGGCCGCGCGCGCAATCAAGCAGACGCTCTACTACCCGAACGATCCCGCGGCGGCAATCGTTTCCATCAATCCCAAGAACGGCGCGATCCGCGCTATGACCGCGGTGATACCGGGCAAGAAGCGCACGCAGTTCAACCTGGCCGCGCAGGGCCGGCGGCAAGCCGGCTCCTCCTTCAAGCCGTTTGTGCTCACCGAGGCGATCCGGGAGGGCATCAACCCGGATTCGACGATGTATCTCTCGGCGCCGTTCCACTGGCAGCCCGATCCTTACAGCGAGCCGTGGGACGTCTCGACCTACGGCGGAGATTACTCCGGGCCTTCCACGATCACGCAGGCGACGCTGCGCTCGGACAACACGGTGTACGCGCGCCTCACGCTCGACGTAGGGCCCGAAAAGGTCGTCCAGGTGGCCCACAAGATGGGGATCAAGACGAAGCTCGAGCCGGTCGCGTCCGTCGGCCTGGGATCGAACTCGGTCGGTGTACTCGAGATGGCGGTGGCGTACGCGACGATCGCCGCCCGAGGCGTGCGCGCCGAGCCGATGGCGATTCGCAAGGTCGTGCTCCCGAACGGGAAGATCGACGCGGGTGCCGGCTGGGGACACCCGGAGCGCAAGCGTGTCCTCTCCGACGGCGTCGCCTACCAGGTCGCGCGCATCCTGAAGATGAACATCCAGTCCGGGACGGGCACCGGCGCGAACCCAGGCTTCGTCGCAGGAGGCAAGACGGGCACGACGGAGGACTGGGGAGACGCCTGGTTCGCAGGGATCACCACAACCGCCTCGACGGTCGTCTGGGTCGGCTACCCGAATGCCAAGATCCCGATGACGGCCGTCCACGGGATCCGGGTCGTCGGCGGCACGTTCCCGGCGACCATCTGGCGCCTCTTCATGGTTCCGGCGTTCGGCCAGCACCCGCCCCGCGACTGGCCGCTCCCGAGGAACCCCGTCGTCTGGATCCCATTCCACGGGCAGTACCAGTACTTCGGCGCGCCGCCCGGCTCGGGCGACAAGAAGAAGAAGAAGAAGGACAAGGACGACGGGCCGCCTGCAACGACGACCGCTCCGCCTTCGACGACAACTGAGCCTCCACCGACTACGACCGGGTAGCGGCCTCGCGGTCTGGGGGGCGGGCGCAGCCTGCTTCGGGCTCGTCGCAGCAGCCGTCTCGCTCGGGTGGCCCGCATCGTCCCTTCTGACGCCCGACCACGCCAGGGGGTCGACCGGCTGGTCGTGGGTCTACGTCGGTCTCGTCGCGGCGGCGTTCGTCGCCTACCTCGCCGGCCTGGCCCTGCTGCGGGTGGGCGCTCCCGCTCGTGCGGGCGCAGTCCTGGCAGTGGCTGCGGCGATCCAACTCGCCCCGCTCACGGCTCCGGTCCTACTCTCGACCGATGTCTACTCGTATTGGGACTACGGGAGGCTCGCCGCCGTCCACGATGCGAACCCGTACGAGGTGACGCCGATCGGCTTCGCGAACGATCCCGCCTTCAAGCGAATGGGCGCGCGATGGCGGGAGACGACGTCCGTCTACGGACCTGCCTTCACGCTCGCCTCGGAGGGGCACGCCAAGGCAGTCGGAGACTCGGCCGCGGCGGCTGCCTGGGCGTACAAGGCTCTTGCGGCCCTTGCCATGTTGGCGATCACGTTGCTCGCGGTCCGCGTGGCGGCGCGACCGGCGTTTGCCGCGGCGTTCGTCGGTTGGAACCCGCTGCTCGCCGTCCACTTCGCGGGTGGCGGGCACAACGATGCGTGGATGATTGCTCTCGTCTTCGCGGCGCTCGCGCTGGCCGCAGCAGGACGGCGCCAGCTCGCCGGAGCTGCCTGGGCGCTCTCGATCGCAGTCAAGTGGGTAGCTCTCGTCTTCCTGCCTCTGCGGGCTCTGGAAGCGAGGCGGGCGGGGCGCCGCGTCGGCCACGCCGGCTTCGCTACGGCGGCCGCGGTCGTGGTCGGCGTTGCGACCTGGCGTTACGGGCTGAGCTGGCTCGACGCCTTCGGGCCGGTAGGCCGAAACCTGCGTGAGGGATCGAGGTACAGCATCCCCGGTCGCCTCGAGAGCATCGGGATTCCCCACGGCGCCGCGGTCGGAGTGCTGGTGGGGCTCTTCGGGCTCGTCTACCTCTGGCTCCTCCGCGAGGCCTGGCGGGGGCACGCCAGGCTGGGGCTCGCGGCCGGCCTCCTGCTCGTCGCTGCGCCCTGGCTCGTCCCTTGGTACCTCGTTTGGACGGTTCCCTTCGCGGCCGTCGAGGAGGACGGGACGGCGCAGGTTCTCGCGCTCGCCTTGACGGCGTACCTCCTGCGCGACGCCGTCCCTTTGTAGCGTTACGTACCGATGAGCAGCGCCACCGGTCTGATCTCCGTCGACGAGGCTCAGCGAATCGTGCTCGAACGTGCGAAGCGTCTCGACTCCGAGCGTGTCCCGATCGAGCGGGCCGCTGCGCGTGTGCTGGCCGAGCCCGTGGCGGCAATCGTCGACTTGCCCCCCTTCCCGAGCTCGGCCATGGACGGGTACGCGCTACGCTCGGCCGACACGGCCGACCCTCCGACTCGCCTCCCGATCGTTGCGAGGATCGCGGCCGGAAGCCCGGCGGACCGCGCACTCGCTCCTGGAGAGGCGATGGCGATCTCGACCGGCGGCGCCGTCCCCGAGGGAGCCGACGCAGTCGTCCCGCTCGAGCTGGTCGAGGAGGGCGATGAGGCAATCGGCGTCCCCGAGCCGGTTGCCCAGGGTGCCAACATCCGCGAGCGAGCCGGCGACGTCTCCGCCGGAGACATCGTGCTCGAGCCAGGTGCGCGGCTGGGGCCCGCGCAGGTCGCCGCGCTCGCTGCGGCCGGAGTCTCAGAGGTGCAGTGCAGCAAGCGCCCGCGTGCGGGGATCCTGGTCACGGGATCGGAGCTGCGGCAGCCGGGAGTGCCGCTCGGCGCCGGCGAGATCTACGAGTCGAACGGCCTTCTGCTCGCGACGGCGCTCCAGCTGGCTGGAGCGGTTCCCGCCCAGCTGGGCGTCGTGGCCGACGACGCCGACGAGCACGAGCGCGCGATGGAGCGTGCGCTGCTGGGCTTCGACATGCTGATCACGTCGGGCGGCGCATCCGTCGGCCCGCACGATCTCGTCCGCGCGACACAGGCGAAGCTCCGGGTGGAGGAGCTCTTCTGGGGCGTCTCCGTCAAGCCGGGCAAGCCGGTCGCCTTCGGCGTTCGGCGCGACCACCTTGTCTTCAACCTCCCCGGCAACCCGGTCTCAGTGCTCGTGACCTTCGAGCTCTTCGTGCGCCCCGCCGTGAACGTCCTCCTGGGCGTGCCGGACCCGCTTCCCGAGTACCGCCGGGCGATTCTTGCGTCGACGGTCAAGCGCAATCCGCACCGCGACGAGTACGTGCGGGCGACGCGTCGGCGCGAAGGCGACACGGTGGTGGTCGACCCGCTCCCGGGCCGCGAGTCGCACATGATCGCGAGCGCGGCACGTGCGGACGCATTGGTCGCCGTGGAAGCCGGCGACGGTGAGCTCGCCGCCGGCGAAGAGATCCGCTACATCGCGATCACCTAGTAGGAGGGCTTAGCCGGTCGAGCTGCGTCCCGCGGCGAGCGCGTAGGACCGACCTGCCGACGGCGTCACCTCCGCGAGCCTGGCGAAGACGACCCAGCGGTGCGAAGAGCTGTAGAGCGGGTGACAGGCGGATAGGACGAGCTGTCGAAGCCGCGCTCCCGGATGATGCTCCAGTCGTTCGACTCGACGACCTTATGCGAGAGCACGCGGTAGCGGAACGTCCCGTAGGGGAGCTCGAGCACGATCGCGTCGCCAGGCCGCAGGCGGTCGATCTTGCGGAAGGGGGCGCCGAAGGTCGTCCTGTGCCCTGCGATTGCGGTCGTCCGCCCGAGGCCAGGCACTGACGTCTGCTCGTAGTGGCCCGGCCCCTTCGAGAGATCGTGGGCCCAACTCGTTCCCTGGACGAAGATGACGCGGACGCCCATGCGGCGGATCACGATTCGTCCCAGCGGCTTGCCGTCCCGGAGGCGGCGCTGGAAATCGCGGGCGGCCTCGGCGACCTGTTCCTGCACCGCAGCGAGCCGCGCCGCGTCTTCGCCGTGGAAGTCGGCGCCCAGGCGGCCGGTGCGGTAGTCGGGCCACGCATGCTCGAGCTCCCCGGCCAGCTTGTGCTGTTGGTAACGAGAGTAGAGGTCGGTAACAGGGTCGCGCCAGAAGAGAACCGCTGCGCCGTACGCGAGCACGAGCAGGCCGACGACGATGAAAACCGTCCCGAGACGGCGCCGAGCTGTGCCTATCACTCCTCCAACGCCTCTGCTTCCTCGACGGGTTCGGTGGCGCGCACCCGCTCTGAGCGTAGTCGACGCGTGAGCAAAATCACCTGTCGGATCGACTCACGCACGGGACCTCGCTTGGGCCGCTCGTGCGCGGCCGGATACGGGGCGTAGCGGCCTATCGCAAGGGCCCCTGCTTGTGCCGCCACTGCTCCCCACGCCAGGAAGGCGAAGACGAGCGGGACGGGGACGTAGCCGACCGAGGTCAGCGCGAGGACATACCAGAGCGCGTCGAGACCCATCTGGAAGCGGAAGGCGAAGGAGGCGAGGAGGATGAGCGGGCCGGCGAAGCCGAGCGCGTACACCGCGAGCGCGGCAGGGCGGCCACGGTCCGAAGCATGCGGAAGCCAGAGCCAAGCGTGTACGGAGGGGAGGACGAAGAGGAGGGCGAATGGGTTCTGCGCCGCTACGACAAGCGCGACGATCCCGAGGACCAGCATGGCCGCGAGGTGGCCGCCGAGCTCCTCCGGGCGCGTGACGCTTCGGCGTGGAACCAGCTGCGGCCTTGCCACGAGCCAGCCGAGAAGGGACAGTCCTGCGAGCGCGAAGAGCGCAGCCACGGCCCAGTCTCCGGCCGCCTGAGTGTCGGGCGCGATCGGGCGCGCCTCGCCGCGCGTCAGGATCCCGAGCAGGGCAAACACGGCGAAGAGTGCGCCCACCCAGGCCCAGACGCCGAGACGGCTCGCGAGGCTTCGCAGCGCCGGCCGAAGCGCGATGTGGCGGCGACGGCACCGGGCGAAGAGGTCGACGACTGCGGCGAGGAAGGGAAGCAGCGCGGTGAGGAAGAGGAACTGGATCGTCCAGCCGCGGATCAGGCGCGACCCGACCCAGACGTATGACTCGGTACCCCGGGTTACGTCCGCGGCCGAGTCCAGGGACCCGAGCAGGATCTGGGCCGAGCGACCGAGCTCGTCGAGTCGAGTCGTGTTGAGGGCGGCCAGAGTGTCTGCGCCAGGCGGCGGAGGGCGGGCCCCCGCCGAAGTGAGCGTCACGGCAGGGATCCCCTGGGCGATGAAGGAGCCCTGGCCGTAGAGCGTGAACGGGAAGGCAAGATCCACGAGCTGGGCTCCTGCGCTCGCCCGTGTGGGCTCCTGCGCCGCCTGGGCGCTGGCGGCGGACTGCGCGGTCGCGACGAGCGTGGCTCCAGGCGTGCGCGGCGTTTCTCCGGCGAACTCCACGCGCGGCGGCCCCGATCCTCCGATCGCGTCGAGATTGATCACCGCCGAGAGGCGGTCGCCGAGGCCGGAGTCGCGGGCGAACTCCGTTGCTCCGAGCGACCCGTAGGCGCCGCCGTCCTCCGAGAGGAGGACGACCGAGTGCGCGAGCGACGAGTTGCCGATGTCGCGGGCGAGCTCGAGCAGCGCGCCGGTCCCCGAGCCGTCGTCGTTGATTCCCGGGGAACCGCCCAGGTTGTCGCGGTGGGCCATGATGACGATCGTCTGCTGGGAGCGCGCGACATCCTGTTCGGGCTTCAGCGGCGCAGTCGCCACGAGATTGACGAAGCGCTGCCGGCCCAGGCCCGGAACGTTCGCGGTGAAGACCTGGCGCTGCACCGTGAACTTGTAGTCGCGCAGCCGCGCCGCGACCCACTCGGTGGCGCCGCGCGCACCGTCCGTGCCCGGCCTCCGGTCGGGGTTTCGGCGTGCGAATTCCCTGGCGAACTGAACGGCCGTCGTGCCGTCGAAGGACGGCGGCAGGCGAGGCCCCTGGAGAGCGACCGGGCTGCCGAGGCTGAACGCGGCCACGAGAAGCGGTACCGCTGCCGCAAGCCAGGCCGCGCGGTAGATCCGGCCCGATACCGGCCGTTCGAGCGACCCACGCCGCGCTCGGCGGCGTGGCGGGGGAACCGCCATCGGGTCGGAGCCTATCCTTTGTCCCGGTGGCTCAGGACGCGACCATCCTCCTCGTCGACGACGAGGAATCCGTGCAAAAGCTCCTCGCCTTCCCGCTGGAACGGGAGGGCTTCCGCGTCGTGCAGGCCCGGGACGGTGAGGAAGCACTCGCGCGCTTCGACGAGAACGACGTCGATCTCGTGATCCTCGACATCATGCTCCCGAAGCTCGACGGTCTAGAAGTCTGTCGGCGCCTGCGGGCCAAGAGCACGGTGCCGATCATCATGCTCACGGCGCGGGACGACGAGCTCGACAAGGTCGTCGGGCTCGAGCTCGGGGCGGACGACTACATCACGAAGCCGTTCTCGATCGGGGAGTTCCGGAGCCGGGTCCGCGCCGCGCTCAGGCGCGCCATGCTCCCGGCCGCTTCCGCGCGAAGCGACGTCTTCGAGGTGGACGGACTCCAGATCGACGTCCCACGCCGCGCCGTCGCCGTTCGCGGCGAGCCGGTCCAGCTCACCTATCTCGAGTTCGAGCTGCTGCGCATGCTCGCCGCGAGTCCGGGCCGCGTCTACACGAGGGAGACGCTGCTCTCCGCGCTTCGCGGCGGCGCGCAGTACCGCGACCCGCGCACGATCGACGTCCATGTGCGCCACCTGCGCGAAAAGATCGAGCGCGACCCTCGGAATCCGGAGTACGTGTTCACAGTTCGTGGCGTCGGCTACCGCTTTCGAGACGCGGGATGAGCCGGCTGCGCCATCCGAACCTGGCGTTCAAGTTCGGGCTGGCGCTGTTCGTGATCGTGGTAGGCGCCCTCGGCATCGTGTACCTCGCCGTGGTACCCCGGCTCGAGTCGCGTCTTGTGAACGCGAAGATCCAGGAGCTCGAGCGGGCGTCCCCTTTGGTCGTCGAGCAGTTTCGTGACGCGAACCCTTTGACCGGCTACCAGCTGCTCGCCACGGACTTCTCGTCGAGCCTCAACGCCCGAGTCGTCGTGCTGGAGCGGCTCCGCGCGGACTCCAGATTGATCAGCGTCGCCGACTCGAACGGCCTGTCCTCGCCGGGTTTGGGTACCGACCCCATCGCGCGCCGGGCTCTCGAATCGGGAGGGACCGCGACGGGTCGCATCGGGCGCGGCGGCTCGGATCGAGCCGAGGTGGCCGTTCCGCTCGACTCCGCGACAGTCGTGCTCCTCTCGGCCTCGCTCAAGGACGCCCTGGCAAACGTCTCTCTCGTCCGCCGCACACTGCTCCTGGCGGGAATTGCCGCGCTCGGCGCGTCTCTCTTCGTGGGAGCGCTGGCCGCCTGGAGCTTCACGCGGCGCATCCGGCGACTCGAGGAGGCGGCCGAACGGATCGCCGCGGGGGATTTCGAGCAGCCCGTCGTCGATCCGGTGGACGACGAGGTCGGTGAGCTCGCCCAGGCGTTCGATTCGATGCGCCTCCGCCTCGCACAGCTGGATCACGCTCGCCGTGAGTTCATCGCCAACGCGTCGCACGAGCTACGGACGCCGCTCTTCTCGCTCGGTGGATTCCTCGAGCTGATGGCGCACGAGGATCTGGACGATCTCGAGCGGCGGGATTTCATCGAGGAGATGGCCGCGCAGGTGGAGCGCCTGACGAAGCTGGCCACCGACCTTCTCGACCTCTCCCGCCTGGACGCTGGGCAGCTCTCTGTAGCCAGGACCGACGTCGACGTGGCTGCGATTGCGCGTACCGTCGGCGAGGAGTTCCGCGCCATCGCTGAGGGCTCCGGCCACGGTCTCCAGGTCCGGGCCGACGGCCCGCTCCTTGCTGTCGGAGACGAACAGCGAATCCTCCAGATCGCGCGCATCCTTGTGGAGAACGCGCTCAGGCACACCCCGACCGGCACCACCGTGGTCGTCGCGGCCGAGCCGGAGAACGGCAAGGCGGCCCTCTCGGTGCGGGACAACGGTCCTGGAGTGCCCGCGCGCGATCACGAGCAGTTGTTCGAGCGCTTTTACCGCGCGGACGGCGGCAAGGCCTCGGGCAGCGGCCTGGGGCTCGCGATTGCTCGGGAGCTGGCGGTGCGCATGGATGGAGCGATCAAGCTCCGCTCCGAGCCCGGAACCACCGTGTTTACACTCGTTTTGCCCCTTTCGGACACGGCCAAAAGTGTTTTCACATCAAAAGGGTCAGTCGAGAAGGCCCATTTCTCGGGCCCTCGCAATCCGTCGCGCACCTAACCACGGCGCCATGGCTTCGAACACCTTTCGGACGAACGGCTCAGTGCAAATCCAGACCCAGTGCGGCTTGCGTACGTGCCCATCCCGAGATCCAGATTCGTAGGGCCCGTAGATATCGCCCACCCCAAATACGTCCAGAAGCCTCTCTAGAACATCTAAATCGGTCATCTTGACCCGAAGTTGGACCGAGCCGGCGCTGTCGACGATAGTGCCCTCGCCATCGAACAAACCGGCTGCCCAGGCGATTTGCACGTACTCATCGCTCATATCTCGAGGATCCCGCACGAATCGGACTCGGACATGGCCTTTGGGAACAAGCAAGGTGTGACGACTACGATGCGAAAGTGCGCCCCGGAGCCCTAGCCGTCGTCGCGGTCGTCTGCGCCCTGCTGGGCAGCACCACCGCCCTCGCAATCGCGAAGTCCACGGGGTGGTTCGGAGACGGTCACACCGACACGATCGTGCTCACCCAGGCGGCGCCCTCGCCGGCGGCGAATCGGGTCGACCAGGGGCGGACGGGCAAGCCGCTCGCGGGCAACGACTTCGACCCCGCTGCCATCTACCGCGCACGGGCTTCCGGCGTCGTGACCATCGTCGCCCTCTTCGGCTCGCAGACGGAAAACGGGAGCGGGAATGCCGCTCAGGGGTCCGGGTTCGTGGTCTCCAAACAGGGCTACATCCTCACGAACTCCCATGTGATCACAACTGCGGGCGAAGGCGCGCCCGGCGAGACGCCCGAGGCGGCCGGCTCGGTGTTCGTGGCGTTCGGGGACGGCGATCGCATTCCCGCGAGGATCATCGGCTGGGACGTCTACGACGACGTCGGACTCCTGAAGGTCGCCCCCAAGGAGCACGGGCTCAGCCCGGTGCCGCTCGGAGACTCGAGCACGGTCGTCGTGGGGGAGCCGGTCGCCGCTATCGGCAGTCCCTTCGGGAAGGAGAATTCTCTCTCGGTGGGCGTCGTGTCGGCGACCGAGCGCTCGATCGAGTCGCTGACGTCGACCTACGACCTGGTCGACGCGATCCAGACCGACGCTCCGATCAACCGCGGCAACTCGGGTGGCCCGATGTTCGACGCGCGGGGGCGGGTGATCGGCATCAACGCGCAGATCCGGAGCCAATCCGGCAATGCCGAGGGAGTCGGGTTCGCCGTGCCCATCAACTCGGCCAAGCGCTCGATGGAGCAGCTGATCGAAAACGGGCGCGTCCGCTACGCGTGGCTCGGCGTCTCGACGCAGACCGTGACGCCCATCCTGGCACGGCACTTCGATCTCGCCTCGGAGCACGGCGCAGCGATCCAGACCGTGATCGACGGAGGGCCGGCGGCCAAGGCGGGCCTGCGCGGGGGCGCGCGCGAGGAGGACTTCAGGGGCATCCTCTTCCGCGGCGGCGGCGACCTCATCGTCGCCATCGACGGAAATCGCGTCGCGAGCGCGGAGGACGTCGTGCGGGCCGTGACCGAGCGGCTCTTCCCCGGGCAGACGACGCGCCTGACCGTCCTTCGTGGGAACGAGCGCCTGGTCATCTCGGTCGTTCTGGGCGACCGCCCGGCGAATCCGCCCGGCAGCGGCCGGTAGCGCCTCTACGCTGGCCGCACGTGAGGCCCTCGGAAGACCTCGTCCTGCTCGGAGACAACCTTGAGCTCTTGCCGGAGCTCGACGACGGGATCTTCCAGGTCGCCTACCTCGATCCCCCCTTCAACACGGGCCGGGTGCAGCGCCGCCGGACGCTTGCGACCGTGACCGCCGACGACGGCGATCGCACCGGTTTTCAGGGCCGCCGCTATGCGACCTCCGTGCTCGCCGAGTCCTCGTACGCGGACGAGTTCGACGACTACCTCGGCTTCCTCGAGCCGCGTCTCCTGGAGGTGCGCCGGCTCCTCTGCGAGAGCGGGACGCTCTATCTGCACATCGACTACCGCGAGGCCCATTACGTGAAGCTGCTCCTCGACGGCCTCTTCGGACGCGACTGTTTCCTGAACGAGATCATCTGGGCGTACGACTACGGTGCCCGCCCACGCCGCCGCTGGCCGGCCAAGCACGACACGATCCTGGTCTACGTCAAGGACCCCGACCGCTACTGGTTCGACGCCGAGGCGGTCGAGCGGGAGCCCTACATGGCTCCGGGCCTGGTCACGGTCGAGAAGGCGGCACGGGGGAAGCTTCCGACCGACGTCTGGTGGCACACGATCGTTTCTCCGACAGGGAAGGAGAAGACGGGCTATCCCACTCAGAAGCCCGAGGGGGTCCTGCGGCGCATCGTCCAGGCCTCGAGCAAGCCGGGCGACTGGTGCCTCGATTGCTTTGCGGGCTCCGGCACGCTGGGCGCGGTCGCCGCCGCGCTAGGGCGACGCTTCGTTCTCATCGACTCGAACCCAGAGGCGGTCGCGGTGGCACGGCGGCGCGTCGCCGCTGTTTCGACGAGCGGGTCGAACGGGTAAGGAATCTGTTGCTGGGGCGATCCTCAAGATTCGAGGAGGTTAAGTAGGTTTTGAATAGGTTTCCGCCGGGAAACTAAGCCTATGGCGTCGGTTTCCATGGAGCTGGGGGGTTCCCTTCCGGGCGAGCGCGGCGGCGTCGTCGCGCTGACGGTGCCCGCTCGAGCCGAGTTCATCGCGCTCGGCCGGCTCGCGCTCACGGGCCTCGCCCGTACGCGCGTCCTCTCGGCTGAGATCGTGGCCGATCTCAAGCTGGCGCTGACGGAGGCCTGCTCGAACTCTGTCCGTCACGCCTACGACGAGGGCCGCGAGGGCGTTGTGGAGATCCTCTACGAGCTGTCCGAGGACCGGTTCGCGATCCAGGTCACCGACGACGGCTCCGGTTTCGACCCCGAAATCCTCAAACGTGCGCAGGAGGAGCTGGACGAAGGCGGCCTCGGCATCGCGATCATCCGAGCCCTGACTGACGAGCTCGAGATCGGCGCCCGCCCCGAGGGCGGCTCGCGGCTTCGGTTCACGAAGTACCTCACGTAGGCGAGCCTGCCCCACAGCTATCCTGCGCCGCCGTGCAGCTTCAGCAGGTCAACGTCGGGAGCAAGTCGCTCAGCGACTACACGACGATCGCCAGTCGCGGCCTGATGGAGCAGATCCGCGGGTTGGCGGAGCCCCTGGCCGGCAAGCGCGTCCTCCATCTCTCGGCCACCGCCTTCGGAGGCGGAGTGGCGGAGATTCTCTACACACTCGTCCCGCTCATGCGCGACGCCGGGCTCGAGACCGAGTGGCGAGTCATCTTCGGCCAGGACGAGTTCTTCGACGTGACCAAGGCGATCCACAACGCCCTGCAGGGGAACCCACGCGGCCTCTCGGAAGAGGAGCAGGCCATCTTCCGTCGCTACAACGAGGGCAACGCGGAGGCCCTGACGGACGAGTTCGACTTCGTCATCGTCCACGACGCCCAGCCCGCCGCGATGATCGAGCACGCTCGCGAGGCCGGGCGCCGGTGGGTCTGGCGCTGTCACATCGATCTCTCCACGCCGAACCGGGACGTGCTGGACTTCCTGCATCCCTGGCTTGCCTCGTACGATGCCACCGTCTTCCACCGGCAGGCATACGTACCCTCGTCGGAGAGCCTGCCGCCCGCCTACATCTGGCCGCCCGCCATCGATCCGCTGGCGCCGAAGAACATGGCCCTGTCCCCCGAGGACGCCGCCTACATCGTCGATCAGTTCGGGATCGACGTGAACCGGCCACTCGTCTCGCAGATCTCGCGGTTCGACCCCTGGAAGGACCCGGTGGGCGTGATCGAGGCGTGGAGGCGCCTGCGCGAAAACCACCCGAACGTGCAGCTTGCGCTCGTCGGCTCGATGGCGCACGACGACCCGGAAGGCTGGGACTACTACAACCAGACCGTCGCCGCGGCGGACGGCGATTCCGACATCTTCATCCTCTCCAACCTGAACAACGTGGGCTCGGTCGAGGTGAACGCGTTCCAGGTGCACTCGGCGGCGCTGATCCAGAAGTCGATCCGCGAAGGGTTCGGGCTGACGGTCACCGAGGGGCTCTGGAAGGCGCGGCCGATGGTGGCCGGTCGAGCGGGCGGAATCGTCGACCAGATCCAGGACGGCGAGACGGGCTTCCTCGTGGAGTCAGTCGCGGAGTGCGCAGAGGCGCTGAACAAGATCCTCGAGCAGCCGCACGAAGCGCGGGCGATGGCGCTCCGCGGGAAGGAATTTGTGCGGCGCCATTTCCTCACGCCGCGCCTCCTGCGGGACTGGCTGGCGCTCTTCAACCGCCTGACTGGCAACGACGCCGCCGGCGACGAGCTCGTTGTTGCCGGAACCGTCTAGCGACACCGCGGGTACCCTCAGCGGATGCGCGGCAGGCAAAAGCTCATCGTGGTTTCCAACCGTGGGCCGGTCACGTTTGCCTCTGACGAGCAGGGCGAGCGCGTGCTCCGTCGCGGCGGCGGCGGGCTCGTGACCGCGCTCCGAAGCCTCATCAGCCGTCACGACGTCACGTGGATCGCGAGCGCGATGAGCGCAGAGGACCATGAGGTGGCGGAGGAAGCGGATGGCGAGGCGATCGCGCAGACCGCGGCCGACGGGTCGGCGTACCGGCTGAGGCTCGTCGCCCACGATCCCCAGGCCTACGACCTCTATTACAACGTGGTCGCCAACCCGGTTCTCTGGTTCGTCCAGCACTATCTCTGGGGGCTGGCGGACGCTCCCGACGTCGACGCAGGGATCCACAACGCCTGGACGCAGGGCTACACGGCCGTCAACCGGCGCTTCGCGGAGGTTGTCGTCTCCGAGCTCGAGCGCCAGCCCGGGGCCGCGGTCTTCCTCCACGACTATCACCACTACCTGACCCCGGGATTCATCCGTGACAGCGCCCCGGATGCGCCGATCGCCCACTTCGTCCACATTCCGTGGCCCCAGCCCGACTACTGGCGTGCTCTTCCCGATCCGATCCGCCGCGCGGTGCACGAGGGCTTGCTCGCGAGCGACGTCGTCAGCTTCCACACGGAACGCTGGGCGCGCAATTTTCTTTGGAGCTGCGAGGAGCTCGCGGGAGCCGACGTGGACATGGAAGCTGGCGAGGCGCGACTGGACGGGCGGATCACGCTCGTGCGGGCGCGCCCGATCTCAGTCGATCCCGATGAGTTCGCCGCGCTCGCAGCGAGCGAGTCGGTGCAGGCGGCCGAGGCGGAGATCCAGGAGGCCCGGCCCGAGAAGCTCATTGTCCGCGTCGACCGGACCGACCCGTCGAAGAACATCGTGCGCGGCTTCCGCGCCTTCGAGCTCTATCTCGAGGCTCACCCCGAGATGCACGGCCGGGTGGGGATGCTCGTCTGCCTCGATCCCTCGCGCCAGGACATTCCGGAGTACTCGGAGTACATCGGCGCGATCCAGCGAGCGGCGCGCGCTGTCAACGACCGCTTCCGCCAGGACGAGTGGCTGCCGGTCGATCTCCAGATCGGCGACGACTTCCCGCAGGCGATCGCGGCGTACAAGCAGTTCGACGTCCTGCTGGTGAACGCCATCTTCGACGGGATGAATCTCGTCGCGAAGGAGGCTCCGCTCGTGAACGAGCGCAACGGAGTGCTCGTGCTCTCCGAGAACACTGGAGCCCACGAGGAGCTGGGGCGCTGGGCGATCACGGTGAATCCCTTCGACGTCGCCGGCCAGGCCGAGGCCCTCCACGAAGCCCTCACGCTTCCGCTCGACGAGCGGCGGGTAAGGCTCGAGGCGATCAAGCGCCAGGTTCGCGAGCACGACATCGCCGCCTGGATCGAGACGCAGCTCGATGACCTCGAGGCGGCCGCGAGCCGAAGCGGTACTAGACTCTCCGTCTGAAATGCCTGGAAACGGCCCCCTTACCCACGTCGACGAGGCGGGCGGGGTGCACATGGTCGACGTGGGCGCCAAGCCCCACGAGCGCCGGCGCGCCTCCGCTCGCGCATTCGTTCGCATGCGCGCCGAGACGGCCCAGGCTCTTCGCGAGCTGCCCAAAGGGGATGCGCTCGCGACCGCGCAGGTGGCGGGCATCATGGCCGCCAAGCGGACGGCTGATCTGATTCCGCTCTGCCATCCCCTACCTCTGTCGCACGTCGAGGTCACGCCACAGGTTGGCCCGGAGGGCGTCGAGATCGTGGCCACTGTGGAGACGACCGCGCAGACCGGTGTCGAGATGGAAGCGCTCACGGCTGCTGCCGTCGCAGCGTTGACCGTTTACGACATGGCGAAGGCGGTCGACGGCGGGATGATCGTCGAGGAGATTCGCCTGCTCGAGAAGATGAAGGGATGAGAGCGGCCGTCCTGACCGTCTCCGACGGTGTTGCTCGCGGAGAGAGAGAGGACGCCAGCGGCGATCTCCTCGCCGAGTTGCTGGCTGACGACGGCTATGAGGTGGAGCGGCGGATCATCCCAGACGACCGGCACGTGATAGCGGCGGCGCTCCAGGAGGTCGCCCACGGGGCGCCCCTCGTCCTCACGACCGGCGGCACCGGGCTCGCTCCCCGGGACGTGACGCCGGAGGCGACGCTGGAGGTACTCGACCGGAACGCTCCCGGGATCGCAGAAGCTCTGCGCGCCGATTCCTTCGCGAAGACGCCGCACGGGCTTCTTTCCCGTGGCGTAGCCGGAACGGTCGGCTCGACCCTCGTCGTGAACCTGCCGGGCTCGCCAGGAGCCTGTCGTGACGGCTACGAGCTCCTGAGGCCAGCCCTGGCGCACGCCCTGGAACTGTTGGCAGACCAGGCAACAACACACTCGCAGACATGACCGAGGCACTCGTCCGCTACCCGCGGCTCTTCGCCTCCCTCGTCAAGGTCGAGCACACGGTCTTCGCACTTCCGTTTGCCTACATCGGCGCCTTTCTCGCCGTGGACGGGGTTCCACGGGCGCACGACCTCTTCTGGATCACCGTGGCGATGGTTGGAGCGCGCAGCCTCGCCATGGCCCTGAACCGCCTGATCGATGCCGGCATCGACGCCCGGAATCCGCGCACCGCGGGTCGTGAGCTTCCCCGCGGCGTGTTGCGGCCCTGGCAGGTCCTCGTCTTCTCGCTCGCGTCGCTCGCGCTCTTTCTCGCCGCCGTCTACCAGCTCGCGCCGATCGTCCGCTGGCTGTGGCCCATTCCGGTCGCGGCGTTTGTCATCTACCCCTATCTCAAGCGCTGGAGCTGGGTCTCGCATTTCTGGCTCGGCGCGGTCGACGGGCTTGCTCCCCTCGGCGCGTGGGCGGCGATCACGAACGAGCTTCCCTGGGAGGCCTGGGCGCTCGGCGGGGCCGTCGCGTTCTGGGTGGCAGGCTTCGATCTCTTCTACGCGCTCTTCGACCTGGACATCGACCGTGCCCAGGGACTTCACTCGCTGGCCGCGCGATTCGGGGTCGGCGCGTCCTTCGCCGGAGCACGGCTGTGTCACGCGGCGACGGTCGCCTGCCTGGTGGCGGCGGGCCTCGGTCTTCCGGTCGGCGCCCTGTACTGGATCGGGGTGGCCGCGGTGGCCGGCTTGCTCCTCTACGAACATTCGCTTGTCTCGCCGCGCGACCGGCGGCGGCTGGACATGGCCTTTTTCACGATGAACGGAGTCATCAGCGTTACCTTCTTCGCCTTCGTGCTCGGAGACGTCCTCTTGTGACCCGCCCCGCCAGGCACACCGGCCTCCTGAGCGGCTGCAAAGCGTCGCCAGGCGGCGTCCGCGGTCGCCCACGCGCGTGCGCGTCCAGAGTGACGCGGGCTCTCCTGTGTGACTCAACGCGGATGCGTATCGCTTTTCGCGCGTCAGGACACCGGCATCGCGACGGGACGGATCACTTGTGATCACCGCACGCGGGCTGGGACGCGACTTCGGCATGAAGAGGGTGCTCCGAGACATCGAGTTCGAGGTTCCGCGCGGAGGCTTTTTGCTCGTCACCGGGCCGAACGGGTCCGGCAAGTCCACGCTCCTCTCACTTTGTGCCGGCTTGCTCGCCCCTACAGCCGGCGAGCTGGCGGTCGAGGCAGACCGGGGCGAGATCGGCTACCTGGCGCACGAACCGCTCCTGTACCGCGAGTTGAGCGCGCTCGAGAATCTGGACCTCTACGGACGCTTGTACCGCGTGCCGGAGCGGCGCGAGCGCATCGGGATGCTGCTCGAGCGCTTCGGGCTCTGGGAGGCTCGGCGCGAGCGGGTCGGGTCGCTCTCCCGTGGAACGGCCCAGCGGCTGGCACTCTGTCGCGCCCTTCTCCACGACCCGCGGCTCCTTCTTCTCGACGAGCCCTATTCCGGACTGGACCACGCGGGGGCGCACCTGCTCGACGACGAGCTCGGCAGCCTGGTGGGCGACCGGACGTTCGTGGTCGCCACTCACGCGCCCCGGCGAGTGGAGTCCCTCGCAACGGCTGCGCTCTCGCTCGCATGACCTATCTCGGCGACGTCTTCGCGCTGGCACGGAAGGATCTCCTCCTCGAGCTTCGCTCGCGGGACACGGTTCCGGCCATGCTCCTCTTCGTCGTCTCGACACTCGTCGTTTTCCACTTCGCACTCCCCTCCGATGCGTCGGCGACCGCAGAGACCGGGCTCCTCTGGGTTGCTCTGCTCTTCACGGCGCTCCTGGGGCTCGTCCGCGCCTTCGTCGCCGAACGTGAAGAGCGCGTCCTCGACGGCCTGGTGCTGGCTCCGTGCGACCGCAGCGCGATCTGGCTCGGGAAGGTGATCGGAGTCGTGGCCTTCCTCGTTGCGGCCGAGGTGGTAGCGCTCCCCGCCTACGCACTCTTCTTCCAGCCGGTCGGGTGGGAGCTCGTCGCGGCCGTCGCCCTCGCAGACCTCGGGCTCGCCGCAGTCGGCACCCTCCTCGCGGCGATGGCCGCCGCCGGCCGCGCCAGAGAGCTTCTGCTGCCCGTCCTCTTCCTTCCGCTCGTGATACCAATCGTCGTCGGCGGTGTCGGGGCGTCGGCAACGGATGACCCAGGCCGCTATCTGGCGTTCCTGGGTCTGTACAACGCCGTTTTTGCGATCCTGTCCTGGGCGAGCTTTGAGTACGTCGTTACGGAATAACCAGCACGTCGTTCTTGCCGCGGCCGCAGGGTGTCTGCTGCTCGCGGGAACGTCCCTTGCCTTCTACTGGGTGCCGAACGCGCCGGTCGAAGGCTTCCGGCAGCGGATCTTCTACGTCCACGTCCCGATCGCCCTGACCGCCTACGCCTGCTTCGGGTGGGCCGCGTGGAAGGCCCTGCGCCTGCTTTGGACGCGCGAGCGCCGCTATGACCTGGAGAGCTACACGGCCGTGCACATGGGAGTGATCTTCGGGATCCTGACCCTGGTGACCGGGTCGATCTGGGCACGCACCTCCTGGGGCCACTGGTGGGTCTGGGGGTCGCGGCAGCTCGTGCTCTTCCTGGTCCTCTTCCTCTTCTACGCCGCGTACTTCATGCTGCGCTACTCGGTGGAGCCTGGACCGCGGCGCGCGAACATGTCGGCCGTCTACACGCTGTTCGGCGTGGTCCTGATCCCGATCAGCTTCCTCGCCATTCGTCTCGCCGAGGACCTCGTCCACCCAGTCGTCTTCACCCATGACGTCCAGAACAGGCTGACGGGGAGCCAGCTCCTGACCTTCCTCGTCTGCCTCGGCGGCATGCTCGCGCTCGCAGGCTCGCTCTACGTCAACGAGCTCACGGGGAAGCGGCTCGACGCGCGCCTTCGCGAGTTGCGGGAAGCCCTTCAGTGAGCACCGCCGAGAAATACGTCACCGCGGCGTACCTGGTCGTGCTCGCCGTCGTCCTGCTCTACATCGTTCTCTACGCGTTCAAGCTCGGACGCCTCGAGCGCGAGGTGGGGGAGCTCGCCGAGCTCGCGCGCCGGCGCGAGGACGAGCGGAAGCGGGCGGCATAGTGGAGCTCGCTGCCATCCTCTTCTGGCCAGCTCTGGCGGGCTACGCGGAGGCAGCCGTCGCCTACCTCGGCGATTCGGTTCGGCCCGGCAGGCTCGCCCGCTTCGCGATCTGGGGCGTCAGGCTCGGCTGGCTCGCGCAGACCGGGCTCCTGGCGGCCCAGGCCGCTCGGGCGGAAGGCTTCCCCTGGGGAAGCTGGGCCGGCTCGCTGAACCTCTTCGTCTGGCTCGTGGTGGGGACGTACCTCGTCTGGGGCTGCCGCTCGCCGTTCCGGCTCCTCGGTCTCGCCGTCATGCCGCTCGCAGTCGCCCTGTTCGTGGTCGCATGGGCGGCCGGGGGCGCCGGCTCGCACAGTCGCAGCGAGCTCGGCGACGTCTTCCTCGCTTTCCACGTCGGCTTCGTGCTCGCCGCGTTCGCAGGCTTCACGCTCGCCGCCGGCCTCGCCGGCATCTATCTCTGGCAGGAACGGCGACTGAAGCGCCGCGCGCCGGACGTGCTGCGGCAGCGCGCTCCCTCGCAGGAGGCGCTCGACCGTCTGACTGCACGCACCGTGGCTATCGCGGTGCCGGCCCTCACCCTCGGGCTCGCCGTCGGCGTCGGCCGTCTCGCGCTCGAAGGCGGCGGCTTCGACGTGCTGATGGCCGCCGCGCTCGCGGTGTGGGTCGCCTACATTGGCTTCTTGTTCCTGCGCTACGAGGCCGGGTGGCGCGGGCGGCGAACCGCCTACCTAGCGCTGGCCGGCATCGTCTTCGTCGTGGCAGCCCTCGTCCCCGTGTCGCATTTCTAGGTAATGAGACTCGTCCTCGTCGGCACCTCCCACCATCGCGCGCCCGTCGAGCTCCGCGAGCAGCTCTTCGTCAGCGCAGCCGAGAACCGAGAGCTGGTGGAGCGGCTGGCGGGCGCGGATGCCGAAGCGGTGGTCCTGTCCACGTGCAACCGCACAGAGCTCTATCTCGCGCACGGCGACGACGAGGCGGCGCAAGCCCGTGCATTCGCAGAGCTGACCTCTCTGGCCGGCCTCGCGGAGAGCGAGATTGCCCCCGCCCTCTACACGCTCACGGACGAGGCCGCGGCCCTGCATGTCTTCCGCGTAGCCGCCGGCCTCGATTCGCTGATTCCCGGGGAGGCGCAGATCCTCGGGCAGGTGCGAGGAGCCTACGAGGCCGCGCGCGAGGCCAACACCGCAGGACCCGTCCTGCACCGGCTCTTCCGCCAGGCGCTCCGGGTCGGCCGGCGGGTACGCACAGAGACCGCGATCGGCGAGAACCCTGCGTCCATCTCCTCCGCTGCAGCCGAGCTTGCCGAGCGGGTCTTCGGGACTCTCGAAGGTCGGCGGATTCTCGTCCTAGGGGCGGGGAAGATGAGCGACCTGGCCACCGTCAATCTCATCTCGCGCGGTGTCGACAGCGTCTTCGTCGCGAATCGTTCCGTCGAGCGGGCCGAGCGTCTCGCCCGTCGCTTCGGGGGCCGCGCCGCCGGCCTCGATGCCGTCGAGGCAGAGC
>DATNOU010000088.1:0-3371 GCA_035601195.1 Gaiellaceae bacterium | reverse complement strand
TCCAGGCTCTTCGCCCCTTCCATGGCCTTCGCCCGGACTTCCACGGGCTCGGCTCCTCCTCGTCCGCCCGAAGGCGGGTACTAACGACGCGGCAGGCTTCGCTTCATGCTGCGGACCGCTCAGTTGCTCCCCCAGAAGGGCTTTCGACGCTGGGCTTCGACCCGGCCCGTCTCCAGACCGAGCCGCCAGCCTGCTACCGGGCCTCCTGGCAGCTACCCGGACGGGACTCACACCCGCTGGCGACGACGAGCGCGTTGGATCAGGTCACCTCACAGCACCACCTCCAACTCTGGGCGCACGAAGACGAGCACGTACAGCCGGCGCAGCGAGACGGTGTCAACGGTGAGGAAGTCGCAGGCGAGCGTCGTCGAGGCGTGCTGGCGCAGGAACGAGCGCCAGTCCAGCCGGTCGCGCTCGGGTGCCGGCGGAACACCGGCTGCCCTGAGCACGTTGCGCACCAGCGTGGCGGAGACGTCGATCCCGAGCTTGCGCAGCTCGCCGACGATCCGGACGTATCCCCAGCTCGTGTTCTCGCGCGCGAGTCGCAGCACGAGCCCGCGCACCTCGTCGTTGACCGGCGGCCGGCCCGGAGGCCGGTGTGGGTACGTCCAGTGGCGCGCGACGAGCCGCCGATGCCAACGCAAGAGCGTCTCCGGCCTCACCGCGAACGCATGCCAGCATCGACGCGGCAGCACGCGGCTGAGCGCAGCGAGCAGCAACCGATCCTGCCGCGTGAACGGCGGCCGCCTCCGCTGCCGGCGCAGGATCGACAACTCGTGACGCAGCACGAGGATCTCCAGCTCTTTCGAGCGCTCGCCGCGCCCGAGCAGCACGACCAGCTCGAACAAACGGCAGACGAGGACGTACAGAAACGAGAAGGTCAAAGCAACCTCCAGAAGACGGGAACGCCGACGCTACCCCGAGCTCACGGAGAGAGCCGCCGAACCTCCGTCCCCGGAGCCAAACCGAGTTTCTGCACCCCACGGGCAGCCTCAGCCACCAAACCCCGGCAGCGCGCCTCAACACGCTCACCGCTGAACAACGTGTTTAGGAACTACATCTAGAGCGAGAACCCCACAAATACGAGAAGGAGCGCGATGCCAAGCAAGAATGACACCTGCTGAATCTGCCCCAGTCTGCTCAGCAACGAGTCGTCGGGGTCGTAGTTTGACTCGGCCATAAGAGCGATACCGCGACCGTGCAGCAAAAGACCGAACACGATGCTGATGAACAGCGAAAACCAGCCGACGAAGAGTACCTCAACAGGGGCGTCTGACCTGCCGTTTTCGGTGATCTGCTTGATGAAAGTCGCAGTCACCGCAATGACGCCTGCGGCGAGCGTGATGTGCTGCTTGCCGAGGTCGATGAAGCTGCGCAGCGCTTCTTTCTTGTCGTCGGCCTCGTTCACTAGCGTCGAGTCAGCACCACGGCTTGATCGGACACCTCCTCCTCATCGCCTCCTCCATCGTCGTGTCTCGAATCTCGTCTTCACCCTGCTCGCGAGCAACGCCTTGAGCGACTTCGAGGAGCTCGACAAGACCAGAGACAATGTCCGCTTCGCTGAGCGTTGAAGCACGGAGTTCATCGGCAAGAACGTCCTCTTCTTGCCTTCCAGTCTGGACGATCGCCCTTTCGGCACTTTCATGCACCCTGAGCCCAGACCGCGCGATCGCGTCCCGAACGATCCTTTCGAGATCGACCGGCTCCTGAGGTGCCTGCGCGCTCATCCCTCCTCCTCTCTTCGGGGGGTACGCCGGCGAAGTGGCCTGCTCCCCGTCGGCACTGACATGCCAGGCCGCGTGTTCTTATAGTTCCTGCTGATCCTCCCAGGTCTGTCGCGGCTTCATCTGCCCGAGCCGTGGCAGCTCGGCCTGAAGAAAGCGTGCTCGGATGTTGAGTAGCTCCGCTTCCGACTCTGACTGATACGGCCGAGCGTTCAGGGTACGCATTGTCGCTGACGAGCGAGGCCGTCGAGGGGTCTGCTTCCTCCGCCCATGAAGGCTCTTCGAAGACCCTGGCACCCGGTGAGCATTCGGCCAAACCGCCTTTGAGATCTTCGTGAGAGTCGGTCCGGCTCAACCGTTTTGCCATGTTTCCATATTTGCCGCGGCTCCCGGAGGCGCAAAACGAGGTCCCCAGCACCATCCACTCACAACTAAGTGCGTCCGAGCTTGATCGAGTCAAACGCGAGGTCGAGACGCTGACACTGGAGGAGATGGTCGAGGGCAGGCACGTCGCACGGGTGATTGATCGAGAGAAGACTCGTGCATCACATTGACTCTGAAAGATCCAGACTGACCCACCTTCGTCATAATTCAAGAGAAAGACCCATTTGCCCGCGTTCGTGAGTAGCTGAGGCGGGACTTGAAGACGCGCGATCGCCACTTGATCAGCGGCGTCACATGAGCGGCAACTGAAGCGTGTTGCCTCGTCGCGACCGACAAGCGGCATGCCAGTCGTCGATTTGCCAGGCTCCGTATGCTTAATCGTTCTTCGGAACGACGACGCGGGAGGCACACAGAATGGCACGCACACGTAAGTCGGCAGGTCAAGGAGAGTTTAAGTGTCCAGAGTGCGGCCGCACGTTCGGGCGGGCTGCGGCACTCGGTGCCCATCGGCGGCAAGCACATGGCATCGCGGGCACGTCAAGTCAGTCCCGTTCTACTGGGTCGCGGGCCCGGCGCACCGCTTCAACAGCGAGCGCAAGTGCGGGTCGCGCGAGACGCACCACTGCTTCGAGCGCCCCTCGGTCGCGAGCGGCCTCACCGACCGCGTCTTCGAGTGATGGCCGGAGACGCGGCCGGCCAGCTGCCGACCGCGATGCATTGCTGAAGGCGCTATTCCCGAACGGCATCCCGCCCAAGGAAGATGCGATCCGCGCCGTGAACGCCTGGCTCGACGACGCGGAGCGCCTCGCGCGCATGAGATAGCCGACGAGAGCGCGCGTCTCGGCGTAGGGTTCGCAATTCAGGCGTCCTCGTATTCATGGATGAGTCCGGCGAGGAGATCCCGACGCTGTAGGCGATCGGGCGCGTTCAGTGGTGTCGCGTCGCGGCCGTTGGGCGGAAACAGGTCGAGCGCGCGGTGCGGCCTGTGCTCGTTGTAATGGTGGCCGTAGGGTTCGCAAACTCGTCCGCGGCTCTCCGGGTCGTCGAGCTCGGTAGGTTCGGCGCTCTTGTCGTGGTCGAGGGAGGGCTGATTGCTTTGGTTGCTTGTGTATCTCGTCGTGCGGAACCTGTTCGCGCTGGTGTGGCTGCTGGGGCGGCCGCGCGGCTCGAAGGAACTGGAGATTCTTGTGCTGCGGCACGAGTTGGCTGTTCTGCGGCGGCAGTCGGCTCGGCCAAGGCTGACGCGGGCCGATCGAGCGCTGC
>DATNOU010000087.1:0-2411 GCA_035601195.1 Gaiellaceae bacterium | reverse complement strand
TCGCCTCACGCAGGGAAGCCTCTTCGACGGCCGCCATTGCCTGCGCGGTGGACTCGATCTGCTCGCGGACCCCGCTCCCGACGGGCGGGGTCGGCTCGACCGCGAAGACCTTGGCTTCGGCTTGCTGTGTCATGTCTTGCTCCTTTCGGTTGACCGGTGCGCTTGTTTTGCGTTCACGAAGCCATCGAACAGGACCGATCTGAGAGCGCCTTATGAACGGGCTGAAAATCCCCTAAGAGTTCGCCGCCTCGCCTGAGCTGTGTCACCATCCGATGGTGAAGCGGCGCGCCCTGACCGCGGCCTTCGTGATCGCAGGCGCGCTCGTTTGCGCATCCCAGGCGCTTGCCGGGATCGCCGAGGTCCGGGACGCCGATGGCCATCTGGTCGCGAACGCGGGTCGGGGCTCGTTCGCGAGCGTCCAGGACTCAGGCTGGACGCTGCGCTTCGACGCCGCCTCCCGCAGCGTTCGCGGGGTCTCGTTCGAGGGCGTCTCGATGGCCGGCGGGCTCGTGTACGCGGATCACGTCTTCGTGCCCGCACACGGCCTGCGCGGAGCCCGCGTCCAGGGTCTGATGGTGAACGACCGGCCGGTGGTCGCGCGCCCGAACGCGCTCGTTCCGCTCGGGCCCGGGAGCTACCTGATCGTGCTCCAGGAGGCGGTCGTCCCGGGCGAGGGGAGCGGCGTGGTCGGCCTCCGGCTGGTCTCGGGCGACGCCTCGCTCGGGCTCGACCCGGGGACGCAGCTGCTCGTCGGTCTCGCCAGGGCGGCGAGGCCAGCGAGCCCACACCTCGACACGCGCCTCGCCTGGCTCGCGCTCGGCGTCGCCGGCCACGGGGAAGACATCGGCTACGGCGACCACGCCTTCCCGGAGCAGTTCCTGCTCGGCGCTCCGGGCAGCGCGACGACCGGCGAACGGGCCGTCCGGATCGCCGAGCAGTACCTCGGCGTCCCCTACCGCTGGGGCGGCGCCGACCCGATCGGCGGCTTCGACTGCTCCGGCTTGACGATGTACGTCTACGCGCAGCTCGGGATCGGACTGACCCACTACACCGGCTCGCAGTTCTACGAGGGCATGCGGGTGCCGCCGAGCCGGCTGCTGCCCGGCGACGTCCTCTTCTTCGAGCCATCCGCCCGCGGCCCGCAGCACGAGGGGATCTATATCGGCGGCGGGCAGTTCATCCACGCGCCGCACACCGGCGACGTGGTCAAGATCTCCTCGCTCGCGGAGCCCGGCTACGCGTTCGGCTTCGTCGGCGCCGTCCGGCCCTGGGCCGCCTAGATGGACTGACTACACACCTGCGAGACGGCTGATTGCGTCCGGGCCTCCCGCGAGTCTCGGGGTTGTCGAGATCCCAGATCGCGAAGGAGGCCCGGATGCCTAGTCCAGTTTGCCCGCCGAGGCGGATGCGTTTCTCGTTCGAGTCGCGCTGCCGGATCGTTGCGCTGATCGTTGCTGGTGAGAGCCCGCAGGCGGCCGCGGCCGCCTGCGGCGCCAGCCGCGCGACCGGCTATCGGCTCTGGCGTCGCTTCCGGCAGGGAGGTTGGCCGGCATTGCACGACCGCCCGTCGACGCCGAGGCGGCAACCGTTGCGGCTCTGCGCGGAAGCGGAGGCTGAGATCCTGCGTTGGCGCGAGCATCTCCACGCCGGCCCGTTGGTGATCGCGGCTGCTGTCGGCCGGCCTGCCTCGACGGTTGGCAAGGTCCTCCGCCGGGCCGGCCGCTCGCGGCTGCCCCGGCCGCAACGCGATCCGCGGGTGCGCTACGAGCGCGAGCGCCCCGGCGAGCTGTTGCATGTCGACACCAAGAAACTCGGCCGCTTCTTCGAGGTCGGCAAGCGGATCCTGCAGGACGGCGTGCAGCGCAGCCCCCGCGCGGGCTGGCAGCACCTGCACGTCGCGATCGACGACCACACACGGCTCGCCTACACCGAGCTGCTGCCGAGCGAACGCAAAGAAGATTGCGCCGCCTTCCTCACCCGCGCGGTCGCCTGGTACGCCGACCACGGCATCACCATCGAGCGGGTGCTCTCCGACAACGCCAAGGCCTACCACTCCGGGCTCTGGCGCGACACCTGCGGCGAGCTCGGCATCGCACGCCGCTACACGCGCCCCTACTCGCCCTGGACGAACGGGAAAGCCGAAGCGCTGATCAAAACACTGCTGCGCGAATGGGCCTACCGCTTCGCCTATCCCACCAGCACGCACCGCAGCCGCGCCCTCGCCGGCTTCACCAGGTGGTACAACCGACGTCGACCGCACGGCTCGCTCGGAGGCCAGCCACCGATCAGCCGCGTCTCACACCTCTGTGGTCAGTACAGCTAGGAGAAGGGCGGGTGCAGCGGCAGGAGCAGCGGCCGCCTCGGCTTCTGCCGGAAGTCGAAGTCCCGGACGAGGTTGCCGAGCCGCGGGA
>DATNOU010000086.1:0-16923 GCA_035601195.1 Gaiellaceae bacterium | reverse complement strand
CAAGAGGCCAGAGCGTCGCAGACGCGACCGGAGGAACGGCCTCAGCGCCAGATGGTGGACCTCTAACGCCCCGCCCGACACCTCGCGAGGCCGCCGCCCACCGGCCGGGTGAGATGCTTCAATCGACCGGCCGGTAAGCCGCTTGGTTGAGCGAAAGGTAGAGGCGGCGTGAATCGAACCCGCGTCCGCAGCTTCGCGAGACCTCACCCTGTTACGAGCCGGACGAGGTGATCGTTCGATGCGGATTCCGACCGTACGCCAGGCGTCACGAAAATTGCCGCGGTTTCGCTTGCTTCCCGCCAGCACCGCGAGCACGCGCCGATGGCAGAGCGCACCGGCGAGGCACGCCAAGCAGATCTTTCTCGAGATGGGCCTCGATGCGAATCCCGACTCCCGACGTCCGTCAGCGAGGCCCGGCGACGCGGCGCTGGCGCACCCCACAGCGGCCACCTCTGGTCCCTAATGCCAGCATAGCTCGGGCTCATCTGCCTTTCTGGCCTAAGTGCGACTGGCCGCATCCCTCATTCGAGGGTTTGGGCGCGCCTTCTCCCCGGACGGGGGATGCGATACGGACGTTCGCCGCGCTTCATGAGACAACGCTCGCCCTTGCGAGCGCATGACGTGTACTGCGGATGAGGAGTGCGGCCGTGAAGAGGAGTGTGATGCGGGCTTTTGTCCTCTCGACGTGCGTCATTGCGTTCGCGGCGACAGCGGCGACCGCAGCAAAGGCGGACGATGGAACCGGGGACGATGCCCAGCTCGAGGACGTCTCGAAGCAGGTGTCCTCCATCGAGAGGAAGATGGACGAGCTGCTCGCGCACGGGCAGTGGGCAAGGGCAGGAAAGCTTCTCGCAGGTGCGGGCTGTGGGTACGGCGACCCGTCGTTTCGGTTCGCAGCCTGGGGGGATGACGCGTCCTATGTGCTCGCGCCCCAGGGCGACCTGTCGGCGACCGACGGCTGGACACTGAACAAGCAGACGACCGTCGTTCCCTCGGCCGACCCCTTCAGCGGTGCTCAGCAGTCGCTCCAGTTCGCGAAGGGTGCCGAGGCGGGAACGCCAGCGATGTGCGTGACCCTGGACAACCCCACGATCCGCTTCTTCATCAGAGACCGCGGCGGCCACGACAAGTCGCAGCTGAAGGTCGACGTTCTCTATGAGGACTTCGGCGGCCACGTGAAGCATCTCACGATCGCGAAGCTGCGGGCCGGAAGCGAGTGGGAGCCGTGTGTGATCCTGCCGATGTACATGAACGTCCTCGCGCTCGCGTCGCCGAGCGGCGTGACGGCGGTCGCGTTTCGGTTCAAGGCCGAGGGGCTCCAGAAGGGCGAGACGCTGTCGATCTCGAGCCTCTACGTCGACCCGTTCAGAAGCCGTTAGCTGAAGCGACAATGAGATGGACAAGGGGAGGGAGCGGGCCGTATCCGCCTTCTCCCCTTGAACTCGGCAGTTCATCGCGCGGCCAGAGCTGCCGATACCGTCGCTTATGAGCACCCGGTCGGCCGCAATCGATCCTCAGACCGAGCTCGTTGCGGCCTCGCGCGAGCGAGCCGTCTCCAGCCTCTCTCCGCGCGAGCGGCTAACACACGGCCTGACTGCGGCCCTTTTCGTCGTTGTAGCGGCCGGCCTCGCCGGAGGTGACCTGCCCCAGAGCGAGGCGGCGTGGCTCCTAACACTCCTCTTCGTGGTGACCGTGGCATTGGCGTCGCGCATCGAGCTGGAGGTCGGAAGCGGCTTCGCGTCGCCGGAAGAACTCGTCCTGATCCCGATGCTCTTCGCCCTGCCGGCCGGATGGGTTCCCGCGGTAGTGGCCCTCGGTCTCGTGTTGGGCCAGCTGCCGAGCTACCTGCTCGGAAGGGTGCCGACGCAACGAATCATCGTCTCGATCGGCAATGCCTCATCGACGCTTGCCCCAGCCCTTGTCTTTCTCCTCTTCTACGACCCCAGCGCGGGCCCCGTTGAATGGGCGGCTCTGACCGCTGTCGCCGTCTGCGCGCAGTTCATCGGGGACGGTGCGATCTCGATCGCCCGCGAGTATTTCGCCCTCAGTGTCGAGCCCCGGAAACTCCTTCGGCCGCTCGGGTGGATCTTCTTCGTCGATGCGTGTCTCGCCCCGGTTGGATTCGCAGCCAGCCTCGCGGGATCCCAGTGGACGCCTGCGTACCTGCTGCCGCTTCCCCTCCTTCTACTCACACGCCTTTTTGCGCACGAGCGCTCCGATCGCGTGAGTCACGCACTCGAGCTGTCTGCCGCCTACCGCGGAACCGCGTTCCTGCTCGGGGACGTCGTCGAAGCGGACGACGCGTACACCGGGGCGCACAGCCGCAGCGTCGTGGATCTTGCCGTCGTCGTCGCGGACCGCCTCGAACTTGATGCACGTTCACGTCATCTGACGGAGCTGACCGCCCTCTTGCACGATGTCGGCAAAATCAGGATCCCGAAGTCGATCATCAACAAGAAGGGACCGCTGACCGACGAGGAGTGGATCCTGATCAAGACGCACACGATCCACGGCGAGGAGCTGCTGTCCCAGGTCGGCGGGTTGCTCACGGAGGTGGGTCACATCGTCCGCTCCTGCCATGAACGCTGCGACGGCCGCGGCTATCCGGACGGCCTCGCGGGCGAGGCGATCCCGATCGTCGCGCGCATCGTCTTCTGTTGTGATGCCTTCAACGCAATGACCACTACACGCTCGTACCGCGCGGCGATGTCGACAGACGAGGCGCGAAGAGAGCTCATACAAAACCGCGGCACCCAGTTCGATCCGAACGTGGTCGATGCGACCCTCGCGGTAATAGCAGCGGCATAGAGGACGACAGCGTCACTTCACCTTCGCGAGCTCCCTCAAGTCGCGCGATGGAGAGTTCCGGCCTGGGGAACCGAACCCGCGTAACGTTTCCGCCGTCTCTCCTGAGGCGTACTACCGACATCCCCGAGGGCGCGCTCGCCCGTCATGATCGCGGCATGCGACACCACGTCCTTTCAATCGGGGCGGACGAGGCCGATTCGTCGGACCTGCGTTTCCGCAAGCGGCTGCTCGTCGGAATCGCGCTCCTCATCCTCCCGATCGCGTTCCTCTGGGGCTGCATCTACTGGGCTGTCGGCGAAGAGGCAGTTGCGGTCACGCCGTGGGCTTACGCTGCAGGGTCGATCATCAGCCTGGCCGTCTTCGCCCGGAACCGGAACTTCCCGTTCCTGCGGACGGCCCAGTTCCTCCTGATCCTCGTTGCGCCCGCAGCCGGGGCCGTGATGCTCGGCGGTCTCGATGACTCGAGCTCCGTGGTGGTGTGGTCGTTCTTTGCGCCGCTCGGCGCGGTCGCCTTCGACCGCCCTCGGCGCGCCTGGCCGTGGTTCGCAGCCTTCGTTGTCACCATCCTCGCCACGGTCGTTCTCGCCGAAGTCGTGCGGCCGGACGGCGCGAACCTCCCCAACGGTTTCGTCCGGACGTTCGACGTCCTCAACATCGTCTTGGTGTCCTTCGTGACGACGATGTTGCTCGTGATCTTCGCGCGGGGACGGGACACCGCGCAGGCACGGGTCGAGACCCTCTTGCTGAACGTCCTCCCGGAGGAGGTCGCCCAGCGCCTGCAGGCCGAGCCCAACTCGATCGCGGACCACTTCGACGACGCCAGCATCTTGTTCGCGGACGTCGTCGACTTCACTCCGCTGGCAAGCCGCCTCGACGCGCGCGACGTGGTCGGGATGCTCGATCGTCTGTTCACGGCGTTCGACGAGCTGGTCGACCGCTACGAGGTCGAGAAGATCAAGACGATCGGCGACTGCTACATGGTCGCGGCGGGGGTCCCCCGACCCCGGCCCGACCACGCGCAAGCGCTGGCCGGCCTCGCGCTCGAGATGAAGGACTGCGCCCGCACGTGCCTGCCGGGAAACGACCTTCGGCTCCGGATCGGGATCAGCTCAGGGCCGGTCGTGGCGGGCGTAATCGGACGCCGCCGCTTCCTCTACGACCTCTGGGGTGACACGGTGAACATGGCGAGCCGCATGGAGTCGCACGGGACATCGGACGAGATCCAGATCACGCGGCCGACCTGGCAGCTGTTGCGCGACGACTTCGTCACCGAGCGGCTGGGGCTCGTCGACGTGAAAGGCAAGGGTGCGGTGGAGACCTGGCGGCTCGTCGCCAGGAATGGCCGTTAGAAGCCAAGTCCCAGTGGAGGCTGCGGGAAGCGAACCCGCGTAACGGTCCTGCCGCCTCTCCTCTGGCGTACTACCCTCACGCCGCATGGCGGGATCACTAGTTGAACGCTACATACACCTGGGACTACGACTCGGGCGGCACAGCGAGGACATCATCGACGCTTACTACGGCCCGCAGAAACTCGCGGCCACCGTTGCTGCGGAGCCGCCGGTCGACCCACGCGTGCTTGTCTCCGACGCTGAGACGCTGGTCGACGAGCTCGAGGACTCCTGGCTGCGCGACCAGGTGTGCGCTCTACGGACCTGCGCAGGTGTGTTAGCGGGCGAATTCCGCTCGTACGCCGATGAGGTGGAGGACTACTACGGCGTGCGGCCGACCCACACCGACGAATCCGTCTTCGCTGCCGCGCACGAGCAGCTGGAGACGCTCCTTCCCGGCGACGGAACGTTGGCCGAGCGCTACCAACGCTGGGAAGGCTCGAACCTCGTGCCGGCCGAGCAGATCGAGCGCCTAATGCCGGCAGTGATGGAGGAGGCGCGCGCCTGGACAGACCAGCTTGTCGGGCTGCCGGACGGCGAACGGGTCGTTCTGGAGATCGTGCATGACGAGCCTTGGTGGGCGTCCTGCGACTACCTCGGGAACCTGTGCAGCCGGATCAGGTTGAACGTCGACCTGCCGATGTCGGCGTTCGAGCTGCTCGTGCTCTCGCTCCACGAGACGTATCCCGGCCACCACACGGAACGATCGGTCAAGGAGCGCCTCCTCGTGCGCGGGCGGGGGCTGCTGGAAGAGACTCTCGTCTTGACACCAACGCCGCAGTTACTCGTCACCGAAGGGATCGCCGTCCTCGCTCCCAACATGCTCCTCGAAGGGGATGCCGGGCGGGCAATCGCGTCAATCCTCCACGACGCGGGCGTCGAGCTCGATCTGGCTCATGCGCTCGCCGTCAAGCGCGCTCACGAGCCGTGTCGGTGGGCCGAGGTCAACGCGGCGTTGATGCTGCACGAGGACGGAACCAGCGAGGCCGAGGCGCACGCATACCTCGAGCGCTGGGGCCTTGAGGCTCCCGCATGGGCGTCCCACTTGATTCGCTTCATCACCGAGCCGACCCAGCGAACGTACATCCTCACCTACTCGGCCGGACGAGAGCTCTGCAGCTCCTACGTCGCAACCGACTCTGACCGCTTCCGCCGTCTTCTGACTGAGCAGGTCCGCGTCGGTGATCTCCGCGAGGCGCGAGGAACGGATGCTCGATAAGACGAAGGGCAACCTCTCGCGTCGAAGCGGTCGTGCGAGATCTTCGACGGCCCTCGACGGCGATTCGTATAAACCGTTCCCGCCGTAGGCCCACAAGCAAGGCCGATCAGGCGGGAATGATGGAGGCGGCGGGAATCGAACCCGCGTCCGCGGACGCACCGGAAAGAGCATCTACAAGCTTGTCCTGCGCTTGGATTTCGCCCGCCGGCCGGTTCGCAGGCGACCTACCGACGGGCTAGCCATCCTTTGGAGTCCCGCTTCGGGCGATTGGCTCTCCCTAGGCAGCAAGCCCGTTAGTTGACGCCGGATTCCGATCCACGGGCCGAGACCGGAGCGACGCGCTAGCTAACCGAAGTTAGGCAGCGAGTGCGAGTTTGTTATCCGCACTTGCATTGTTCCCGGTTGTTTTACGAGGCCTACCGGGGACCTCGGCTTGCAGCTCTTCCGGAGAACCGACCACGTCGAAACCAGGTCGCCCCCCCCAGTTGCCCAAATTATATCCTCGGTTTCCCTTGCCCGGGTGGGTCATCATGAGACTAGACGCGCTCTGCGACGCGTCCCTGGCCGTCTTCCTCCTGGCGGCGACCTGGGACAGCCTCTACGACTTCCTAGGCCTCCCCCTCCCCGACCCGCCCTTCTACGCGCAACTGCTCGGTGTCGCCCTCCTCGCGCTCGCGATCCTCGAGTGGGGCATCGCCGGAAGGCCGGGCCAGCGGGAGGTGGCACTCGGCGTGGCCATCGGGAGCGGTCTGGGAGCCCTCGTGCTGGCCGTCTGGCTCGTCCGCGGAGAGACGGGCGCCGAGGACCGCGGGATCGCCATCCTCGTCTTCGTGGCCGCCTTCCTCGCCCTCGAGGCCGTCCTGCACGCGCGCACATACGTCAGGAGCGCCGGCTTTTGAGCTCCCGCTCGATCTGGCGGCGCGCGTCCCGATCGGCGATGTCGCGCCGCTTGTCGCGGGCCTCCTTCCCACGGGCGACCGCAATCTCGACCTTTGCGCGGCCGTTCTTGAAGTAGAGCTTCGTCGGGACGAGCGTCAGGCCGCGCTCGCGCACCTTGCCGAAGAGCGAGTCGATCTCGCGCCGGCGTAACAGCAGCTTGCGGTCGCGGTCGGGGTCGTGGTTCGCCACGTTCCCCTGCGCGTACTCGGGGATGTGGGCGCCGATGAGCCAGAGCTCGCCGTCCCGCACGTCGGCGAAGGCCCGCTGGAGAGTCGCCTGCCCCTGGCGCAGCGACTTGACCTCCGTCCCGGTGAGGACGAGGCCCGCCTCGAAGCGCTCGAGCAAGTGGTAGTCGTGCCGAGCGCGCCGATTGTCCGCGATGAGCTTGGTCCCGCCCGCCATGTCAGGGATTGGACCAAAAACTCGCCGAGCCGGGTGTCGCTTTCGTCCACTTCTCCGGCGAACCTTCGGCTTCCGCCTACCGCCTACCGGTGAAGCTTCGTCCTACTCGCGCCCCGTGCTCGGCGCAAGCGGGACACTACGACGAATGGGACCATCATCGCAAGAGGGTCCGGAAACTCGATGTCGCAAAGAGCGGACTTTTCTCTACGCGGGCTCGACGCTGACCCGTCCGCTCGTCTTCTCGATCCGCTCGACGCGGACGGCGATTTCGTCCCCCAGCCGGTATGCCTGCCCTGAACGGCGGCCGACGAGCGAGACTCCGAGCGGGTCGAGCTCGAAGTAGTCGCCGGGCAGGCGGCGCGCGGGCAGGTAGCCCTCGAAGACCTCGTCGAAGCGGACGAAGAGACCCGAGCCGATCGCGCCGACGATCTCCCCCTCGAGGACTGCATCCCACCCGGCATGGAAGAGCTGACGCTCGAGCAACCAGGCGAGGCAGATCTCGTCCGCGCGGTACTCGACCTGGGCGGCCTCGCGCTCGTGCTGGGAGGTCCACTCCGCCAACTGCTCGAGCTCCTCCGGGACCGGCTCGTCGGCGAGGCCGAGCTCGCGCAGGAGCGACCGGTGGACAACGAGGTCCGGGTAGCGGCGGATCGGCGAGGTGAAGTGACAGTACGCCGGGCTGGCGAGACCGGAGTGCCCCAGATTGCGCGGGTCGTAGCGCGCTTGCTGGAGCGAGCGCAGGACGAGCGCCGGAAAGGCGTTCTTCCCTCGACCCGATTGGGCGGTGTACTCGGCCACGCGCTCGCTGACCCGCGCCGCGAGCCTCGCAGCCTCGTCCGGGCTCAGCCGCTCCGGAACGGGCGGTGTCGGCACCCCGAGTGCCGCGAGCTTCGCGAGGAGGAGCTCGATCGATTGCGGCTCGGGCCGCTCGTGGACGCGGAAGAGCGCCTCGCGTCGGCGACCGGCGAGCAGGGCGGCGACCGCCTCGTTCGCGAGGATCATCAGCTCCTCGACCAGCGCGTGCGCATGAGGCTCGCTCTGCACCCAGGACCGCTCGACTCCTCCCTCTCCATCGAAGGCGAACTCGATCTCCCCGGTCTCGATCCGGAGCGACCCGCGCGCGAACCGCCGCCGCCGGAGCTCGAGCGCGAGCCGCTCGGCGAGACGAAGGGCCGCCGTCAGCTCGTCGTCCACGCGTTCCCTTCCCGCGAGGACCGCCTCGGCTCGCGAGTAAGTGAGCCGCTCCCGGCTGCGGATGAGGCTGCGGTAGAACGCGGGCTGGCCGGGGACGAGGTCGCCGTCGAACAGAACCTCGACGGTGACGCAACGGCGATCCTCGTTCGGCCGCAGGCTGCAGAGATCGGCTGAGAGGCGCTCGGGCAGCATCGGCTCGACTCGGCCGGGCACGTACACCGAGAACGCACGCTCTGCGGCGTCGCGATCCAGCGGGGAGCCTGCCGGCACATAGCGGGAGACGTCGGCAATGTGCACCCAGGCCCGGATCCCGTCCTCTTCCGCCCGGAAGCTGAGCGCGTCGTCGAAGTCCTTCGCGGTCTCCGGGTCGATCGTCAAGGTGAGGAGGTCGCGGAGGTCCACGCGCTCCGGCTCCATTCCCCGAGGCTCCTCGGGGAGCGGCGGCGGCTCTCGCCTCACGCCCTCGTTCCACAACAACCCCTCGAGAACCGCCTCGATTCGATCAGCTCGTCCAAGGATCCTTTCGATCCGGGCGCGACCGCGGCCGGGTCGATGTAAGACGACGAGATCCCCGACGGACGCGTCGCGGACGCCCTTGCGGTCGACGACGACCGGCGCGCCGGCCTCGAAGAAGGGATCGCCGACGAGAAGCTTCCCGCGGCGGGCGAGCTCGGCTACAAGGGCTTCCAAGGATTAAGCGGTGGCGATCTGGTCGAGCAGCGCCAGCTCTGCCGCGCGTAGCACTTCGTCGACGTCGGTGAGGGGATCGTCGCCCACGCGAAACTTCGGCCGGATTCCGTAGCCGGTCAAGTCCCGCCCGGCCGGAGTGCGGTACATGGCGGTCGTCAGCTTGAGGGCCGTGCCGTTGGAAAGCGGCCGGATCGACTGGACGGAAGCCTTCCCGTACGTACGGCGGCCGACGATGACAGCTCGTTCATGATCCTGTAGCGCGGCGGCGACGATCTCGGAGGCGCTCGCGCTGCCGCGGTTCACGGCGAGGACGAGCGGCAGCTTGGGGTAGGTCGCGCTGCCCGTGACCTCGTATGTCATCTCGTCCTGATGGAGGCCGGCGACGGTGCAGACGACACCCTCTTCGAGGAAGATCGAGACGGCTCGCACCGCCTCGTTGAGCAGCCCGCCCGGATTGTCCCGCAGGTCGAGCACGATTCCCTGCGCCCCGCGACGGACGAGGGAGGCGGTCGCCTGACCAAGCCGCTGGGCCGTTGCGTCCGGGAAGGAGAGCAGCCTGAGGTATCCGAGCTTTGCGCCGTGAAAGCGGATCAGGCGAGCGCGAAGCGACCGTAGGGTGATCTCCTGGCGGACGACCGTGACCCGCAAGCGGCCGTGCTCGGGGCGGCGCAAGGTCAGGTGGACGACGGTGCCCTTCTCCCCCTTGATCAGGTTGAGCGCCTGATCGAACGTGAGCTTCCCGGCGGGCTGGCCCTCGATCCTGACGATGATGTCTCCGCGGCGGATTCCAGCCTCGCGAGCCGGGCCGTTCAGAGCGGACGTGACCACGAGGCCCGCGCGGGAGGGCTCCACCGTGAGGCCGACCCCGGAATAGCTGCGAGCCGTGCGGCTCTTCAGGGAGTCGTATTCGAGGGCCGTGAGAAAATCCGTGTTTGGATCGCCGAGCTCCCGGAGAAGGCTCGTGATGGTCGGCTGCTCGAGCACATCCCTCTCGACCGGCCGGTAGTATGACCCGGCGAGGACCTCGCGCACCTCTTCGATCGCCCGTGGATGCGACTCCCGGGCAGACGCTTGCCCGGTGGTGCGCGGGATGATGCCCGGCGACCGTGCAGTCAGGAACAGACCAAGCGCGAAGGCAGCCGCGAGCAGGAAGCTGACGAGGGCGATGCCGGCCGCGCGTCTAGAAGTCATCGTGCCGCGTGGAGGAGTATAGAGCGCGCCCGGCGGTCTAGATCTGCAGGAACCGGCGCAGGGTGATGCCCGATCCGGCGGCTCCGACCAGAAGGCTGACGCCGACCAGGATGATCGCGACGACCGGGAAGCTCAGCGCCTGCACGTCGTCTTCCCTGAAGGTCGAGCTGTGGCCCTCGATCACCGGCAGCGCGAACTCCTTGGCGAGGACGAGGAGGACCACGGCGGCTAATGCCCCGATCAGCCCGCAGATGACGCCCTCGAGCATGAATGGCCCGCGGATGAACCAGTTCGAGGCGCCGACGAGCTTCATCACCTCCACCTCACGGCGCCGCGAGAAGATCGAAAGGCGGATTGTGTTCGCGATCAGGATCGTCGAGGCAGCCAGGAGGATCAGGCTGCCCAGGAGGAAGATGTACTTGATCACGTTCGTGACGGCCAGGATGCGCTGGGTCTTCTTTTCCGCGTAGTCGACCTTGTCCACTCCCGCGGGCAGGGGCTGGAGCTTGTCCGCGAGAGCCTTCACCTGATCCGCGTCCTTGGGCGTAACCTCGAAGGCCGGAGGAAGCGGGTTCGACGAGAGGTTCTGGGTCAGCTCCGGGTACCTCTCCTTCATCCTTGTGAGCGCCTCCTCCTTCGAGATGAAGACGACACCCTTCGTCTCGGGGAAGGTGAGGGCCTTCGACCGCACGGCATTGATTTGCTGCTCCGTGGCGTCCTGCACGAAGAACACCTTGACGATCACGTCCTTGCGCACGTGATCCGTCCAGGAGTTGACCCAGGAGAAGAGCGCGATGAAGAGGCCGAGCAAGAACATGCCGATGAGGACCGTCATCGTGGCGGCGATAGTTGTCGAGATGTTCGCCCCGATGGAGCGGACCGCCTCGCTGAAGAAGAGCTTTGTCCTCATTCCGCGTACGAGCCCCGGCGCTCGTCGCGGATGACCGTGCCGTCCTCGAGTGCGATGACCCGCTTCCGCATCTTGTCGACCATCTCTCGGTCGTGGGTGGCCATGACCACGGTCGTCCCCGTGCGGTTGATGCGGTAGAGAAGCTGCATGATCCCGACCGACGTATCGGGGTCGAGGTTCCCGGTCGGCTCGTCGCAGATGAGCAGCGGCGGGTGGTTGACGAACGCGCGCGCGATCGAGACGCGCTGCTGCTCGCCACCGGAGAGCTCGTCGGGGAGGGAATTCGTCTTGCCGGAGAGGCCGACGAGGGCGAGCACCTCCGGCACTTTCGCGCGGATATCGCGCTTCGACTCGCCCTGCACCTTGAGCGCGTAGGCGACGTTCTCAGCCGCAGTCCGGTTGGGGAGGAGCTTGAAGTCCTGGAAGACGCAGCCGATGTTCCTGCGCAGCATCGGGACCTTCGAGTTCTTGAGGCGGGCCAGCTCGCGGCCGCCCACGATGATGCGCCCGGTCGTCGGGTCGAGCTCCTTGAGCAGGAGGCGCATGATCGTCGACTTCCCCGACCCGGACGGCCCGACCAGGAAGACGAACTCGCCCTTCTCGATCAGGAACGACGCCTCACGCAACGCCACGACGCGCGGCTCGTAGATCTTCGTAACGCCCTCGAAGACGATCATCGGCGCTCCGGCCGGTGTCGGGGCGGCGGCCGCGGGGTCGCCGTTTACCACAGTCTGCGCCGGGGCCTCGGAGGCTTCGTCGACGTGTGAGAGTTGGGTCTCCTGCACCGGGTGAGAAAAACGGGGGGGCGCCCAGGGTGGGGCGCGCCGGTTTAGGTAGCGCGAGGGCCGGAGTCTACCGCATTGATCGGGCGTAATCGCGGTTAGTGTGCCGCTGCCTGTTTGAGGAGGTAGGCCTGGATGAACTCGTCGAGGCGTCCGTCGAGGACGGCCTGGGCGTTTCCCTCCTCGAGATCGGTGCGGTGATCCTTGACGAGCTGGTACGGGTGGAGGACGTAGCTCCGGATCGCCTCGCCGCCGAAGCCCGTGTCCGGTAGAGCCCCGCGCTCTCGGGCAAGCTCGGCTTCACGCTTCTCGAGCTCGTACTCGGCCAAGCGGCTCTTGAGGATCCGCATCGCGGTCTGCCGGTTCGAGAGCTGCGAGCGCTCGTTCTGGCACTGGACGACGATTCCGGTCGGGAGGTGCGTGATGCGGACGGCCGAATCGGTCTTGTTGACGTGCTGGCCTCCGGCCCCGCTCGCCCGATAGGTGTCGATGCGCAGGTCGCTCTCGTCGATCTCGACGTCGACGTCATCGGGAAGGAGCGGGCTGACGATCACCTGCGCGAAGGACGTGTGGCGGCGGTGCGCCTGGTCGAACGGCGAGAGGCGCACGAGGCGGTGCTTGCCGCGCTCCGCCTTGAGGATCCCGTAGGCGTTCTCCCCGGAGACGGTGAAGGTCGCGGACTTGAGCCCCGCCTCCTCGCCGGGCGACGCCTCGATCAGCTCGGTCTGGAAGCCGCGGTCGGCCGCCCAGCGCAGGTACATGCGCAGGAGCATCTCCGTCCAGTCCTGCGCGTCGGTCCCTCCAGTCGCGGCCTGGAGCGTGACGACCGCGTCGCCGGCGTCGTACTCGCCCGAGAACAAAGCGTCCTCTTGCACCCGCTCGAGCTGCCGCGTCAGCGCGTTGACCGCTTCCTCGACATCGTCGAGGTCGCCGTCGTCCGAGGCCAGCTCGAGGAGCTGCGTGAGGTCCTCGGCGTCGCCTGAGAGCGAGTTGTAACGGTCACGGCGCTTCGCCAGACGGGCCTGCTCGGAGGAAATCGCCGCGGCTCGCTTCTGGTCATCCCAGAAACCCGGCTCCCCCATCGACTGCTCGAGCTCCGCTACCCGGGCGTTCAGGGCGTCCGGGTCAAAGGTAATCACGGACCCAGTCGAGCTGGGCCCTGATCTCCTCCATCTCTCGCTCGATTGCGGCGCGGTCAGCCAACCCTACGCTCCATGACATTTCTTAAACTTTTTCCCAGATCCGCACCAGCAGGGGTCGTTGCGGCCGACCTTCTGCTGGTCTGGAACGGTGCGCTGGCCGGTCGCGACCGAGGTGGCGCCCGCGCCTACGACTCCTGCGGTGGTGCCGGCAGCCCGCACACCGTCACCCGCTCCGGCAGCCTGGATGGCGTCGGCGCCCGCGAGCGACTCGTGCTCGTACGTGAGTCCGCCGTTCCCGCCGCCGCTCGGCCGACTCCCTGGGCCGACGGGCTGCTCCAGGTCGGGGCGAGCCTGCGCCTCCACTTCGACATGGAAGAGATAGCGGACGACCTCTTCGCGGATGATCTGCCCAAGCTCTTCGAACATGGCGTGGCCCTCGGTCCGATACTCGACGAGCGGGTCCTTCTGGGCCATGGCGCGCAAGTGGATGCCGTCGCGCAGGTAATCCATCGCGTCCAGGTGCTCGCGCCAGCGAACATCGACGATCTGGAGGATCAGGAACCGCTCGATCTCGCGCATGAGCTCGGCGCCGAGCTCCTCCTGCTTCGCCTCGTATGCGTCGCGCGCGTCGTCCTGGAACTCGCCGATCAGCTCGGCCTGCGTCACGCCGAGGTCGAACTCGTCGGGCTGGATGCTGGGGTCGTAGAGGTCGGCCATCTCCTTGAAGAGGCTGTCGACGTCCCATTCCTCCTGGTACTCGGAGGCCGTGTGCTCCACGACGACGCGCTCGATCAGCTCGTCGATCCAGTCGCCGATGTCCTCCGAGAGGTCCTCGCCCTCGAGAACACGTCGGCGCTGCTCGTAGATCACCTGGCGCTGGACGTTCATGACGTCGTCGTACTTGAGGACGTTCTTGCGCGAGACGAAGTTCTGCTCCTCGACCTTCTTCTGGGCGTTCTCGATCTGGTTCGAGAGGATCTTGCGCTCCATCGGCTCGTCGTCGGGCAGGTTGAACCGGTCCATGATCTTGTAGATCCGGTCGCCCGCGAACAGCCGGACGAGGTCGTCTTGCGCGGAGAGATAGAAGCGGGATTCGCCCGGATCCCCCTGGCGCCCCGAGCGGCCGCGCAGCTGGTTGTCGATGCGGCGCGCCTCGTGGCGCTCGGTGCCGAGAACGTACAGACCCCCCGCTTCGACGACTCCCTCGCCGAGCTTGATGTCGACTCCGCGGCCGGCCATGTTGGTCGCGATCGTGACTGCGCCGGGCTCGCCGGCGCCCATGATGATCTCCGCCTCGCGCTCGTGCTGCTTCGCATTGAGGACGTTATGGGGAATGCCCTGCCGGGTGAGCAGCTGGGAGAGGTGCTCGGAAACCTCGACGGAGATCGTGCCGACGAGGACGGGCTGGCCCTTCTCGTGACGCTCCTTGATGTCCTCGATGGCCGCGTTGTACTTCGCTTCCTTCGTCTTGTAGATGAAGTCGTCGGCGTCGTCCCGGACGACGGGAACGTTGGTCGGGATCTCGGCGACCGAGAGGTCGTAGATCTCCTGGAACTCCTTCTCCTCGGTCTTGGCCGTACCAGTCATGCCGGCGAGCTTCTCGTAGAGGCGGAAGTAGTTCTGGAGCGTGATCGTCGCGAGCGTGACGTGCTCCTCCTTGATGGCGACGCCTTCCTTCGCCTCGACGGCCTGGTGGAGCCCCTCCGACCAGCGCCGGCCTTCCATGATCCGGCCGGTGAACTCGTCGACGATCTTCACCTCGCCGTCCTGGATGACGTAGTCGACGTCGCGCTGGTAGAGCGACTCGGCCTTGAGCGCCTGGACGAGGTGGTTGACGAGCTGCGCGTTCTGCGGCGCGTAGAGGTTTTCGATCCCGAGCGCGCGCTCGACCGTCTCGATTGCGGTCTCCCGCGGCGACACGGTCTTGAACTTCTCGTCGAACTCGTAGTCCGCGTCGTCCTCGGGCTTCTCCATGCCCTTGGGGACGAACTTGGCCGGGACGCCCGTCAGACCGCGGACGACGCGCGCGAAGTCGTAATACGTCTTCGCCGCCGTCTCCGGCTCGCCCGAGATGATGAGCGGCGTGCGCGCCTCGTCGATGAGGATCGAGTCGACCTCGTCCACGATCGCGTACGCGTGGCTGCGCTGGACAGTGCCTTCGAGCGACGTCGCCATGTTGTCGCGGAGGTAGTCGAAACCGAACTCGGAGTTCGTCCCGTAGATGACGTCCGCCTCATAGGCGGCCTTGCGCTCGTCGAAGGGCATCATGTTGCGGATGTTGCTCGCCCGCATGCCGAGCTGCTCGTACACAGGCCCCATCCACTCCGCATCGCGCTTGGCCAGGTAGTCGTTGACCGTGACGAGGTGGACGCCGCCTCCCTCGAGAGCGTTGAGGTAGAGCGGCATCGTCGCCACGAGCGTCTTTCCCTCACCGGTCTTCATCTCGGCGATGTCGCCTTCGTGGAGGACAATGGCGCCCATGAGCTGCACGTCGAACGGACGGAGGACGAGCGAGCGTCTGGCGGCCTCGCGGACAGCGGCGTAGGCCTCGAAGACGAGCGCGTCGAGGTCCTCCCCGTTCTCCAGCCGTTGCTTGAACTCGACGGTCTTGCCGGCGAGCTCCTCTGCGGACAGGGCTTCGAAGTCGGGCTCGAGCGACGTGATGTACGCCGCCTGCTCGGCGAGCTTCTTCAGGCGCCGCCCTTCGCCCACGCGAAGGACGCGCTCCAGTGCACCGTAGTTCTGGGGCATCAGTTCAGGTTAGCGGAGGTCACAGAGGATCGATCCCGATCTCCCAGAGACGCTCGTCCAGCCGCGTCGCTCGGAGTACGTAGGCGTCGTAGCGATCGCCCGCCGCTCGTTCGAGGGCGTCGATGCCTTCCAGAGTCGGCCTCCCGTCTACCTCCAGCGCCCGTTCTCCTTCCTGTGTCACGGTCAGCATCAGCTCTTGCCCTTCCGTATCGGCAGGGAGTTCGGCGACCTCGATGGCGAGCGCGCCGACGGCCCACATGTCCCCTTCGCGCCGGACGGTGAGCGCCCGGTACGGCGGCTCGAGCTCGCCCTGGAGCGCCCGCGCGGCGGCGTCCATGGCGTCCTTCGGGCCGTGGAGGCCGATGAGGCGCCCGTCCGCCAGCGCGACGAAAACGGCCTCGTCTTCCTCGGCCTCGGAGCGCGCGGCTGCGACCGCGTCCCATTCCCGCGCGCGTGCAATGCCGGAGATCCCCGCCTCGACCCAGCGGAACGTGCGCGGGTCGTTGATGTCTTCGCTCAGGTGACTCGGGGCTCGATGAGCCCGTAGTTCCCGTCGCGGCGCCGGTAGAGGACGTTGACGTCGTTCGTGTCGGCGTTCTGGAAGACGAAGAAATCGTGACCGATCAACTCGAGCTGAAGGACAGCCTCCTCGGGAGTCATCGGCTTGATCGCGAACTGCTTCGTCTTGACGATCACGGGCGTCTCCTCCGACGGCACGACCGGGATCCCTTCGACTCCCTGGTCGTTGTTTCCCCTGGAGGGGCCGCGCCGCCGCTTGTCGCGGTAGCGCCGCGCCTGCCGCTCGAGCTTCTCCACGAGCTGGTCGATCGAGGCCTTCATGTCGGTCGAGCTCTCGCGCGCGCGGAGCACCGGCCCTTTCGTCCAGACCGTCGCCTCGGCAACCTGGTTCTGGGAGATCGAAGGGTTTTTCTCGACGTGAAGCTCCAGCTCGAGGCGGGCTGCGTCGTTCAGGTGCTTCTCGAGCTTCCCGAGCTTCTGGAGGGCGTAGTCCTTAAGCGAGTCGGTTACGTCGACGTTCTTGCCCTTGACCTGAAGTCTCACCAGAGCCTCCTCGTGGGGGAAGCTCTGAATCTATCTCATCGGCTTCGAGCTGCCTCACCGCCGAACCGCCCGCGCGAAGGTGACGACGTGGACCGCTCGAGCGCCGGCTAACCGCAGCTCGGTCGCCGCCGAGCCCACCGTCGCCCCGGTCGTATAGACGTCGTCGATCAACGCGACGACTGACGGCGCAGCGGTCGCGCGGAAGGCTCCCCGGACGTTCGCGCGACGGGCCTCGCGCGCGAGGCCTCGCTGCGGCCGCACCTGCCGACGCCTTGTCAGAAGCGGTTCCACCGGCAGCTCCCATTCGAGAGCGACGAGTCGCGCCAGCGTCTCCGCGGGGTTCTGCCCGCGCCAGAGGCCGCGGTCAGGGTCGGACGGGATGAAGGTGAGGGCGTCGACCGGCGGCCGGGGCACGAAGTCGGAGACGAGGCCGGCGAAAACGTGT
>DATNOU010000085.1:0-13498 GCA_035601195.1 Gaiellaceae bacterium | reverse complement strand
CCTGCTCCGACCGGAACCAACCAGGAAGGAGGTGAGCGCGCTGCTAGCACTCACCGACAGCGCGGTTGAGGCCGTGAAGCACATCGTCTCGTCCTCGGAGGAGGCTTCCGAGACGGGCGGTCTGCGGCTGGTCGCCGAGCAAGTGGGGACGCAAACGAACTTCCAACTCAGCGTCGTTGCGTTGCCCGCTGAGGACGACGAGGTGATCGAAGAGGAGGACGCCCGGGTCTTCCTCGAACCGGAGGCGGCCTCCCTCCTCGACGACAAGGTTCTCGACGCCACCGTCGAGCAGGACAAGGTCGCGTTCACGATCGCAGACCAGGCCGCGGCCTAGCCACAGAGCTCACCTGGCGCGGAGAGGTGGCCCGATCTCGTCGGATTCACCTCTCCGCGCCTGCTCACGAGGAGAGTTATCGCTCTCGTTGGCGCCGGACGGACACAGGTTCGACGGGCCCAATCTTTGCTACGACGGCTTTCTCGAGCCAGGGAGGTGCCGCACTCGGCCGAGCTTGTCGGATTCTTCCTGGGGCGGCTTTGCGAGCGATTCTGGCGTAAGTGAAACATGTTGCAAGAACCTGGGCAGACGGGCAGCGCTTCCTTGCACCGGAATAGCAGGGGTTCAAGGTCGTTGTAACGCTGTTCAGGTTTCTATTCGCGAGTGGAAGGGGGTTTGAATGCCACTCTCGCGCAGAACCCTTTGGATCGGAGCCGCGCTGGCTGCTCTGGTGGCCGTCGTGGTCCTCGCCGTCGTGTATGGCGGCGGTGGTGGCGCTGGCGGCTACTAGCCGGTAGCGCTTCGCGCCTCGGGAGGGGTCAATGTTCTGGTTCCGCGGGCCCCTCCCGCTTGCGGGACGGTTCGCCTCGGCGGGATCGACGGCATCGTGCTCACGTTGCCGCGGTACAGCCAGCCGTGGGCCGCAACGCGATCCTGTGCGCGCTCGTCCGGAACGCGCACGGCGATTGAACCGAGCCCGCTGCCTCAACCACTCCCCGGACTACACGTTGTCGTCTGAGAGAACACAAAGCGTCGTGCTAGTGCGCCAGTCGTGCGCCAGTGACGCCTGAACCCAGTGGACGCCCGGAGACGTCCATGGACTTCCATGGACTGACTGCGGCGGTCCAATAACCGTGCACAGCCGCATGGAAGCGGGGCTCCCTTACGGGAACCCGCTTTTTAGGCGGAGGGGGAGGGATTCGAACCCTCGAGAGGCCAGTGACCTCTAACGGCTTTCGAGACCGCCGCATTCGTCCGCTCTGCCACCCCTCCACGAGACGAAGCGGAGAAGGAGGGATTCGAACCCTCGAAGGAGGTAATTACCCCCTTAACGCCTTAGCAGGGCGCCGCCTTCAGCCACTCGGCCACTTCTCCGTGAGAGGGCATGGTAACAACCGGTCTGGGCGGCTCCAGGCGTCTCGCTTAAAGGACGAAGCCCGCCTCGAGTGTATGGAGCCGCTAGTCCGAAACGGGCATTCGCCAGACGCCGGGGGGTTATGTGAGGGGAGCCGGCAGACGGATCATGCGGCCGGGCTCCGAGCGCCGCCGTCCCCCTGAAAGGGGATTTGAGTCGAGCGCGGGCGCTAGGCTCGTGCGCATGCGAGTAGGTCGGCACGAGGTCCAGCTCACGAACCTCGAAAAAGTGTTCTTCCCCGAGCACGGACTGACGAAGGGCGACCTCATCCGCTACTACCTCGACGTGGCCGAGTGCCTCCTTCCACATGTCCGTCGCCGGCCCATGCAGATGCTGCGCTACCCCGACGGAGTCGACGGGTTCTTCTTCTACCAGAAGCGTGTTCCGAGCCCGCATCCGGACTGGCTCGAGAAGGTGCACATCGTCTTCCCGGGGAGTGGGCGTACAGCCGACTTCCCCGTCGTGACCGACGCGGCCAGCCTCGCGTGGATCGCTAACCTCGGCTGCATCGACCTGCATACGTGGCACTGCCGGGTGGACGACATCGAGTGCCCCGACTACATGTTCATCGACCTCGATCCGAGCGAGGGCAATCCGTGGGATCACGTCCGCACGATCGCGCTCGTGGTCAAGGAGGTGCTGGACGAGCTCGACCTGCCGAGCTTCCCGAAGACCTCCGGCGCGACCGGTCTCCACATCCAGGTCCCCATCCGGCCGGAGCTTCGCTTCACCGAGGTGCGTCGCTTCGCAAAAGCGCTCGCGCAGGAAGTGGAGCGGCGGATCGGCGATCAGGACGTTGCCACGACGACGTGGAAGGTGGCCGACCGGCGCGGCGTCTTCGTCGATTACGGCCAGAACTCGCGCGATCGGACGATCGCATCCGCCTACTCGATCCGCCCGACTAAGGATGCACGCGCCTCGGCCCCGCTTCGCTGGCTAGAGGTGGCCAAGGTGGAACCGGAGGCCTTCACGCTCGAGACCATGCGGCCGCGGATCAAGAAGGTCGGAGACCTGAACGCCGGCATGTGGCGGCGGAAGATCATCCTCGCGCCGCGCTTCGAGCGGCTCGGCCTCGATCCGCCGTCCTAAGACACCCCGGGCGGGTTTGTGTTCCACGCGCACAAGCCTTCGGCAGGCCTTTTGGCCGACTACCTCCGCGGGAAACCGAGGTTCCTCGTTTGTGCCCGTGAAACACAAAGTGCTCCGCGCGCCTGGATCAGCGCGCTGCGTCGAGCAGCGTTTCGACCGTCGGGTCGCCCTTCTTCGGCCGCGGGCGCACCTGGTCGACGGTGCATTCCGACGGATCCTTGTCCGGACGAAAGCGCAGGAAGCGCGTGCCGTGCCGGAAGCGCTGCCCCTGCCACTTGTCGTAGCGCACCTCGATGACGAGCTTGGGCGGCACCGGGCTCCACTCGAGCGTCACCTGCGGGCGCCAGCGACTCGGCTCACCGCGCGGCTTCCGCTCGGGGTTCTTGCCGAGGAGGGGCTGGACCCGCGACACGATCTCCTCGCGGCGCTTGCCGGCCGCGGAGGCCGTCCCCACGGGGCGAAGCGCGCCCTTCGAGTCGTAGAGCCCGAGCATGAGGCTGGCGATGCCCGTGCCCTTCTCGCTCCACGTCACCCCCATGACGACGCAGTCGGCCGTCTTCTCGCCCTTCACCTTGACGACGCCCTCCCGGGAGCCGGGCAGGTAGGGCAGGCCGAGCCGCTTCGCGATCACGCCGTCGAAGCCGGCCACCTCGAGCCGGTCGAGCCACTTGGCCGCCACCTTGACGTCGCGGGTTGCCGGGGAGATCGAGAAAGGCAGGCCTTCGACCCGGGCGCGGCGCTCCTCCAGCGGAAGCTTGTGGATCGCCTCGCCGTCCCAGAGGAGGACGTCGAAGCAGACGAAGTCGGCGGGTATCTCCGCCGAGAGCTTCTGCACGCGGCTCTCGGCCGGATGGAGGCGCATCTGGAGCGCGTCGAAGTCGAGGGCGCCCTCACGAACGATGACGATCTCCCCGTCGAGTGCCGAGCGGGGCGGCAGCCGCTCACCCAGCTCCGCGAGCTCCGGGAAGTAGCGCAGAAGCGGCCGTGCGTTCCGGCTCCAGAGGTGAAGCTCCCGTCCGACATTCTCGAGGACGCCGCGGAAGCCGTCCCATTTCGGCTCGTACTGCCAGCCGTCCCCCTCGGGAAGCTCGTTCACGAGCTCGGCCTCCATCGGGGGAAAGGGGAGCGAGCGCGGCGGCACGGGGGCGCAGGTTACCCGCGTAACCGAGTTCACCCCTTCGCCGTCTAAGTAACAGCGGGATGCGTAGGGTCGTCATCACTGGGATCGGCGCGGTAACGCCCATCGGCAACGACGCCAAGGCGACGTGGGAGGCCGCCCTCGCTGGGCGCAGCGGGATCGACGACATCCGCGCCTTCGACGCGAGCGAGTATCCCGTCTCGATCGCGGGAGAGGTCAAGGACTTCGATGCCCAGGGCCTGGCTTCGGCCAAGGACATGAAGCGGCTCGACCCGAACGTCCTCTTCGCCCTGGGTGCCGGGAAGGAGGCGCTGGCAGACGCCGGCGTGAACGGCTTCCGCCCGGACCGGGTGGGGATCGTCCTCGGCTCCGCCATCGGGGGCTTCACGGAGCTGATGCGGCAGGCGGACATTCTGCGCGAGCGCGGCTTCGATCGCGTCTCGCCGACCTTCATCCCCAATGTCCTGGTCGACGCGGCCAGCGGACAGCTTGCGATCGACCTCGGTATCCGTGGCCCGAACTACGCCGTCGTGTCGGCCTGCGCGACCGGATCGCACACGATCGGCGAGGGCGCGGAGTTGATTCGCCACGGCCATGCCGACGCGATCCTTGCGGGAGGCACCGAGGCCTGCATCCACCCGCTCATCCTCGCGGGGTTCACCTCGATGCGCGGCCTCGCCTCTGCAAACGGAGATCCAACGACGGCGTCCCGTCCGTTCGACGCCACGCGTGCGGGCTTCGTCATGGCCGAAGGCGCCGGAGTCGTCCACCTCGAGACGCTCGACTCGGCCAGGGAGCGCGGCGCGCCCATTTACGCGGAAGTCCTCGGGTACGGCGCGTCGAACGACGCCTACCACATGGCCGCGCCGGACCCGGAGTCGGTCGGCGTCGTCGAGATGATGCGACAGGCCCTCGAACGAGCCGGCGTGGCGCCGGACGAGGTCGACTACATCAATGCCCACGGAACGTCCACGCCCCTCGGCGATTTGGCGGAAACGAAGGCGATCAAGGAGGTATTCGGCGACCACGCCTACAAGCTCGCCGTTTCCTCGACCAAATCAATGATGGGTCACATGTTCGGGGCCGCCGGGGCGGTCGAGGCGATCATGTGCGCGCTCGCGATCCGCGACGGGGTTCTCCCGCCCACGACCAACTACGTGAACCCCGATCCGGAGTGCGACCTCGACTACGTCCCGAACGAGGCGCGCAAGGCAGATGTGCGTGTGACCTTGTCGAACGCCATGGGCCTGGGCGGCCACAACGGCTGCGTGCTCCTCGGCCGCGTCGACGATTAGGAGGGGCCGCGCTTAGAGCTAATCTGCGTCGGGATGCGGCGCTGGGGTCTCTGTGTTCGCGCGATCATGCTCGTCGCCGTCTGCGCGGTCTTGGCCGGCTGCGGGGACAGGGAGACGGTCGCCCCGACCCAGGCGACGACCACCGCTCCCGCTCTCGGCGGCATCGACCGGCTCGCGGCTGAGGCGAACCGCACCGAGCGGCTCCTGGAGGATCGCGTCAGAGCCCTCACGGAGATCGACTCGCTCACAGACGTGAGCCCGAGGCTGAAAGGGTTGGAGACCGAGCTCCAGAACGCCGCGAAGGCCTGGAAGGCCTTGAGCTCTCGAACGACCTCGTTGCTTTGCGGGACGGCCTGGCTCAAGCCCTTCGCAGCTTGGCGGAGACGCTCGCCGACGCGCGGTCGGACGTGGAAAACCTCGACGTCGGCGGCGCGCTCGACGCCCTCGGGAACCTCGATCTCAGCGACGCCGAGGCGGCGATCGCAGAGATCCAGCGCCTCGCCGGTGGCTAGCCGACTCGTTCGATTGCCTCGGGCGTCAATTCGTCTATCGATCTGAGCACCTCGTCGACGAGAGCAAGGGCCTCTTCGCCCGGCGGATACCGCGGGTTCGGGATCGCGAGCACTCGCATCCCCCCAGCCTTGGCGCTTCGGATGCCGTTCTCGGAGTCCTCGATGGCGGCGCAGCGAGCGGGCGCGACTCCGAGGCGCCGCGTCGCCTCGAGGTAGACGTCGGGCGCCGGCTTCCCGCGCGGAACTTCCTCCGAGGAGACCGTCGCGAGGAAGTAGCGCGCGAGGCCGGAGAGCTCCAAGACGAGGTCGATCAGCTCTCGATTCGAAGAGGATGCAAGCCCGAGCGGCCAGCGCTCCGCGAGCCGTTCGACGGCGTCGACCGCCCCGTCTATGAGCGGAAGCTCCCGCCGATAGATCTCCTCGAGCCGACGGACCACCTTCGCGGAGATCTCCTCGGGCGGTTCGGGCAGCCCCACGACGTCGTGCATGTAGCGCGACCATTCGAGCGAGCTCATGCCCATCATGTCCCGCGAGGCCTGCTCGGGCCAGGGCCGTCCTCGCTCGGAGGCGAGCTCCTTGCGAGCAGCGTCCCAGACGTGCTCCGAGTCCACGAGCACGCCGTCGAGATCGAAGACGACAGCCTGGATCAAAGGGAGATGTAGCGCTGGTCGACGTAGACGAGCGGCGGAGCCGAGCGGCCCGGCTCCGCGGCAAGGACCTCGCCGACGAACAACGTGTGGTCGCCGGCTTCGTGCTCGGCCCGGACTTCGCATTCGAGCCAGCCGAGCGCATCCTGGATCAGAGGTGCGCCTGCCGCGTCGGCTCTGGTCGCGATGCCGTGCCAGTGGGCGAGCGGAGGCACACCGCGGGCGAAGTGCTGGGCGATTGCCTCCTGGTCACCGGCCAGGAGGCTGAGCGCGAAGCCGCCGGCTCGGCGCAGGAGCTCGTGCATCGCGGCCTGGGTGCTGACGCTCACACCGACGAGCGGCGGGTCGAGGGAAAGGGAGACGAGGGAGCCGATGGTCAGGCCGAGGCGCTCGCCGTCGGCGTCGACCGTGAGTACGGCGACCCCGGAGGGGAAGCCTCGTAGCAGAAGACGAAGGTCCTCGCCGAGTTGCGTCAGCGGCGGCGCTCGACGTCGAGCGCGTCCACGAGCGAGTCGTCCTCGCGGCGGGAAGGCTCGACGAGCGCGTCCTGGAGCTGAGCGGCCAGGTCGCGGAGGCCGTCCAGCACGCGCTGGCGGCGCTCCTCCAGGGCCTTTGCTTCTCGCTGGAGGGTCTCGTGGCGGCGGTGGGCGTCCGCCTGGATCTGCTCGGCCATCGCCTCCGCGGCCTCGCGGACCGAGCGCGCCTGCTCCTCGGCGTTGTCGACGAGCGCGCGGGCTTCTTCCTCAGCCTCGCGGCGGGCCTGCGTCCCGTAGGAGTCGACGGCCTGGCGTATGTCACGTGCGTAAACGTCGGCCTCCTTGCGCACGCGCTTCGCCTCGCGGGTTAGCTCTTCGATTCGGACGTGGGCATCCGCGTCCGCGCGCCGCATCGTGTCGGAGACCTCGCGCAGGGCATCCGAGCGGATCTGTTCCGCGGCCTGCTCGGCTGCCTCGAGGATGCTCGTCACGCGGGCACCCACGCCAGCCGACTCGTTCGCGGGCCTGTCGTCGCTCTGGCCCGGCTCGTCCGACATCGTGTCCTCGGGATTGCCCACCCTCTCTCCTTCGGTCGACCTCAGGGGGCAACTTATTGCATTCCGCGGGCCCTCGTGCAACTCGTAGGGCAGAATCGCCCTGTGCCGCATCTTCTGCCGATGTGTCGCGGACGAGGCCGACTGGACGTGAAGTAGCCGTCCGGCGGTGACCCTACCCTCCGCCGGAGTGGAGGGAGACGTCTTTCGCCGGAGCGCGGCCGAGCTCGTCGGCGCCTTCGCGCTGACGTTCGTGGGGGCCGGGGCGATCATGACCGGCTCTGGCCTCGTCGGCGTGGCATTCGCGCATGGATTGGTGATCGCCGTCATGGCCTCAGCAGTCGGGCACATCTCCGGCGGGCACTTCAACCCTGCGGTCACGTTCGGGTTCTTGATCACTCGGCGCATGGCTCCCATGCTCGCCGGTGCTTATTGGGTCAGCCAGTTTGCCGGCGCGGCGCTCGCCGCTCTGCTGCTCAAGTGGATCTATCCCGCGGCGATCGCGGACCCGGCGAAGCTCGGAGCGCCGCTCTTGAACGATCGCATCTCCCTCGGTGCCGGCTTCGTCATCGAAGCCTTGCTCACCTTCTTCCTCGTCTGGGTCATCTTCGCGACCGCCGCCGATCCGCGCGGGACGTTCAAGTCGGTCGCCGGGCTTGCGATCGGCTTCACGATCACGCTCGATGTGCTGATGGCGGGACCACTGACCGGAGCGGCGATGAACCCTTCACGCGCTTTCGGGCCCGAGCTCGTCGGCTGGGAGTGGGCCAACGCGTGGATCTGGTACATCGGACCGCTCCTCGGAGGCGGCGTCGCCGCCCTTGCCTACGAGCTCCTCTATCTGCGACCGCTGCGTCCGGTCCCGGTCGGTCCGCCCGAAACGGGCATCGAAGAGCCGCGGCCCGGCGACGCCGCAGTGAGCTAACGCGGCAGAGCTTCTTCGAGTACGGCCCGCGCCTGCGCCAGCGCGCCCGGCGAGATCGTGTGCCCGACCGCGTCCTCGCGGTAGCGAACGGCGAGGCCCGCGGCCGTCAGGCGGTCGCGGGCGTCACGTCCGAAGGTGACGCTGATGACCGGATCCAGGGTGCCGTGTGAGATGGAAACGGGCAGGCCGGCGCGGTCTGCGAGCGCCAGGTCGAACCCCTCGACGCTCGGGATGAAGCCGGAGAACGCGACGACGGCGGCTGGCCGCGGCCGGCCGGCTCCGAGCGCAAGCGCGTAGCTCATCACGGCACCCTGCGAGAAACCGCCCACCGCGGCTTGCGCCCACGGGATCGCACGCTCGGTGAGGATCGAGTCGATATGTGCAGCCAGCTCCTCGAACGTAGGCAGGAAGGTGCCCGGGTCGGGGAAGCCGACCTGCCGCACGATGTACCAGTGGCGCCCGCCGGGCGGAAGGAAGAGCGGGCCCCGAGGAAAGATGCCGAGGAGACGGCGGTCCGGGTCGAGACGGTCGAGGAGCGGCTCGAGGTCGTCCGCGTCAGCGCCGCGCCCGTGAGTGAGGACGAGCGCTCCGGCCGGGGTGGTTTCCGGCTCGCGAAGAACTGACGTGACCTGCCCTCGCTCCACGAGGAGCCAACGCTACAACGCCTCAGCTCTGCAACTTCGAATGGCCCTTGGCCTTGCCGTGGTGCTTCGGCTTGCAGTGGCCTTTCGCCCAGCCGTTCCCTTTGCCTTTGCGGTTGCAACTGGCCTTGCCGGGATCCTCCGGCGCGGCCGGCTCTTCAGCCGCGGGGCCGTCGGGGCGCGCTGACGGGGGCGGCGCCGTCTCGCCGGTCGTCGCTTCGCCGGCTCCGCCGACGGGAGAGGTCGCCGCGAGTTGTCCGCTCGCGGAAGTTCGTGGCTGGGCCTCCCGCGTCTTGTTCGCGGTCGCTCGGCTCGCCGGCGGCTGGGGATGGAAGCTCGGCGCAGTGACGCGCGCCACCTCGCTCGAGGCCGCGGGCGCGGACGGCAGCTGCCCTGCCTCGTTCGAGGGCGAAAAGAGGACTACCGGAGCGGTCGCGACCAGCGCGAACGCACCCGTCACGGCCAGCAGGCCGATTGCGGGTATCACCGCTCGTGTCAAGCGACGCTTCATGGACTCCTCTTCCCCCTTCGGCACCCGGTTGCCGTTAGTTGAATTCTAGCCGCTTCGCGGGGAATTCATACCGGCGCGCCTTGCTCCTGGAGAATGTGGCGCAGCATCAGCGCGTTCGTCGGCGCCTGAGAGATCCATCCCTTCGGCGCGTCGGGCGCCCGGGACCGGCCGTTGTTGTTGAACATGACATAGACCTCTTCCGCGGCCTGGGCCAGCTCCTCCAGCGGTTCTGTCCACTCACTGAGCTCGTCCTCCGAGTACAGGTAGTCGAAGCGCTCTGCCGCGCTCTTGCCGCGCACGTTCCAAGTCTTCGCGTTCCTTCCGTGCAGACGGACGTATCCGATGGGGCTGGTCAGTGCCACGACGGTGGGGACGAGATTCTTCGCCTCCGTCTTCGGAGCGTCGACGATCACGTGGGTGGCGCCGAGCTCCTCGAGGAAGGCGAGGACGCGTTCGCGGTTCTCTTCGTCCAGCCAGCTGCGGTGACGGAACTCGACGAGCATGCGGTCGCCTCGCAGCTGCTCCTTCGCCCACTCCAGGTACTCGAACGAGTACGGCTTGCACACAATGTATGAAGGGAACTGGAGGAGGATTCCCCCGAGCTTCCCGGCCGTGCGAAGTGGCTCCAGCGCTACGTGGAAGCGGGCGAAGATCTCGGCCCGAAGCTCGCGCGGAGGCCGGTCGACCCGCCCGCGCTCGTCCGCCGGGGCGCCTTCGCGAAGATCGGGCGGGAGCACGTAGGCCTTCACGGGATGGCGCGTCATCATCCCGAAGGCCTTTACGTGCATCACGAACCCGTCGGGGACGCGCTCGGCCCAGTTGGCCACCATGCTTTCCTCCGGGAGCCTGTAGTACGTGGAGTTGGCCTCGACCGTGTCGAAGTGCTGCGCGTAGTAGCGCAGGCGCTCCTCGCCCGACCGCATCCCCGGCCGATACCAGTACTTCACCAGGGAGTCGTCCGCCCAGGAGCAGGTGCCGATGCGGATGCGGGCGGCCATGCGGCTGATGCTAGCCCCGTCCCTAACAGCCAGCGGGGTCTGACCCCACCACCGCCGAAAGAAGACACGGCGGGGTCTGACCCCGCCGCTGGCCAAAAGAGACACGACTGGAGGGCCGATCTCGCGATGCGCCGGCGCGGCAGCGCTAGGTTCCAAGCGAAACTTGGCTTTCAGGCCTGCCTGCAGAGGACATGGTGGGGTCTGAACCCCGATAGTGGCTGCAGAGGACACGGTGGGGTCTGACCCCGACGGTGGCTGCCGCGGACATGGCGGGTCTGACCGGTGCGAAGCCGACGCGGGTTTACACAGCCAGGGCTAGCTGCTCTTGCCGGCTCGGCAGCTCGCGGTGGCCCGAGCTGCCGATGTCGTGTCGGAGGCGCAGGCGCGCGAAGCGCTCGGACACCTCCTGCTGGTAGGCCCTGGGCGCGTATGCGCGCCCGCCGTAGAGCTCGACGTAGCGGGGGTAGAGCCAGGGGTAGGTGGTTTTGACCCAAGGCATGAAGTGCTCGCGGATCGAAGGGCGAACGTGGAGGACGATGGGCACGGCATACTCGACGCCTGCCTCCGAGCAGGCCGCGAGCACTTCGTCGAGGTGCTCCGCGTCGTCCGTCAGGCCGGGAAGGATCGGGGCGACGAGCACGCCGGTGCGAATGCCGGCGTCGGCGAAGCGGCCGAGAATGTCAAGCCGCTTGCGCCCGGGCGGCGTGCCGGGCTCGACGATGCGGCGGACCGACTCGTCGAGCGTGCCCACGCTCATCGAGACCGTGACCGGGGCGACCTCGTTCAGCTCGCGAAAGAGATCGAGATCGCGCAGGATCAGCGTCGACTTCGTGAGCAGCGAGAGCGAATTGCGGAAGTCAATGACTGCGCGGAGGATTCCGCGCATGAGCTTGTAGCGGCCCTCGCAGTGCTGGTAGGGGTCGGTGGCGGTTCCCATGGCGATGGTCTCGCCCGTCCAGCGCGCGGCCGAGAGTTCCCGCCGCAGAACCTCGGCGACGTTCGTCTTGACGACTATCTTGGTCGAGAAGTCCTCGCCGATCCCGAGGTCGAGGTACCGGTGGAATGCACGCGCAAAGCAGTAGTGGCAGCTATGGGTGCAGCCGCGGTAGGGGTTGATCGTCCAGCGGAACGGGATTCGGCTCGCATCGGGCACGCGGTTGAGAGCGGTCTTGCACGTGTCCTCGAGGTACTGGGCCCTCGCCATTGCGATATAATAGAACATACGTTCGCTGTTTGTCCCGGACGTTCGCGCGAAATAGGAAGAGATATGGATGCACGGATCGAAGCGCTCCTGTCGGAGGGCGAGGAGCACGGCTGTATCGAGTATTCGCATGTCGACGAGGTCGCCAGCGCGCTGTACCTCGAGGACGACGACGTGCAGGGCCTCTACGAGGAAATCGAGCGCCGCGGGATCGAGCTCAAGGACGACTGTGGTCGCCAGGACACGCCCGCGGCGACCTACGTGAACGGCGATCTCGCCCACGCCACCACGGACGCGCTGCAGCTCTTCCTCAACGAGGCGGGGCGGTATGCGCTCTTGACAGCCGAGGAGGAGGTCGAGCTCGCGAAGCGCATCGAGCGAGGCGACCGGGAGGCGAAGGAGCTGATGATCAACTCGAACCTCCGCCTGGTGGTGTCGATCGCGAAGCGCTACCAGGGTCACGGCCTCTCGCTCCTCGACCTGATCCAGGAAGGCATCATCGGCCTCATTCGCGCCGTAGAGAAATTCGACTGGCGCCGCGGGTACAAGTTCTCCACCTACGCGACCTGGTGGATCCGCCAGGCGGTGCAGCGTGGCGTGGCGAACAAGGCGCGGGAGATTCGGATTCCCGTACACATCGTCGAGCGCGAGCAGAAGATGTCCCGGGCCGAGCGCGCGCTGATGACAAAGCTCGGTCGTCCGCCCACCGAGGCGGAAATCGCGAAGGCGGCCAAGCTTCCCCTCAAGCAGGTGCGGGAGGTCCGCCAGGCCGCGCGGGCCGTGACCAGCCTCGACCGGCCGGTCGGCGCCAACGAAGGGACGCCCTTCGGCGAGCTCGTTGCCGGTGAGGCGCCGAGCCCCGAGGAGGAGGTCACGGTCAGTCTTGGCCTCGACACGCTCCGTGAGGCGGTCGCGCAGCTTCCTGAGCGGGAGCGGGACGTCCTCAAGATGCGGTACGGGCTGAATGGGGACGTCGCGCCGGCCTCGCTGGAGGAGATCGGCCGCCGTCTCGGCCTTACGCGCGAGCGGGTGCGGCAGCTCGAGAACACTGCGCTCGAGCGCCTCGCCGTGCAACGCGAGATCGAAGCGCTGCGCTCGGCCGCGTAAGTCGCGCGGATCCCGCAGCGTGCAGCTGACGGCGATCAAGCTCAGCACGCTGACGGTGCAGTAGCCCGTTCGGCGAGGATCCCTCGAAAGAGCGTCCCCTCATGGGGCGATTTCGCCGCGTGTAAGGGCAGCCTACAACGTGATCGTGAGGACGCAACTCGCTTTCGCCGCAGCGGCTCTCTTCCTCGTGCTGGCTGCAGCTTCGGCCGCGGCCGACGCCCCTTCGCTCGCGGTCAGTGACGCACTGGTGACCGAAGGCGACTCGGGCACCAAGAACGCGCTCTTCACGGTCTCGCTCTCGGCGGCGTCGGCGGCCCCCGTAACCGTCGATTACACGACTGCGGACGGGTCGGCGAAAGCCCCCGGCGACTACACCGCCACGACGGGCACGCTCACCTTCGCAGCCGGCGAGCTCTCGAAGCAGGTTGCCGTCGCTGTCGTCGGAGAGACGCTCGACGAGTTGCACGAGACGTACTCGCTCGACCTGTCGAATCCGGTGGGCGCTACCCTCGGCGACGCCCGGGGGGCAGGGACGATCCTCGACAACGATCCTCAGGTCTCTCTCTCGGTCGACGACGTTTCCGCACCGGAAGGAGGTCAGAGCGCCACGTTCACGCTCTTCCTGTCACGCGAGAGCGGGAAAATCGTGACAGTCGACTATGCGACCGCCGACGGCTCGGCCGCGGCCCCGAGCGACTACGAGTCTCGCAGCGGGACGATCATTTTCATGGCCGGCGAGACCTCGAAGACAGTCTCCGTCGCGCTTGTGCACGATTCTCTCGTCGAATCCGACGAGACGTTCACCCTCGCGCTCTCGAGGGCGGTCAACGCAAGTCTCTCGGACGGCCAGGGAGTGGCAACGATCGTGGACGACGCTGCTCCGCCGCCGCCTCCGCCCGGCGACGAGGAACCGCCTCCGCCGCCTCCACCGGGCGACGACCCGCCCCCCCCGCCTCCTCCCCCCGGGGACGATCCGCCCCCGCCGCCTCCTCCCC
>DATNOU010000084.1:0-2081 GCA_035601195.1 Gaiellaceae bacterium | reverse complement strand
TTTCTCAGGGTTCTCAGGCTCGCTCATCGCCAGTCGGGGGACCTTAGTCGGTACCTGGACAGTCCGAAACGGTGCACCCAGGGGACGCTCTCGCAACCTTCCTGAGCAGCTTGCACGGCGAGCGCTGGCCGTTGTCGAGGGCGGTGGGCAAGACCCTACGTCACGAATGGTTCCGCAACCGGACCGATGCTGATCACAGCGGCCCGCAAGACCCAAACACCATCGTCTACCGGGAAGAAGTCGGCGCCGTATTCGCGTTGGTGGGTACGGAAGGCGTCGATCTCGGCTTGTACCTGGTCGTGATCGACGGTCTTCCTTACTTCTTCTCCCGTCGAGAGCGTGAAACTGAGGCTTGCCATCGTCCGGCGAGCATATCGCGGTGTCCCGCTAAAAGAGAGAACCCCGCCGAAGCCTAAGGCCTGGCTACCATTGAGGCCGTCTTAGCGGTTTCATCAGAGAAGCCCTAGACGGAGAAAGGCCCGCTGCCTCGCGGGTCTTTCCTTTGCCTGACGTGAATGTCTCAGGACTCGAGCTCCCTCGCGAGAATGGGGTACTCGTCGCCGGGGTCACTTCCATGACGCGAGCGCTTCGGCTCCTCAGCCGTAATTGAGGCCGGGGCAGCTTCTACGGTTGCGGCTTCCGTAGCCGTTCCCTACCTCGGGGAGAGGTGAGGTTGTCCCGACCTCGCTCAAAGTGTGCCAGTTCCCGGGGTACGCCGGCAGCGCGGGCCGCGCGAGCGAATCGCCCAGAAGGCCGCGGCCAAGCTGGCGAAGCACCAAGAGCTCGAGGGCACGCTGCTCTAGGGCTTGGGCGCGGGGCCCACAAGGGGCCCAAACGCCTGGAAAGCAAAGTCCGCAAAGAGCGGCCGAAAAGCCACGGCGTCGTGGCAATCACCCTGCTAACAAGCCACTTCCCGCCACGTCGGACCATCGCCCGCCACTCGGTTGAAACAGCCTGGGGGACTGGAGGTCCCCGGTTCAAATCCGGGCGCCCCGACTGCGACGAATAGCCTGCAAAAGCGGGCTCAATCGGATCTTGGGCCGCGAACAGAAATCAGCGGCTTCGGTGCCCGATCAGCACCCAAACGCGGAGGAGGACGCCGCGGAGCTTAGGCGCGACGCCCTCCAAAAGTGGAAAAGCGCCGAGATGAACTCGGCTCAGACCCCCCGGATTACGACGTTTGACTCCGTAGCGCCGACGAAGCCGTCCAGCGCCTTTCTCGCCCGCTCGAGGCTGTGCGGCAACAGGTGGCCGTAAGCGCGGCCGATCTGCTCAACGCTCGTGCCCATGAAGCGCGAGAGCTTGAACAGCGGGACGCCGGCCGCGATCGCAAACGAGGCGAACGTGTGACGGAGGGGGTAGGGGCTTCGGTTTTGCAACCCGGCTCCCCTCACCGCAGGTGTCCATTCGTCCCGCCGCCTCGAGGGCCGTCCGAACAAGTAGACGAGAGCTTCCTCGCCGCGCAAGCCGGGCGTCTTCCGCCTTAGGGGGTCGCCCTCGAGCGGCCCGCCGCCGCCCTCCCGCAACCGTCCCCGGTGATTGCTGTCCCGTTTCAACTACGCGACCCGAGGCTTAGACGCCTGTCGCCGAACGGCCAACCCGTGCGAGCAGTCGCTCGCTGTGCACGACGTCGTGCGGAAGCCGCCTCAGGTCTAGGGCGTCCACGACGACGCCGTGCTGCCGGAGCACGTCGCTGAGATACGCCCAATGGCCTTGCTCTGCGTCCTCTTGCGAGAAACCGTCGAGCGGCTCGTCGGGTCCGACGACCATGCGCGCCGTTTGCTCGATGTCTTCGACCGACGTCATAGCCCAGATGTCCGGCTGCTCTTCTCGCGCGGAGTCACGGTCGGAAGCGTCGCCCGCCCGGAAGGCAGTGATGAGCGGCGAAGAGACCCAGCCGCGATCATCCAAGAGCAGCACGCGCCGACCATCCGAGAGCACGGCCTCATGCCGGGCCGATACGGACAGCTGACGAGCGTCGCCGACGCCCTCGCGGAGATCGACGAAGGTCACCAGGCGCGTGACTGCACTCACCTGGTTATCTTCTACCTCATTCAAGGTCGAGCGGCTCGCTTACGCCT
>DATNOU010000083.1:0-2858 GCA_035601195.1 Gaiellaceae bacterium | reverse complement strand
GTGCGCAAGATCCGGTTCCCCGAGACGTCGGGCCTCGGCATCAAGCCCGTGTCGCGGGAGGGCTCAGAGCGGCTCGTGCGCAAGGCGATTCAGTACGCGATCGCCAACGGCCGCGGCTCGGTGACGCTCGTGCACAAGGGCAACATCATGAAGTTCACGGAAGGCGCGTTCCGCGACTGGGGCTACGCGCTCGCCGAGCGCGAGTTCGGCGCTCAGCCCCTGGACGGCGGCCCGTGGAAGCGGACGCCCGACGGGCTCGTGATCAAGGACATGATCGCCGACGCATTCCTGCAGCAGATCCTGCTCCGCCCGCGCGAATACGACGTCATCGCGACGACGAACCTCAACGGCGACTACATCTCGGACGCGCTCGCCGCGCAGGTCGGAGGCATCGGGATCGCTCCCGGCGCGAATCTGTCGGACGACGTCGCGTTCTTCGAGGCGACGCACGGGACGGCGCCGAAGTACGCCGGCCAGGACAAGGTGAATCCCGGCTCGCTGATCCTGTCCGCCGAGATGATGCTGCGCCATCTGGGCTGGACGGAGGCCGCCGACCTGATCGTGTCGTCGCTCGAGGCGGCGATCGGCGACAAGCAGGTGACGTACGACCTCGCGCGGCTGATGGACGGCGCGACGGAGGTCTCGACGTCGGCGTTCGGCCGCGCGATGATCGAGCGGATGTAGCTCAGCCGCCTCTCAGGAGGCGCTGCGCTGCGGATTTACAGAAAGCTAACGCTGCCGGGCGGGATTTTCTGGGCTACTGGGAATCTAGTACGTAGGGGAGATCATCCACCTACTCCGAGGAGTGTGGTTCATGAAACGTCTCGTTCTCACAACGGCATTCGTCGTGGCGATTGCCATGGCCGCGTCCTCGACAGCGGCGCCGAGCCCCGACGCGACGAAGAATGCGAACAGCGCGTGTACCGCGCTGAGGGCGAAGATCGGCCCGACCGTGTTCGGCCAGGCGTACGCCACGTTCGGCCGGTGCGTCTCGGCCCTGGCGCAGGTCGAGCAGCAGAACCTCACGAGCGCGCAGTCCGCATGCACCGCGGAACAGAGCGATCCGACCTTCGCTGCCATCCACGGCGGCAAGACGTTCGATCAGTTCTACGGCTCGGGCCCGAAGGGGAAGAACGCCTTCGGCAACTGCGTCTCGGCGAAGGCCAGGGCGTCGTCGAGGGCCGAAGGGCAGGATCGCCCGAACCCGGCACGCACGTGCCGTGCCGCGCGCACGGCGAGCCCCGAGGCGTTCAAGCTGCTGTACGGCAACAGCGCGAACGCGTTCGGCAAGTGCGTCTCCAAGGCCGCGAAGGCCCAGACGCAGAACGAGCTGAACGCCGCCCAGACGTGCCGCGCCGAGCAGAGCGACGCGACCTTCGTCGCCGACCACGGCGGCAAGACCTTCGCGCAGTTCTACGGCACGAACGCAGACATGTCGAATGCGTTCGGCAAGTGCGTCTCCACGAAGGCGAGCGAGAAGACGCAGTCGCAGCAGCAGGCGACCGTTGCGGCCGCCAAGGCCTGTCTGAGTGAGCGGAACGCCGATCAGCCCGCGTTCCGCACCAAGTACGGCACGTTCGGTCACTGCGTGTCGCTGAAGGCACGCGGCAAGTAGCGCGTGCCCACGAATCCAGGCGCCGGCCGCGATCGTGCGGCCGGCGCTGTCGAGTGAACCAGGGTCGTCAACCCCGCTTGGGGGATAGATCAACCGACCCTGCCTCAGGAATGCTTGGGCTCGTCAGAGAGGACCCCACTGCGGCGGGGTCAGCTCAAAACCCGAGCCAGGAGCAATTCGTGTCCAGCAGTCAGAACGGAAAATCGACTCTGCTCGTGTGGCTCAACTTGCTCGGCTGGCAGGTCGACGTCGAGCGCGACGGTGCCAACCTCGTGGGAGTTGCCCGGCACTGCGCCGGCGACGGCAGAACTTTCCGCGTGGGCGGCTGCGCCCGAACGCGTGACGAGCTCGCGTACCAGCTCTTCGATGCGGCCATGAAGATTGTCGAGGCGCGCGGAGAACGACTCCGGCGCCCGCTGCTCGCAGCTTAGGGGGGTCACCCCGGCAGGCGGGATCGGCTCCGAGGAGCCGACCCCGCCCGCCGGTTTCATCACTGGACGCGGCCGCAGTGGTTTTCGCCGCGCCGATCGACGGCACAAACTCTCCGTCATGCTCAAGGGGGGTTAGATGAAGCCGCTTGCCGTCATTGCAACTGCCGCTGCACTGTGCGCAGTCGTCGCACCGGTCGCCGTCGCCGATCCAGCCGTTACCGGCTACCCGAGCTCGATCGCCTCGACCGGCGACTCGATCACGCGCGCGTTCAACACGTGCTCCTTCCCATTCATCGACTGTCCGCCCAACTCGTGGTCGACCGGGACCAGCTCGACGGTCAACAGCCATTACCGGCGTGTCCTCGCCGCGAACCCTGCCGTTCTCGGTCGCAACTACAACGACGCGAAAACGGGTGGGAAGATGGTCGACCTGCAAGCGCAGGTGCAGGCGGCGGTCTCGCAGGGAGCGGAGTACGTGACCGTCCTGATGGGAGCGAACGACGTCTGTACATCGAGCGAGGCGACGATGACGCCCGTCGACACGCTTCGATCCCAGCTTCGCGGTGCGCTGGCGACGCTGACCGGCGGCTTGCCGAACACCCGCGTCTACGTCGTCAGCATTCCCGACGTGTACCACCTGTGGCAGATCCTCCACACGAACTGGAGCGCCGTGCTCACGTGGACGTTCGGGGGCATCTGCCAGTCGCTGCTCGCCAACCCCATGTCGACAGCCGCCGCCGATACTGCCCGGCGCCTGCGAGTACGGCAGCGCGCGATCGACGACAACACCGCGATCGCAGGCGTCTGCGCCG
>DATNOU010000082.1:0-18297 GCA_035601195.1 Gaiellaceae bacterium | reverse complement strand
GAGCCGCTGGATCTCGTTCGTCCCCTCGTAGATCTGCGTGATCTTCGCGTCGCGCATCATGCGCTCGACCGGGTATTCCTTGATGTAGCCGTACCCGCCGAGGATCTGGACCGCGTCGGTCGTCACGTCCATCGCCGTGTCGGAGCAGAAGAGCTTCGCCATCGCGGAGACCTTGGTCAGCCCAGGAGCGTCCTCATCCATCATCAAACCCGCCTTGTAGAGGAGGCCCCGAGCCGCTTCGCACCGCGTCTCCATGTCTGCCAGCTTCCCTGCCACCAGCTGGTGCTCGGCGATGGGCCCCCCCATCGTCTCGCGACTCTTGGCGTACTCGAGCGCGTAGTCGGTTGCGCCTTGCGCGATGCCGAGCGCCTGAGCCGCGATACCCGGGCGCGAGCGGTCGAGGATGCGCATCGCGATCTTGAAGCCTTCGCCTTCCTCGCCGACGAGGTTACCGGCCGGCACCCTGCAGTCGTTGAAGAAGAGCTCGCCCGTCGTCGAGCCCTTGATGCCCATCTTCGGCTCGATTCGCCCCACCTCGAAACCCGGAGCGTCTGCCTCGACGACGAAGCAGGAGATCCCCGCGTGGCCGCCGTCCGGATCCGTCTTGGCGAAGACGGTGTAGAGCCCGGCGACGCCCGCATTGGTGATGAAGCGCTTCGAACCGTTGAGGACGTACTCCTCCCCGTCCCGCTTGGCCTGAGTCCTCATCGCGGCGGGGTCGGACCCTGAGCCCGCCTCGGTCAGCGCGTAAGCGGCGATCCACTCCCCGCTGGCAAGGCGGGGCAGGTAGCGGCTTTTCTGCTCATCGGTCCCGGCGAGCCTGAGCGCAAGTGATGAAAGCTCCTGGACTGCGAGCACCAGACCGGTCGTCGCGCATGCGCGCGAGACCTCCTCTACCGCGACGAGCAGCATGAGCGATCCCGCCCCGCTCCCACCGTGCTTCTCGTCGAAGGCGAGCCCGAAGAGCTCGTGCTCGCGCATGAGCTCGACCATGTCCCACGGAAACTCCGCCGACTCGTCGATCTCTCCCGCTCTGGGGGCGATCCGCTCACGCGCCAGGGTGCGCACGAGATCGCGGATCTCGCGCTGCTCGTCGGTCAGCGGGTCGGAACGCATCGGCGGCGATTGTACGCGCGCCGTGTGCAGCCGCTACCGCCGGCGCTGAATGGTTCGGATCTCGATCAGCACCGCCCGGAAGCGCGGACCGGACATGCCTTCTGGGCGCTCCGTCAAAGGCTCCACGCCATAGTGCTGATACGCGGTCCGTTCCTTCTCGGGCGAGATGGCGATGCCGTCCGGGTCGTCACGGAGCAGACCGCGGTCGTCCTCGTCGTCGTAGCTCGGGGCGCTCATGATCGCGTCCTTCGTCCACGGGACGCGAATCTCGCCTTCGACGTGCTCGATACCGCGCAGCGGAACGATCACCCGCGGGCCTTTGCCCGCCAGCCCGCTCCAGATGCCCAGCCATTCCGGGCGTCCAGTCGGGTCGTCCACGAAGACGAGATCGACGAAGCCGACGGACTTGCCGTTCGCATCCAAGACCTCACGCCCACCGAGCTCCTGCAGCTCTTGCATCGAATAGTTCTCCAGCATGCTTGCCTCCTTTCCCTCAAGCGTCCCCGCTTGCAGAGGGAGGAAAACCGATCCGCACGTGCAGGTGGTTGTCGTGGCCGCCGAACACCTGGACGACCGCCGCCGGCCCGCGAAGGCCGGTGTTGGGCCCGACGAAGATTCGTTCGGCTCCAGCTCGAACGAAGAGGTCGACCAGCGCCTGGGAGAGCCGAAAATCGATTTGGCCAACGCGCAGCGGCGGCCGTTCCCGCCGGTCGAGCCGTGGGTAGTAGACGTCGACGTCGAGGCCGTTTTGATGCGAGGCGTGGCGCGGGCCGAACCAGCCGCCGTGCGGCTTGCTGAGGTCTCCGATGCCCACCCGAGGCGCGCGCGGATGGCCGGCCGCATAAGTAGCGACGACGCGGAGGACGATGCGAACCAGCTCGTCGGTCCCCCAGCGCCGCCAGGCGCGGCCGGGCTGCCTGTGGAGCAGCGGATCCCACGTGAAGAACGTCGGGCCGCCCGGCGGTAGCTGAACTCCCCGAACCAGCCTCCCCGCCGCAGGATTGCCGAGCGCCCGCGAGCTCTGCCACTGGATCGAGTTGTCCGGCCTGGGCGTGAACGGCCGCTGCGTCGCGAAGGGGCTGGCGAACCCGCACGCGACGGCCGCCAGGAGGATCAGGCAGAGTGAGCGCACCGATTTGGATACGGGAACCTTCGACCCGCCGGTCCCCGTACACCGTTCGTGGGCATCGAGATCCTGCTTTCAGCCCTGGCCCTCGCCACCTCCGACCCGACACGGAGCTCGGAGGTCGTGGGCTACTCCTCGCAAGGTCGCGCAATCCGCGCCTACCGGCTCGGAGACGTGACCAGTCCGCACAAAGTGCTCGTCGTCGGGTGTATCCACGGGAACGAGGACGCCGGCGTGGCGATCACGCGCAAGCTCGTCCGCAAGACGCCGCCCGCGAGCTTCGACCTCTGGATCGTCAACGTCGTCAACCCGGACGGCCGGCGCCTCGGCGTCCGCCAGAACGGGCGCGGCGTCGATCTCAACCGCAACTTCGGCTCGGAGTGGATCCCGATCGGGACTCGCTGGGATCCCGAGTACTCGGGCCCTTACCCCTGGTCCGAGCCCGAGACGAGAACCGTGCGGCGGCTCGTGCGCCGCATCCAGCCCGACATCACGATCTGGTACCACCAGCCGCAGACGCTCGTTCGCGCCTGGGGCCAAAGCCGCCCCATGGCGAGGAGATACGCTCGACTGACGCGGATGGTCTACAGGAGCATCCGATGGCCGCACGGGACGGCGCCCAACTGGCAAAACCATCGCTTTCCCGGCACGAGCTCGTTCGTCGTCGAGCTCGCGGCCGGCTCGCTGAGCGACCGCCGAGCGGCCCGCCACGCATATGCCGTCATGCGGCTCGCGCGGACGCTCGTGGCCGCGGCGGCCTAGCGCTCGCGGAAAGACCACGCAGGACCCGAACGGCTCCCGGCTACGTAGCTCCATTGTGGACTTCACCGGCTTTTCCAGCCGTATAGTCGGCAGGCGATGCCGCGCGCAGGCCGCGACGAGCGCGCCTGGGTGCGCGGCGCCCAGGCCGGATCGGCCTCGGACCTCGAGGCGCTCTTTCGCAATCACTGGCCCCGGGCCTATCGGGCCGCGTACCTCGTGGTGCACGACAGCGCGGCCGCGGAGGACATCGCGCAGGAGGCTTTCCTGGCTGCCGTGAGAGCCCTGGACTCCTTCGACCGCCGCCGCCCATTCGGCCCGTGGCTTCATCGCATCGTCGTCAACCGGGCCATCGACTGGGGCCGGGCGCGCTCTCTTCGCCGCGAGGTCGGCGATGACGCGCTGGCCGCCGCCCCTGCGAGGAGCGAGGGCCCGCGACGCCAGGTTTCGGAGGGAATGACCGGCGCGCTAGCGGATCTGACGCCGGAGCATCGCGCGGTGATCGTCCTTCGCTATCTGCTCGGGTACACACCGGGGGAGATAGCCAGGATGCTGGAGCTTCCCCGCGGAACGGTGAATTCCCGGCTCCGGCGCGGCCTGGACGCCCTGCAGGGACGGCTCGCGGAGGAGGAGCGGTGACCGAAGCCGAGCTGCGCAACCGCCTGCTCCAAGATCCGGTGCCGGGCGAGCAGGAGGCAGGGGAACGCGCGTGGGAGGTCGTGCGCTCTTCCTACGCGTCGCGCGAGCGGGTCCCGTGGATCGAGCGCCATTCCCGGCTCGTCCTCGTGCTCGCCGCCGTAGCGGCGCTCGGAGTGGCCGCGGTGACCCCGCCGGGGCAAACCGTGGTCGAACGCGTGCGGCACGAGGTCGGAGGCGTAACCCCGTCCGAGCCTGCGCTCGTCCGGTTGCCCGCGCCGGGGCGCCTGCTCGTTGTCTCGAGCTCGGGACCCTGGGTCGTGAACGAGGACGGGTCGAAGCGGCTCCTGGGGGACTACGAGGACGCCTCGTGGTCGCCGCGCGGCCTCTTCGTGGTCGCGACGGGACAACACCAGCTCGTCACGCTCGATCCGGGGAGTGGAGACGTCAGGTGGTCGCTGTCGCGAGCCGACCAGATCAGCGACGCGCGGTGGTCCGGCGGAGGACTCGACACTCGAATCGCATACCGGTCCGGTAACTCGTTGCACGTCGTTGCTGGCGACGGGTCGCCCGACATCGTCCTGGCTTCCGACGTGGCGCCCGTCGCACCGGCCTGGAAGGACAACTCGCATGTGCTCGCTTACGCGGGCGCGGACGGGCGCGCTCACGTGGTAGACGTCGACGCTCGCCGGGAGCTCTGGCAGACGCCGAGGATCCCGGGCATGCGCCGGCTCGCGTTCTCCCCCGATGGACATCTCGTCGTGCTGACCGCCAGGGAAATCCGGCTGTACCGAGCTGGGAGGCGAATCCTGTTTGAAAAGGTCGGACGCCAGCATCTCCTTCTCGATGTCGCCGTGACTCCCGGCGGCGGAGTCGTCTTCGCAGACTACGACCGGAAAGCCAACGCAACCGATCTCGTTCGGTCATCGTGCTCCACGTCCGGGGCGTGTCTCCTGATCCCGAACACCCAGCTCTTTCGGGGGGCCGGGCGGATTGGAGACCTCACAATCTCTCCCAACGGCCGCTGGCTCCTCGCGGGCTGGCCTGACGCCGATCAGCTCCTCTTCTTCCGTCTGCCGAGGGTGGGAAAGGTCATCGCGGTTAATGACGTCCGGCGGGAGTTCGAACCGGGCTCAAGCACGCCGCGAGAGTTCCCGCGGATGGCCGGCTGGGTCGAAGGCGCTACGAGCTAGCCGCTGCCGTACCCATAGCCGTCGTCATCGGACGTGGTCGAGCCCTCGTCCTCGGTCGTGCCGGTGCTCCCACCGCCCGTCGCGGCTCCCACAGTGAGGGTTCCCTCCATTCCGGAGTCGCGATGGCCGTCGATCGGACAGTAGATCTCGTACGAGCCGTCCTTGGAGAGATCGACTGTCAACTCGGCGGATTCGCCCGGCTTGATCGTCTCCGTCTCCTCCTCCACGCCCTGCCCCTCCAACTCGAGGGCGTGATCGATCGCCCCGTCGTTCGTCACGCGGAAGGTGACGGTTCCGGCCTGATCGACCTGGACGGGCGAGAGGTCGAGCTTGAACTCGGTCTCGCTGATCGAGATCGCCTGCCCCGCAGCCGCCTGGCCCGTGGTCCCGGACTCGCTGGAGCTCGAGCCGCACGCCGCGAGAGCGAGGACTGCGAAGAGGGCGAGCAACGCAACACGCATCCGGGTCACAATACGACGCGGGGGTTGAATTGGATTTCGGCGTGCGGCTCCTGACCATCGGAAACGGAACGCGCCCGACCGAGGAGCTCGTCGAGACTCTCCGGCAAGCAGGCGCGCAGACGCTCGTCGACGTGCGACGGTTCCCGGGCTCGAAGCGCAACCCGCAGTTCAACCAGCCGGCGCTCGCACGCACTCTCGCGGATGCGGGCATCGCCTACCGCCACGCCGTTGAGCTCGGTGGCCGGCGAAGCGGCGAGCCCGGAGAAGAGCGGTTTGACTGCATCCGGGTCGCGGCCTTCCGAAGCTACGCGGCCCGCATGGCCTCGCCCGTATGGCAGCAAGCGCTCGCGGCCGCACTCGACGAGCCGGGGCCGTCCTTCATGTGTGCGGAAACCGACTGGCGTCGTTGCCACCGGCGCCTGATCGCCGACTTCTTGACTGCACGCGGCCATGAGGTCGTCCATCTGATCCGGCCGGGGCAGAAGGAGGCGCATGTCCTCTTCCCAGATGCAGAGGTCCGCGACGGAACGCTTTATCTTTGCGGTGAGCTGGTGGCCTGACGGTGATCCTCGAAAACGGCGTCATCCGGACGATGGAGCCCTCGTTGCCTCGCGCGGGCGCGCTCGCGATCGCGGGCGAGGCGATCGCGGGCGGCGTGGGCACGCATGAGACGGCGCTCGCGACGCCGGAGCGAGTGGATCTCGGCGGGCGCTGCGTCGTACCGGGCTTCAGCGACGCCCACGTCCACTTTCCGAGCTGGTCGCTCGATCAGCGAGAGGTCCGGCTGGAAGAGGCACGAACGCTCGACGACGCCCTGGCGCGCGTTGCGGCCGGGCTGAGCGGAGTCGCGCCGGGCCGCTGGCTACGGGGCTTCGGCTGGCGCAGCGACGAGTGGCATCCCCCCGCTGAGCCGACGAAGGAGGCGCTCGACGCGGTCACCGGTGACGTCCCCGTCGCTTTGATGGCGAAGGACTACCACTCGCTGTGGCTCAACTCGGCCGCGCTCGCCAGGGCGGACGGCGACCTCCAGGTCCCGGGCGGCGTGGTCGAGCGCGACGAGCGGGGCGAGCCCACCGGCGTGCTGAGAGAGGAGTGCGCCTGGCACTTCCGGGATGTCTACGTCCGCCCCACGCACGAGGAGATGGTCGACGCCTCGCGGGAAGGCATTCGCATCGCGAGCTCCCGGGGCGTGACCGCCGTCCACGACAAGGACGGGTGGCTCGGGGCACTCGCCGTCTGGCAAGAGCTCGAAAGCGAGGGCGCGCTCACCCTGCGGGTGTGGCAGTCGCTTCCGCACGAGCACATCGGCGCGCTCGCCGAGCTCGGCGTGCGCTCGGGCCTCGGTGGCGACCTCGTGCGCATCGGCTACATCAAGGCGTTCATGGACGGGACGCTCGGGTCGCACACCGCGCGCCTCCTGGACGGCTCCGGGGTCGAGATCACGTCCCGTGAGGAGCTCGAGGACATCGTCCGCCGCGCCGCGCGAGCCGGGTTCCCCGTAGCCGTGCACGCTATCGGCGACCTCGCCAACCGCGAGGCGCTCGACGCCTTCGAGGCGGCCGCAGAGGAATGGCGGTCTCGCGGGCTCCGTCCCCGGATCGAGCACGCCCAGCTCCTCGCTGAAGAGGATGTCCCCCGCTTCGAGGAGCTCGGAGTCGCGGCCTCCGTCCAGTTCAGCCATGCTCCCTCCGACCGCGAGCTCGCGGACCGGCACTGGGCGGGGATGACCGACCGCGCCTACGCGTTTCGCTCGCTGCTCGACTCCGGCGCCGTCGTCGCGAACGGATCGGACGCGCCGATCGAGGAGCTCGATCCCCTGCTCGGCATCCGGGCCGGAGTCCTGCGCACGCTCGACGAGCGCGAGCCCTGGCATCCGGAGCAGGCGGTGACGATCGAGGAAGCCTTCCACGCAACGTGCGTCACCCCGCACTGGCTGGCCGGCGACGAGCATCGCCGCGGCAAGCTCCTGCCCGGATACCTGGCGGATCTCGTCGTGCTGAACCGGGATCCGTTCGACTGCCCTCCCGAGGAGCTGGCCGAGATCGAGGTGGTCGCGACGATGCTCGGGGGCCGCTGGGTCTATAACCCCCCGCCGTGGGGCTAAGATGAGTCACATGAGAACGATGAGGCCGGTGCATGACGCGAACTGTTCGGTCGCGTGTACGGCGGACATCATCGGGTCGAAGTGGACGGCCGTCATCGTTCACGACCTCTCCGAGGGCGCCCGCCGGTTCTCCGAGTTGGAACGCTCCTGTCCCGGGATCAGCCCACGCACGCTTTCCGAACGTCTCCGCGTGCTCGAGCAGGAGGGGATCATCGCCCGGACGAGCGCGCGCCGCCGCGTGGACTACGAGTTGACTCCCAAAGGCGAGGCTCTCCTGCCGATCATCGAGGAGATGCGCCGGTTCGGGCACGAATGGCTCGTGCCGGAGCACGGGCACGAGCACGAAGACGCCGCCCGACTCGTCGGGTAGCTAACGCAGGTCGGCCAGGGCGACCAGGGTCTCGCGGGCCGTCGCGACCCCAAGGGGAACGTAGCGCGCGAGCAAGCGCTCGTTCGGCGAGTGCATGTTCGCGCTAGGGAGGGCGAAGCCCGAGAGGATCGTCGGAATCCCCTTGTCCGCGAGGGTCGGGACGATCGGCAGCGTCCCGCCGCTCCGGAGCAACAGCGGACGCTTCCCCAGCACGCGCTCGAAGGCGTCCTGCGCCAGTCGCACCGCGGGCGAATCGGGCGGGATCAGCCCGGCCGGAGAAGACGCCCAGCGCTCGATCTCGAGCTCGGCGCCTTCGGGGGCGGCGTCTCGGAGCAGCCGCTGGAACGCAGCGTCGATCTGCTCGACGTCCTGTCCGGGAGCCAGACGGATGGAGACGTTCGCCTCGGCCGAAACGGGCAGAACCGTCTTCTGCAGGCGGGGCTCCCCGACCGCGATTCCGTGGACGTCGACCGCCGGGCTCGCCAGCGTACGCCGGTAGAACTCGGCTGCGGCCGCCTCGTCCGCCGGTCTCGCGCCCTGTTCCTCGAGCACGGTGGCGCCGGGATCGAGCTCGTCCCACGAGCGCCGCTCCTCCTCCGTCGGATCGATCACGCCGGCACGCAACTCGCCCGGCATGGAGACGACGGCCTCGAGCGTCTGCATGAGTGCGTGTGCCGCGTTCAGAGCGGCGCCCCCGAACACGCCGGAGTGCAGGTCGCGCTCTGCGGTTCGCAGCCGTAGGTGGTAGTAGATGAGCCCCCGGACCCCGAGGTCGAAGGCCGGCACGTCCTCGCGGGGCATCCCGCTGTCGAAGATGATGCAGGCGTCGGCGCCGCGCTCGTCCGCCTCGAGGAAGTCGACGATGGAATGCCCTCCGGTCTCCTCTTCGCCGTCGAAGGCGATCCGAACGTTGACGGGCAAGGCTCCCTCGGCGGCAAGCAGCTCCGCGGCCTTCAGGAGGAGGAACGCGTTCCCCTTGTCGTCGACCGCCCCGCGCGCGTAGATGTAGCCGTCCCGCACCTCGGGCTCGAACGGCTCGGACTCCCAGAGCTCGAGCGGCGCGGGCGGCTGCACGTCGAAATGCCCGTAGAGGAGGATCGTGGGCGCGCCGCTCGCTCCGTTCGAGGCGGGGATCTCCCCGACCAGCAGCGGGAAGGTGTCCGTGTCGACGAGCTCTGCCTGCCCGCCCGCCCGCCGGACGAAGTCGCGCGCCCACTCGCCGGCCCGGCGAACGTCGTCAGCGTGCCGCTGGTCGGCGCTGATGCTCGGGATGCGCAGCCACTCGAACAGCTCCTCGAGCCAGGCGGGATCGGGCCGTTCGTCCACCACGGCCCGGAACCTACCAGCACGGGCGGGGCAAGCCCCCTACGCCTTATGTGCGCTACGCCTTGTAGGGGCCGGGCATCCCCGGCCCGGAACGCTAGGCGACTTCGCGGAGCTTCTGGGACTCGGCGAGGGCCTGAAGCTTCTTCAGGCTCTGATTCTCGATCTGGCGGACGCGCTCGCGGGTGACGTTGAACGTCCGGCCCACCTCGTCGAGCGTCCGCGGATGCTGGCCGTCCAGCCCGTACCGAAGCTCGAGCACGCGCCGTTCACGGGGCGCGAGCGCGCACAAGATCCGCTTCAGCGTCTCCTTGCGCATCGTCGTCTCCGCAGCCTCGTCTGGAAGCGCAGCCGACTGGTCGGCGAGGAAATGGCCGAACTCGGACTCTTCCTCGTCGCCGACCGGCTTCTCCAGCGAGACCGGCGCCTGCGCGCTGCGCCTGATCTGCTCGACCTCTTCGCGGTCGATCTCGAGCTCGCGAGCGATCTCCTCTGACGTGGGATCGTGGCCGAGCTCGCCGAGCAGCTTGCGCTCCGCGCGGCTGATCTTGTTCAGCTTCTCGACCACGTGGACGGGCATGCGGATCGTGCGCGCCTTGTCGGCGAGCGCCCGCGCCACCGCCTGGCGAATCCACCAGGTGGCATACGTCGAGAACTTGAAGCCCTTGCGATGGTCGAACTTCTCGGCGGCGCGGACGAGTCCGATCGTCCCCTCCTGGATGAGATCCAGGAAAGGAAGGCCCTGGTTCCGGTAGTTCTTGGCGATCGAGACGACGAGGCGGAGATTCGCCTCGACCATCCGCTGCTTCGCGCGATGGTCGCCGCGCTCGATCCGCTTCGAGAGCTCGACCTCCTGCGCTGCGGTGAGCAGCGCGACGCGGCCGATGTCCTTGAGGAAGAGCTGCAGCGCGTCGGTGGAGACGTCGTGCGACTCGGGCTCCAGGTCAAGCTCGGGCGCCTCGGCGCGAGCGAACTCGAGCACCTCGATGTGGAGCTCCTCGAGAGCCTGGTAGAACTCTTCGATCTGGCCCGTTTCGAGGTCGAGCTCGTCGAGAGCGAGCGCGATCTCCTCCTGCGTCAGGAAACCTGCTTCTTGGCCTTGCCGGACCAGCGCCTTGGCGGCGTCTTCTTCCAGCAGAATCACCGCTCCCGCTCCATTCCCTCTCCCCTCAGCCATCAGACCCCCTCACCTGACCGTAGTGCCGGTCTCGGGTTTGTCAACGCCGTGCCTGTCGAATGTTCGAAACGTGCGTGGCGCAACTTTTCCACGAGTACCGGACATACCGCCATAGGCCAAGTGGACTATTTGTTTGTCGTCAGGTCCTAATGGCTTCAAGACGGGAAAGGAGCGCTCGAGCTTCCCTTCCGTAGAAGCCATGCCGTTCCGCAGCTGATGCGCGCTGGAGCTGTTCGCGAGCGTCGTCTACGTCTCGAATCCAAAGTAGCAGCAATCCAAGGTGAAACCTCACCAGCGCGGAGCGTGGGTGGTCGCGCGCCAGGGGGCCCAAGCGTGAGAACGCGGCCGCCGGAGCGTCCTTGTCGAAACGCCCGACGGCCTCGGCTACCTGTGCCTCGAGGCTCTTCGCCTCGAGCGCCCGGGCCCGCTCGAATGCCGCGCCCGCTGAGACCATTCGGCCGACGCGCTGGAGAGCGACGCCGTAGAGGAGATTCGCCCTGACGCCGCCAATCTCGGCCCTGGCGCGCAGCTGGTCGAGCTGTTCCGCGGCCGAGTCGCCCTGGAGGCTCGGCCCCACGCCGAAGCTCGCAAAGAAGAAGGGTCGGCCCGGGGCCATGTCGGGGTGTAGGAGATCTTCGGCCCTGAGGGCCGATGGCGTGTCCGGATCGGTGCGCTTCGCCTCGCGCCATTGCGCCACGGCCGCCGCGTCGTCTCCGTTCGCGTAGAGGGCAAGGCCGAGGTGAAGCCGGACGAGAGCCGAGTCTGGGTGCTGGTTCGCGAGCGCGCGAAGCTTCGCCAGCGTGCCGTCGGGCCAGGCGACCACGGCCGCTCCGACCGCGGCCTCCAGGGAGCGTGGATCGGCCGAGAGGAGCGCCTGGAACTGCCGGCGCGCGGCCGCGCGATTCCCTCGGTCGTAGGAGCGCTCGGCCGCCCGCAACCCCTTCGCCTCGCTGTCGTTTCGCAAGAGGACGCTCAGCTCGAGGCCCGGCGCCCCGCGCTTTGCCGCGGGCGCGCCGGGGCCGGCATCTTCGCTCCCGCCGATGAGCGTGGCGCCGACGGCGATGCCCGCCGCCGCCAGGGCGGCCACGCCGACGAGCGCCCGAACGCGGGTGCGGGGGGACACGCCTACGAGCGTAGCCCTCGGGCCGCCCCGACTGCCGTCCCTGGGGAGTTTTCCGGGCGTAGCGGGGGCGGGCCTGGGACCGCAGAGTTGCTATATTCGGTAAAGCAACCTCAATGGCGACGTACAGAGAGCTTCTCCAGCAGGTCAAGGGCGAGATCGACGAGGTCGACTCCGCGCAGGCCCTCGATTCCTTGCGTGATTCTGAACGCGGATGCGTGATCGTCGACGTTCGCGAGCGCGAGGAGTGGGACGAGGGCCATCTCCCCGGCGCGGTGCACGTGCCGCGCGGCCACCTGGAGTCGCGGATCGAGAGCGCAGCCCCGGACAAGTCGCGGCCAGTGCTCGTCTATTGCGCCAGCGGGAACCGCTCCGCCTTTGCCGCGAAGACGCTCGAGGAGCTCGGCTACGACCAGGTCGTCTCCCTCGCGGGCGGCTTCACGGACTGGAAGCGCAACGGCAACCCGTTCGAGATCCCAGAGGCGCTCGACGAGTCGAAGCGCCGGCGCTACAGCCGCCACCTGCTGATTCCCGAAGTGGGCGAGGAAGGCCAGCTCAAGCTGCTGCAGTCGCGCGTGCTCCTCATCGGCGCCGGGGGGCTCGGCTCCCCCGCCTCGCTCTACCTGGCCGCCGCAGGCGTCGGCACCATCGGCATCGTCGACGACGACACCGTCGACGAGACCAACCTCCAGCGCCAGATCGTCCACTCGACCGAGCGGCTGGGCGACTCGAAGGCCGACTCCGCCAAGCTGACGATCGAGGCGCTGAACCCCGACGTGACCGTGAAGGTGTTCAAGGAGCGCCTGACTTCCGAGAACGTCGATCGCATCCTCGGCGAGGGCTGGGACGTGATCGTCGACGGCGCGGACAACTTCCCCACCCGTTACCTCCTGAACGATGCGTCCGTCTGGCACCGCATTCCCGTCGTGCACGGCTCGATTTACCGTTTCGAGGGCCAGGTGACCGTCTTCAAGCCGCACGAGGGCCCGTGCTACCGCTGCCTGTTCCCGCAGCCGCCCCCGCCCGAGCTGGCTCCGAGCTGCGCTGAGGGCGGCGTCCTCGGCGTGCTGCCGGGAGTGATCGGCTCCCTTCAGGCGAACGAAGGCCTCAAGCTCGCTCTCGGGATCGGTGAGTCGCTCGTCGGGCGGCTGCTCATGTTCGACGCCCTGGCGGGCGCGTTCACGGAGATCCGCTTGCGCCGCGACCCCGATTGCCCGGTCTGCGGCGAAAACCCGACCATCACCGACTACATCGACTACGTGGAGTTCTGCCAGGGCGGCAGGACGCACGTCGCGTAGTGGCTCGCGTCCGCATCCCGCCCACGCTCCGCGACGCGGTCGGCGGCGCACGCGAGGTCGAGGCTTCCGGCTCGACGCTTCGCGATCTGCTTTCCGACCTGGCCGAGCGCTTCCCCAACCTCGGGCGGCAGGTGCTCGACGGCGGGCACGAGCTCGCTCCCTTCGTGAACGTCTACGTGGACAACGAAGACGTGCGCACTCTCGGGGGCCTGGATACACCTCTCCGGGAGGGCGCGACCGTCATCCTCCTTCCTGCCATGGCCGGCGGGGAGCGCACGCTGACCGTGTCGCTTCTGGATGCGGTGGGATCGACCCCGCTGGTCGAGCTCTCGCGCCTGGCTCCTCACGAGGGCGTCCGGCTCTACGCCAAGCTCGAGGGGCAGAATCCGACCGGCTCGCTGAAGGACCGCATCGCCAAGGCGATGGTCGAGGCGGCGGAAGCCACGGGCGACCTCGAGCCCGGCCGTGAGCTTCTCGAGCCCACGAGCGGCAACACGGGCATCTCGCTGGCCATGGTCGCGAAGCTGAAGGGCTATCCGCTCACCTGCGTCATGCCTGAGAACTCGACGCCGGAGCGGATCAAGCTGCTCGAGCTCTACGGCTCGCGGGTCGTCTTCTCGCCGGCCGGTGAAGGCTCGAACGGCGCGGTGCGGCTCGCCCTGCGGATGGCCGAGGCCGACGCCCGCTACTTCATGCTCAACCAGTACGCGAACGAGGCGAACCCCCGCGCCCACTACGCGGGGACCGGAGCGGAGATCGCCGAGGCGCTCCCGCACGTCGACGCCCTCGTGGCCGGTCTCGGCACCGGGGGCACGCTGATGGGCACGGGAGAGCGCCTGCGCGAGTCGTTCCCCGACGTCGTGGTCGCAGCCGCGGAGCCGCTCCAGGGCGATCTCGTCTACGGCCTGCGCTCGCTCGCCGACGGCTACGTTCCACCGATCCTCGACGTCTCGAAGCTCGATCGCAAGATCCTCGTCTCCAACGACGAGTCGATCGCCGGCGTCCGTCTCCTTCTCGACCGTGAGGGGATCTTCGCCGGCGTCTCATCCGGGGCGGTCGTGCACGTCGCTCGGACCCTCGCGGAGGACATGGATGAGGGAGTCATCGTCTGCGTGCTCGCGGACGGAGGCTGGAAGTACCTTTCCGCCGACTTCTGGACGCAGGGCGCTCAGTCGATGGAGGACCGCATCTGGTGGTGATCCCGGCCGAGGTGCGCTCGGCGCTCGTCGAGCACTCCGAAGCCGAGCGACCCAACGAGGCGTGCGGACTCATCGCGTTTTGCAACACAATCGCCGAGCGCTACATCCCTGGACGAAATCGCGACGAGAGTCCCTATCGGTTCGACCTCGACGTCGACCCCGAAGCGTGGTTCCTCGAAGACGAGGGCTACGAGCTCGCAGTCTTCCACTCCCACCTCTCCAGCCCACCGCGCCCGTCGCGCACCGACGTGGAGAACATCGGCCTCTGGGAAGGGCGCCCCTACGTGATCCTCTCGCTTCACTCAGGCGAGCTCGCCGCGTGGCGAATCGAGGCCGGACGCATCGAGCCGCTGGAGCTCGACGGGAACTCCTAGCCGCCCCTCGCCGTCGAAGGGGCATGAGATTCCTTCTCCTTGCCCTCCTCACTGTCGCGGTCGGTTCCGGCACCGACTCCCGCGCCTCGGGCAGCTCCGCGATCACCGTCAAGCAGGCGCTCACCGCCAAACCGGGCGAGGCCGTCGTCGTGCGGGGCGCCCTCATCGTCTCGGGAGGAATCGCGCGCCTCTGCTACGCGGTCCTCGAGTCCTATCCCCCGCAGTGCGGCGGCCCGTCGCTCGTCCTCCGGGAGCTCGACCTCAACACCGTCGGGGAGCTGACGAGCGCAAACAGCGTCACGTGGTCGGATCGGGAGGTCAGGCTCCGTGGCACCGTCACCGACGGCACGCTGACCGTCGGGTAGCTAGGACGGGTTGGTGGAACGTCGCTCGCCGTCGGGACGCGATGGTCGTTCCGAGGCAAGGACGCAGGGAGCCCTCGTATCGAATCTAGATACGGGGGCGACCCGTCATTTTGAACGCGGATGCGTTGGGGCGAGCAGCGCGCCTCCGACGGCACGGACTATGTTTCGCCAAGCCCTCCTGACTACCAGACGTTGAACCTTCGGACCATCGTGAGCGGATGCCTGTCGCAAACGATGGTGTACCTGCCGACCCTCAAGAGGAGCGGCGACCAGATCCTCTTGCCCACGAAGGCGACTCCCGTGCGACGGTCGATGCCGGGGCCGTACAAGTGGAAATTGTGGGACGCCGAGCGGTCACGAATCACGAAGGTCTTGTTGCCATGGCGGGCGTTTCTCACCACGGTTCCGTCTGCGCGCCTGAGGACGATCGTGGTCCCCGGGCCCACCGTGCCGTAGAAGGTCGTGTACGCCTGCGCTGCAGGAGCAACCAGCAGGGCAACGAGAACGGCGACCAGGAGCGCTCGAAAACGCATGCTCAGGACCCCCTACGGAGCGCGCCCTTGCTCGGATTGCCCGGAGCGTCTAGCGGTACTGCTCGATGAGCAGGCGCCCCATCTTCTGGGCGCGCTTCGCGGCCTCGGTGTCGCCCTCTGACGCCGCGACGATGGAGCCCTTCATGAGGATGTGCCAGGAGTGCGCGAAGGCCTCGGTCTCGCGGAGACCGGCTTCGTCCGCGAGCGACTGCACGAACGCGCGGACGTTGGCCAGGTACCTGACACTCGCATTTCCGGCGGGATGACCATTGCCCATCTCGAGGAGGACGTTGATGAACGAGCAGGCCTCGAAGCCGTCCTGGCGGAACCATTCGTCGAACGCGTCGAAGATTGCGAGAAGCTGTTCTTCCGGGGTTGCGCCCCGCAGCCGGGCCTCGGCCGCGACCCAGCCGTAGGTCCAGCGTTCCTCACGCTGCTCGAGGAAGGCGAGCGTCAGGGCGTCCTTCGAGGGGAAGTGGCGGTAGAGAGTCGCCTTCGCGACCCCGGCGCGCTCGATCACCTCGTCTACGCCCACGTCGCGGATGCCGCGGGTCGAGAAGAGCTCGTAGGCGCTCTCGAGGATCCGCTCACGTACCGGAAGGGGGGCGGCCAGCTCGACCAGTGTTCGCCGACAATAACAGACAGAAGAGTCTGTCTTGCCTGTCTTGCCCTACCGCGCCAGCTCGTCGGTCCGCCGGGCCATGGCGACGTCCCGCTCGGTGATCGCCCGCTTCGTGTGCGCCCACCAGCGGACGGTGACGGCGTTCCACGAGACGGCGATGTCCGGATGGTGGCCCGCCTCCTCGGCAGCCTCCGCAAGACGGTTGACGAAGGCGATCGCCTCGGTGAAGTCTTTGAAGCGGTAGCCCCGCTGAAGGGCGCCCCGCACCTCGTTCCAGCCCTCGGGATAGCTCGAGTCGTCTGCCATCATTCGAAAGGATGCCGGTTCGCTCACCGCGCGGCGGCGGCCGCCCAGGCTCGGACTTTCGGTCGTCGACACCTCGACGCTGCGCCCCTAGGGCCCGCCACAGCCAGAATACGGCCATGCGGGTCTCCGCCAAGGCCGACTACGCCCTCCGCGCCGTCCTGGAGCTCGCCGCCGCGGATGAAGGCCCCGTCAAGGGCGAGCGGATCGCGCAGGCCCAGAACATCCCGCTCAAGTTCCTCGAGAACATCCTCCTCGAGCTTCGCCATGACGGACTCGTCGCCAGCCAGCGGGGCGCCGAGGGCGGCTACTGGCTCGCGCGGCCGCCCGAGGAGATCACGCTCGCCGAGGTGATCCGAGCAGTGGACGGGCCGCTCGCGAACGTGCGCGGCGCGCGCCCTGAGACCGTCGAGTACAGCGGCCCGGCCGAGCGGCTCAAGGACGTCTGGATCGCGGTACGCGCGAACCTACGCGCCGTGCTGGAGTCGGTGACCCTCGCCGACCTCGCGGCCGGCAATCTCCCGGAGGAGATCGGCGCGATTACGAGTGACCCGGAGGCGTGGCAGCCGCACTGAAGACGTGCGTGCGGCTGGGCCGAACGAAGACGATCTGGCCCTCGCGTAGCTCCAGCTCGTCGGCCTCGTTCCGCGTCACCTGAGCCGAGACTCTCCTGCCGTCTTCCAGGACGAGCTCGGCGCGCACCTCGAACCCGAGGTGGACGACCCGCTCGACCATCGCTTCCGTCGACGTGCCGTTCGGCTCCTGGCGAACCTCGAGGTCGTGAGGGCGGATCCAGGCCTCGCCCAGCCGGTGTGCCGGCCCCACGAAGCTCATCACGAACTCGTTCGCCGGGTGTTCGTAGAGGTCCCGCGGCTTCCCCGTCTGCTCCACGCGGCCCTCGTTCATGACCGCCACGCGGTCGGCGACGTCCATGGCCTCCTCCTGATCGTGCGTGACCAGCACGGTCGTGACCGGCACCTCCTCGTGGAGGCGCCGCAACCAGGCTCGAAGCTCCTTGCGCACGCGGGCGTCGAGCGCTCCGAACGGCTCGTCAAGAAGGAGGACGCGCGGCTCGGCTGCCAGCGCACGAGCCAGCGCCATCCGCTGGCGCTGACCACCGGAGAGCTGGGACGGATACCGATTGGCGAGACCTTCGAGCTGGACGAGGCGCAGCAGCTCCCCCACCCGGTCGCGGATCTCGTCCCGTGGACGCTTGCGGATCTTGAGCGCGAAGGCGACGTTGTCGCGCACGCTCATGTGCTTGAAGGCCGCGTAATGCTGGAAGACGAATCCGACCCCGCGTTCCTGCGGCGGTAGACCAGTTGCGTCCTCCCCGTGGATGGAGACGTCGCCCTCGTCCGGGTGCTCGAGACCGGCGACGATGCGGAGCAGCGTCGACTTTCCGCTCCCGCTCGGCCCGAGCAACGCCGTCAGCGATCCGCTCGCGATCGCGAGGGAGACGTTGTCCACGGCGACGAACTCACCGAAGCGCTTCGTCACCCGGCGTATCGCTATCGCCAACGGGAGTCTCCTTCCGAAGCAGAGTCATGAACAGGAGCGTAATCAGAGCGAGCAACGCCAGCTCGACCGACGCAGTGTACGCACCCGTGAGATCGAAGCCCTGGAAGCGCTGCTGCACGTGCAAGGTGAGCGTCTCCGTGCGGCCCGCGATGCTGCCGGAGACGATGGAGACGGCGCCGAACTCCCCGATCGCACGCGCCGTCGTGAGCACGATTCCGTAGGTGACCCCCCAGCGGATCGCGGGAAGCGTAACGCGGAAGAAAGCCGTCAGCGGCGAGGCGCCGAGCGTCCAGGCGGCCTCCTCCTGCTCGGTGCCGATCTCCCGCAGGACGGGGGCTGTCTCGCGCACGACGAAGGGCAGCGAGACGAAGATCGTCGCGAGGATCATCCCCGGCAGCGCGAAGATGACGCTGATCCCGTGGTCGACGAGCCAGCCCCCGAACCAGCCCGTGCGCGCGTAGACCAGGTAGAGCGCGAGACCGATGACGACCGGTGAGAGCGCGAAGGGGAGGTCGACGAGCGCGTTCAGGAGCGTCTTGCCGTGGAAGCGGCCCCCGCGCACGATCACGAGGGCGCAGATGACTCCGAAGATCGTGTTCGCGGGAACGGCAATGAGGGCGATCAGGACGGTCAGCCAGAGCGCGTGCAGGGCCTCGGGATTCGTGGCCGCGTCCCAGACGGGCGCGAGCCCGTTCTC
>DATNOU010000081.1:0-8614 GCA_035601195.1 Gaiellaceae bacterium | reverse complement strand
ACGATCGCCGAGCCCTTCGACTGGAACTTCACCCGCGACGACCTCGCCGCGCTGATCGAGCGTCTCGCCGCGCACAAACCTCAACTCCAGCTCGCCGCGTGATGCCGAGTGAACTTACGGCCGGGAGCACTTAGGTCCGCGCGAAAGCTCACGCTTTCGCGCGGTTTCTGGGTACGCCGCTCGTCGCGGTGAACGCGCGCGGCAAAGCCGCGCGCTCTTACAGGATCGTGGTCGGCGGGTGCTGGCGGCGTGCGATTCGGCTGGGGCGTGGGCCGGGCCAATCGCCGCGTAGCCTCGCCTCAGGCTGTCACCGTTCGGCCAGGCCGACGATGTACGTGAGGATCGCCCGAGTGGCGAGGCTCGGCCGCGTCGGGGAGCTCGTGACGATCACGAGCCGGAGCGAAGGGAGGATCTCGATGTACTGGCCGCCGAAGCCGGCCATGAGGAACGCGCGCCGGCCGAGCTCGGTCGGGAGCCAAATGTGGAACCCGTACGGGTCGCCTTCGGGGAACCCGCCGTCCGAGCGCGGCCGCGTCGACGCGTCGATCCACGAGCGCGGCACCAGCCGCTTTCCCTCCCACTCGCCCCGGTGGAGGTAGAGGAGGCCGAGCTTGGCCATGTCGATGCCGCGCAGGCGCAGGCCGGTCCCGCCGGCGTAATGGCCCCCGCCGTCGTGGGCCCACCCGAACGTCGGCTCGGTCTCGCGGCCCGGGCCCGACACGGCTTTGCCCGGAGGTTGCGTGAGGATCCCGAGCGGCTCGAAGAGCTTTCTCCTCGCATACCTCAGCAGGCTTTCACCAGTCGCGTGCTCGACGGCGGCGCTCAGGAGCTGGGTTCCCGGAGTGGAGTAGGAGAACGACCCGCGTGTCCCGAGGAAGCCGGGGTTCTCGACGATCGCCCGATCCCAGTCCGCGCTGGTCATCCAGGAGAGGGATTCGCCGAGGCCCGTCGTCATCGAGAGGAGCGCTCGCAACGTCATCGATCGGACCTTGTCGTCCGCGTGCGCCAGGAGGTCCGGGGGGAGCGCGTCGGCGAGCGTCTCGTCGAGGCCGGCCAGCTTCCCGTCGGCCAGTGCCGCGCCGACCAGCAGCCCGGTCACGCTCTTGGTGGCGGAGTAGAGATGGAGGAAGCGGTGGCGGGTGACGCCGTGGTAGTACCGCTCGGCGACGAGCCGGTCGTCGGTCACGACGAGGACGGCGCGCAGATCGAGGCCTCGCTCGTCCACGAACGAGTCGATCCGCTTCTCGAGATCGGCGGGAAAGCCATGCTCGGGCGGCGGCGCCGACTCCAGCCATTCCGGCTGGCCTCCGCATCCGCTCGTCGCGATCGAGGCGGCCATCACGGCGACGGCGACGAGCCGGGCTGTCATCCGGGATCGACCAGCTGGGCCGCCCGGCCGCCGTCCACCATGAGGCACTCGCCGGCGACGAAGCTCGACTCCCCCTCGAGCGCCAGGAACCGGATGGCGCGGGCGATGTCCTCGGGACGGCCGATCCGTCCGACGGGATGCGAAGCCGCGATGCGCTCACGTTCGGCCTCCGGGTCATCGAGCGAGGCGAACCACTGCTCCGTGAGCGGCGTCTCGACGAAGCCCGGAGAGACGGCGTTCACGCGGATCCCGGCCGGCGCGAGCTCGAGCGCGAGCACGCGCGTCAGCGCGACGACGCCGGCCTTGGCGACGTTGTAGGGAAAGCCAGTGGGAACGGTGGCGAAGGCGTGGACGGAGGCCACGTTGACGATCGCCGAGCCGCGCGGCATCTGCGGGGCAGCCCGCTTCACGCAGAGCCACGGCGCGCGCAGGTTCAGGTCGAGGCAGTCCTGCCAGCCTGCGAGGTCGGCGTTGAGCGCGCCGAGGAAGTAGTTCGCCCCTGCGTTGTTGACGAGCACGTCGATGTGGCCGAGCTCGGCGATTGCGAAGTCGATCAGCCCCTCGCACGTCTCTGGGGAGCGTAGGTCGCCCTGGAAGAACCGCGGGTCGCCGCCCGCGGCGCTCACCTCCGCCTGCGCGTCGTCGCTTCCCTGCTCGTCGAGGCCGTGGACGACCACCGCAGCCCCGTCGGCGGCAAATGCCCGGGCCGTCGCCCGCCCGATGCCGCTCGTCGAGCCGGTGACGACGACGGCGAGGCTCACGAACGCACTGGCACCTGGACTGCCGCGGTCGAGACGAGCGCGACCCCATGGGGCGGAAGCGAGATGTCGCCGGAGCCGCTCGTCTCCGCGATCAGCTCGAGCCAGGCTCCGTCGACCGTCAGTGTGCGCTCCTCGGGGGCATGGTTGAGGAGGAAGAGAAGCGGTCCGTTCGGAGTGCCCTCGATCCGGACGATCTCCAGCCCTTCCGGCAGCTCCGCCACGGCCAGCCCCCGGCGCGGGCAGAGCTCGCGATAGATCGCTCGGAGGCTCGCCTCGCTCCCGGCCCCGGCCAGGTACGTGACGAGGCCCTGCCCGACCCGATGCTCCGCGACCGCGGGTGTTCCCGCGAAGTCGCCCTCGGCATAGTGCGCGAGGGCCTCCGCGCCTTCGAGCTCCAGCTCCTCGTACCACCCGGCGAACTCGCCGGCGAGGTCGTCACCGGCAAAGCGAACGGTCTCGCCTTCCGAGACGCTGGCATAGTCGGTCACGGTCAGGCCGGCGAGCTCGTCGAGCCAGGCGGGGAGAGGGCGCTCCGGGACGGCGTTGCTGCGATCCTTGATTCCGGAGCGGGGTGCGAGCACGAGCCACCCGCCTCGGTCCACGTAGTCGGCGAGCGCGTGGGCGAGCGCCGGGTCGACGACGTAGAGACTCGGGGCCACGACCAAGCGATAGCGAGCAAGGTCGGCGCCGGGCCAGACGACGTCCACTCCGAGCCCCAGCCGCCGGAGCGCCTCGTAATGGCGGCCCTGCGTCTCCTCGTAGCCGAGGGCCGGGTTTGTCGGCTGGACCTGGAGAGCGAAGCGCGAGTCCGCGTCGTAGAGAAGGGCGGCATCGGCAGCGGGCCCGCCGCCGGTGAGCGGGCCCCGCAGCCGCTCCAGCTCGCCTGCGAGTTCTTGGACCTCGCGAAACCGTCGACCGATCCGGCCGTCGTAGTCGAGCAGCCCGTGCCAGTGCTGCTCGGTCCCGTAGCGGGCCGTTCGCCAGCGGAAGTAGACGACGGCCTCGGCGCCGTGCGCGATCGCCTGGTAGGTCAGGAGCCGCAGCTGTCCTCGCCGAGGCGTGCGCAGCAGCTCCCAGCCGAGGGGGCCCACCTGCTGCTCGAGGACCCAGACCGGCCGGTCCTCCTTCAGCGTCCGCAGGGCGTCCGCGCTCATGCCCGAGCGCCACCAGCTCCCTGCGAGGAGCGGATAGTTCGACCACGAGACGAAGTCGAGGTCCTCGGCGAGCGCCCGGTGATCGATCTCGCGGTTGCCGAGGCTCATGAGGTTGTGGGTGATCCGTTGCTCCGGCGAGCACCGATCACGCAGGACGCGAATCTGGAGTCCCTCGTAACGGGCAAAGCTCTCGGCGGCGAAGCGGCGGTAGTCGAGGGCAAGGCCCGGGTTGGGCGAGTAGGGGAGGAAGCCGTCGGGCAGCGGGACCGGCGCTCCTTCGGGAAGCGGGATCTGCTCCCAGGCCGTATAGGTCTGGCTCCAGAACGCCGTGCCCCAGCTCTCGTTCAGGTTGTCGAGCGAGCCGTAGCGTTCGCGCAACCACTCGTGGAACGCGTCCACGCACGCCTCGCAGAAGCAGCGTCCGCCGAGCTCGTTGTCGATCTGCCACGCGACGATCCGGGCGTCCTGCCCGTAGTGCTCGGCGAGCGCCTCGACGATGCGCTCCGTCGCCTGGTGAAAGTTCGGTTGGTTGGGGCAGTAGTGCCGGCGGTGCCCAAACGGTGCAGTGCGCCCATCGGCCCGCACCGCCTGGATCTCCGGGTGGCGCTCGGACAGCCACACCGGCGGCGCTGCGGTCGGCGTCCCCAGGACGATCTCGAGCCCCTCCTCGGCGAGGATCCCGATCGCCTCGTCGAGCCAATCGAACTCGAACCGGCCGGGCTCGGGCTCGAGGCGGGCCCATGCAAACTCGCCGATCCGCACGAGCGAGAGCCCGGCGTCGGCCATCAACTCGGCGTCCTGACGCCACCGCGCTCGGGGCCATTGCTCCGGGTAGTAGGCCACGCCGAGGCGTGGTCCGGAATTCGGCAAGACCGAGCTCATGTGACTGGTAACATCGCCCACGGCGACTCGTTCTGTCAAGGCGCCATGTGACCGATCACGGAGAGCGATCGACGATGAGGCTCCCCGACCGTAGGCTTCTGCTCGTCCTCCTCGCGCTGGCCGTGGTGATCGTCACGGTCTCGCTCGCACTCCGGCTGCGCAAGGAAGAGCGGCCGCAGGTCGAGGCCGGCGCATCCGGACCCGCGCTGGCGGGTAGGGCCGTTCGCGGCGGAGAGGTCAGCCTCGGGGGCCTTCGTGGCCACGTCGTCCTGGTGTCGTTCCTGAACTCGCGTGCCGAGGCAACGCCCGAAGGTGACCCCTCCCGCGCGCAGATCGTGTTCCTGCGCAGCATGCAGAGGCAGCACGCGCGCTTCGGCCTGCGCGTGATCGTCGTCGATGCGGCCGAGCTCGCCGGTGCGGGGAGGCCGAGCCGCAACGACCTCGTGAACTACACGTACGACTGGAATCTCGACCCGGCCATCGCCGTTCTCCGCGACGACGGCACGCTCGCGCGCCGGTTCACGGTTGCGAAGGCACCGACGACGTTCCTGGTCGGATCCGACGGCACCGTGCGCGAGCGCTGGGACGGCTTCGTCCCGGCAGCGCGACTCGACCTGGCGATCCGCCGGACCGAGGGCCGGAGTCCGACCGACTAAAGGCTTGAGAAGATCGCTCACTTGAGTCGCCACCAGCACGCACACGTCGATGTCCAAGGCCCCAGCCGTTCCGGCACAGCCTGATCTTCCTGCCGAGCTCGTCGCACTGGGAGTGCCGGTGGAGCTTCGCGGTCTCAATCTCGAGGCGTGCGTGCTCGAGCGGATCGATCTCTCGGATCGGGAGGCGTCTGAGATGCGGCTCGTCGAAAGCCGCCTCGTACAGGTGGACCTGGGTGGCTCCGCTCTCAAAGACGCGAGCTTTCGCGACGTGGTAGCCCTCGATGGAAGCTGGGCCAACGTTCGCGCCGAGGGCGCCAGGCTGCGCCGTGTTCAGCTCCAGAAGCTGCGATTGACAGGGGCGAACTTTTCTGACGCAGCCATCGAAGATGCGACCTTCGTCGACTGCCGCATCGATCTCGCCTCGTTTCGCTTCGCCAAGCTCGAGCGCGTCAGCTTTGAGCGTTGCCGGATGGAGGAGGTCGACTTTTACGCCGCGAAGCTGGCGTCGGTCGTCTTTGCCGACTGCATCCTGGCTGGTGCGACCTGGGGAGGCGCAACCTTCATTCGCAGCGAGATGCGCGGTTGCGACCTTTCCGGCGCGGGGAACCCTGAGGCACTCCGCGGCGTGCGCATGCCGTGGCCGGACATCATCAATGCCGCAGGAGAGCTCGCGGCAGCGGTCGGTATCGAGATCATCGAGTGAGAATCCGCCGGCCCGAGTGGGAAGGCCGGAGATATCCGCTCGGTCTTCAGGCACTAGTCCGGCTGAGGCCGCGAGGTTCCGCAGCCCCAGCCGTCGCTGCCGCTTCTACGTTTCTAGCCCGCTTCGTTTGCCCCGATGTCGAAGGCGCCGCCGAGCGGAATCGAGTTACCGAAGAAGTCACGCGTCCCGACCGAGCAGCCGCTGAGGCCGCTACACGCATTCGTGCCGCGGTTGATCGCAGGCGATCCCGACTGGAGCGTCCACTGTGTTGTCGGCCTCCCGATGCCGTGGTAGCCGAGGCCGTTCACCAGCGGGTTCTGGTTGTAGACGCCGTGCGCCTCCGGATTCGGATCGGCGAACGTTCCGCCCGTGTAGTAGTAGAGGTTGTAGTCGCGAGCCCGGTTGTTCGCCGTGGCGACGTCGCCGAGCACGTTGGGGATGGCGGAGACGACCAGGTTGTTCCTGAAGACGCCATTTGCCTCGGAGTCCCCTCCGCCGGGACACACGTCGAACAGACCGGTCGCGGACGGGTCGCCCGTGCTGTTGACGTAGAAGGTGTTGTTGTAGATCCACGTGTCGACCAGCTTTCCTCCACCCCACGTGCAGAGGTAGATCTCGGACTGGCCGGGCAGGATCTCGGTCGTCAAGCCACCGGACGGCTTCTTCTTGAAGTACGTGTGCACCGTGCCATCGCCGGCGCAGACGTTGTAACGCACGATGTTGGTCGTCGTCGCGCCTTGATAGCCGAAGACGCTCGTGCAGTAGGTGCTGTTGTCGTGGCCGTAGTTGTATTGCATCGTGCTGTTGGTCGAGCCGTAGTCGATGTCGTAGCCACCGCCGTCCACGCTGGGGGAGTGGTTGTCGTAGGACTCGTTGAACTGGCCCACCATGTTCTCGGCGGTCCACCACCACAAACCGACCGGAGAGCCGATGTCCTCGGGCGGCGGTTCCATCCCCGATCGATAGACGACGTTGTTCTGGATCGTCCCCTCGTGGGACATGTAGATGGCGATGCCGTCGCCGTAGGTGTCGTGAACCGTGGAGTTCTGGATCGTGATGTTCCGGCTCTGAATCGCCTGGTTCTTCGAATCCTTCGACCACTGGAAGTCCTGGTCGACCTGAACGCCCCAGACGAAGATGCCGGCCCACAACGTGGTGTCGTAGGCGTTGACGTTGTCGACCAGCACGTTGTCGAAGTAGCTCTTGCGGGTGTAGACCCCTGATCCCTTCGTCATGTCGGGCTCGACGATCATGCCCGGCGCGAACACGACCAGGCCGGTCCACTTGGCGCCCATCGCCACGTAGCTCCCGCCGGTTACGTGGTGCACGACGAGGTTCTTCAGCATGATGCCGACCGCGGGCGCGTCGTGGTCGGTGGTGAGGAGAACTCCCCAAACCCTGCTGTTCTCGACCTCGAGGTCCTGCACCGTCACGTACGAGGTATCGAGCAGCTTGACGGCCCGGTTCTGGCCCGTCCCGTCGATGACGGGCAACGCGCCGGTTCCGTAGGCGCCGATCGTGATCCGGTTGGCGCTCGTGCCGGACGACGAGAAGACGAACGATCCCGTGCAGGTGGTACCGCGGTTGAACAGCAGGCTGTCGCCTGGCGCGAATGTCTTGCCGTTGACGGTGTTGAGGTTGTTCCACGGGCTCGTCGACGAGCCGTTGCCGTCTGAGGCAGCGGCGCAGTTGACGTAGTAGCTCGTTCCCGCGGCGAGCGCCGGGCTGCCGAGCATGAGCAACAAACAGCCGGCCAGAACGGCCAACAGAAAAGGAACTCTTGAGTTGCGAGACATCGAAGCTCTCTCCTTCTAGGAGACCCCCCGACGAGTCGAATCTCGGTCTGCTTCCCTCCTTTCCTCGGGGCGCAGCTGTGACTGGTCACATTAGCGTGGGCGGTACCATTCCAAATCGACAGGGGCTCCGTCAAATTGAAAGCTGGGCCCGGGCGCCTGTGCTTTTATGGCTGTTGTGACTGTTCACGGAGATGTCAGCCGCCGTCCGACGATCCGCGACGTCGCTGCCCGCGCCGGCGTCTCGCATCAAACCGTGTCGCGCGTGATCAACGGCCGCGAGGAGGTGGCTCCCGAGACCCGCGAGCGCGTCCGGGCCGCGATCCGGGAGCTCCAGTACGTCCCGAGTCCACTCGCCCGCGGCCTCATGGGCAGCCGCACGCACACCCTCGGCATGGTGACCGCTGACGTGACCGACCAGTTCTTCGCGGAGGCGATCGCCGGGGCCGAGCTGGAGACGCGTAAGCGCGGGTACTACCTGATCGTCGCCAGCGTCGAGGGCGAGGCTGAGGACGACGAGCTCGCGTACCTGCGGCTCATGCTCGAGCGTCGCGTCGAGGGCCTGATCGTCGCGCGCCCTCAACTTCCGCTGACCCTCGAGCAGCTTCCCCCGGCCGTCGAGCGGGTGCCGCTCGTCTCGATCGGCTCGAGCGAGGACGCGGGCTTCATGGCCGTCGACGTGGACAACCGCGGCGGGGGATTCGAGGCCACGTCCCGGCTCGTGGCGCACGGCCACCGGGTGATCGCGACCATCACGGGGCCGTCCGAGTGGCCCTCCGCCCGCGAGCGTCTGGACGGATACCGCCAAGCGTTGCGCGAGGCCGGACTCGCTTACGACGAGAGTCTGGTCGAGGCTGCTTCAGACTGGGGTCCCGAGAGCGGGCAGCAGGCGCTCGCGAGCCTGCTTTCCGGCGCCGCCGGCTTCACCGCCGTCTTCGCCCACAGCGACCTGCTTGCGCTGGGAGCGATCCGCGAGCTGCGCTCCCGCGGACTGTCCGTTCCGGACGATATGTCGGTGGTCGGCTACGACGACATCCCCGTGGCGAGCTTCGTCGACCCGCCGCTGACGACCGTACGCCAGCCGATGCGGGAGGTCGGCGCGCTCGCCGCGAAGCTTCTCCTCGACCGCATCTCCGGAGACGGGGCCGCGCCCGTGGGAGGGCGCATCCACCTGCCCACGACGGTCGTCGAGCGCGGCAGCGTGGGTCCGCCGCGGGCCTAGTGCCCCTCTAGCGCGCGCAGCCGCTCCTCCCAGGCGCGGGTGCGCTCGGCGCGGTCGGTGGAGAAGGCTTCGCG
>DATNOU010000080.1:0-2453 GCA_035601195.1 Gaiellaceae bacterium | reverse complement strand
GAGCTCGCCGCCGCGCAGGAGCAGGCCTCGGTCGCGGCCGCGGAGCGCCGCGTCGCCGAGGCGCAGCGCGACGACGCGCTGGCGGCGCGCGACTCGGCGATCGCCACGCGACCCCCGGCCGCGCGGCCACGCGTGGAGCTGACGTCGATCACCGCCCGCCAGGCGCCGTCGGCGGCGGAGTCCTGGCTGCTGCGGGCCGCCGCCCTGCTGGCGATCGTGGTCGTGGTCCTCGTCGCCGCGCTGATCTTCTTCTAGTCCGAAGTTGCCGCGCCTAGCGGCGTTCTGATCGGCCGCGATTCCGCGTGGGTGTTGGGATCGCGGCCTTTGTTATGGCTGTTTGGTGTAGCCAAGAGTATCGGTCTTGTCCTGTCCGGTGGGCGTGTCATGATGCGCTTCATGGCTGAGAAGCGTGGGGCGATGCATGTGGCCAAGATCAGTCGGCGTCATGGGGATCGCGAGTACGTCTCGCACCTGGTGCGGCGTTCGATTCGGGATGGCAAGCGGGTGCGTCACGAGACGATCGCGAACGTGTCGAAGTTGCCGGCGGAGGCGATCGAGGCGTTGACGCTCGCGTTGCGCGGCGTGCTGCTGTTGCCGGCCGGCGAGGCGTTTCAGATCGAGCGCTCGCTGCCGCACGGCCACGTCGAGGCGGTGCTCGTCGCGGCGCGGCGGCTCGGGCTGGCGCGGCTGTTGGACCGCGAGCCATGCCGCGAGCGCGACCTGTGTGTCGCGATGATCGTCGCGCGCGTGCTGGCGCCGGGCTCAAAGCTCGCGACCGTGCGCGCGCTGGGGCGTTCGACGCTGGCGACCGAGATCGGCGTGCAGGGCTGCGACCAGGACGATCTCTACGCGGCGATGGACTGGCTCGTGGACCGCCAAGAGCGGATCGAGCAGCGGCTCGCGCGCCGCCATTTGAGCACCGGCGCGCCGGTGCTCTATGACGTCTCGTCGTCGTATTTCGAGGGGCGTACGTGCCCGTTGGCCAAGCTCGGCTACTCGCGTGACGGCAAGCGCGGCACGCTGCAGGTGATCTACGGGCTCTTGTGTGACGCCGACGGGCGGCCGGTCGCGATCGAGGCGTTCTCGGGTGAGCTGCACGACGACAAGACGCTGCCCGCCCAGGTCGCCAAGGTCCGCACGCGCTTCGGCGTCGAGGAGGTGATCGTCGTCTGCGATCGTGGGATGGCGACCAAGGCCAACATCGAGCTGCTCTCGGGCACGCCCGGGGTGGCGTGGATCACCGCGCTCAAAGCGCCGCAGGTCAAAAAGCTCGTCAAAGAGGGCGCGCTGCAGCTGTCGCTGTTTGACGAGCACAACCTCGCCGAGATCGCGTGCGAAAAGCTCTATCCCGGCGAGCGCCTGGTCGTCTGCCGCAACCCGCTTGTCGCTGCCGAGCGCGCACGCAAGCGCGACGCGCTGCTGGCCGCGACCGAGCGCACGCTCGCTGAGATCGCGGCGCGCGTCGCGCGCGGCACGCTCACCGGCGAGGCCGAGATCGGGCTCGCCGTCGGCGCCGTCTGGAACCGCTACCGCGTCAAGAAGCACTTCACGCTTGAGATCAGCGATGACCGCTTCGCGTTCGAGCGCAAGAGCGAGCAGATCGCCGCCGAGGCCGAGCTCGACGGCATCTACGTGTTGCGCGCCGGCGGCCTGTCCGCCGACCAGCTCGCCGCGCCGGGGATCGTGCGCGCCTACAAGCAGCTCAAGGAAGCCGAGAAGGGCTTCGGCACGATCAAAGGCCTGCTCGAGGTGCGCCCGATCCACCACCGCCTCGAGGATCGCGTCCGCGGCCACCTGCTGATCTGCATGCTCGCCCACTACCTCGTCTGGCACCTGCGCCACGCCTGGACCGAACTGCTCTTCCAGGACGCCTGCCCGGCCGCGACGCTGGACCCCGTCGCCAAGGCAACGCGCTCCCCCGCCGCCGAGCGAAAGGCCCGCACCAAGCAGACACCCGACCGCCAGCCCTGCCACTCACTCCCGAGCCTGCTCGAAGAACTCGCCACGCGCACCCGCAACACGATCCGCGTCGCCGGCACCGACGCGACCTACGACCAGCTCACCGAACCGACCACGCTCCAAGCCCGCGCACTCACCCTCATCAACGAGCACATCCCCCAGATCACGTAGCCACGAACCAGACACCCCGTGAGCGCACCAAACCCCGACCGGACAAGCAATCGCCGACCATCACCAGCGGGAACTTCGGGCTAGCGAAGGAGCTCAAGGGCGCGCGCTTTGCGCTCTGGAAGAACCCCGAGCACCTCACGCGCCGCCAGCGCGCCAAGCTCTCCCAGATCAAGCAGACCAACGAGCCGCTGTACCGCGCCTACCTGCTCAAAGAACAGCTACGCGCGATCTACCGCGTCCCGACCGAGCACGCCGCGGCGCTCCTGGACGCCTGGCTGGCGTGGGCGCGCCGCAGCCGCCTCGAGCCGTTCGTCAAGCTCGCC
>DATNOU010000079.1:0-2315 GCA_035601195.1 Gaiellaceae bacterium | reverse complement strand
CCGACGAAGAGCGCGAGGAGATCGTGCTTAGCGGCGAGGTACCGAGCGCGCTCGATCCGCCACGCGGCTGCCGCTTCCACCCGCGCTGTCCGTTCGCAATGCCCCGCTGCGCCGAAGAGGAGCCGGCGCTGACGGAACAGGCCCCCGGACACAGCGTCGCTTGCCACCTCTACTGATCAAGTGACGAACCGTTGACGCCTTGATGCGGCGATTAAATGACGCTCGGATGAATGACTGTTTTCCACCGAGGCCGTGGAAAAACGCGCGATAGGAGGTGCACGGCGCGCTGTGTTTCCCGGCGATGACGGTTGAGGCGCCCGTTGATCGATCGGCACGCGCGGTTTGCGCGAGGCGATCAGGTTCTGATCGCCGCCATCAGCGGTTCCACACCGATGATCGCGATCACCCGCTTTATGTTGTAGGCCAGAACGTGGAGGCTCATCTCGGTTCGGACCTTGTCGAGCGTCCTGGTCAGGAAGTGGGTGGCGCCCATCCAGGCCTTGAGGGTTCCGAATGGATGCTCGACGGTCTGTCGTCGCACGCCCATGGCCTCGGGCATGCGGTCGAGCCGGGCCTGCATCCTGTCGAGCACGTCCTCGTTCTCCCAGCGTTTGATGATCCGCCGCGGGGTCGGGGTGCACCGGGATCTGAGCGGGCAGGTGAAGCAGGCGCTCAAGTGGCGGTAGACATCGACATCGTTCGTGTGATCCGCGCGGCGATTGACCTTGGTTAGTTTTGTGCCGGCCGGGCAGGTGTAGTGGTCGTGCTCGGCGTCGTATATGAAGTCCTGCCGCGTGAAGAAACCGCGTTTGGTCCCGCTCGACGTCAGGGTCTTGGGCACGATAGGCGCGACGCCCGTGCCGTCGCACGCCAGAACCTGGTCGCCGCTGAAGTAGCCGCGGTCGGCCAGGGCGGTGACCTGCTCGGAGCCCGTGGCCTCCTGCGCCTTGAGCGCCATTGGCACGAGCTGTGTTCTGTCATGGCCCAAATTGATCACCTCGTGGGCCACGATCAGATGGTGCTCGGCGTCGACGGCAATCTGCACATTGTAGCCGACCACGCCGGTTCCGCGCCCGCTGGTAGCCATGGACCGTGCATCCGGATCGGTCAGCGAGACCTGCTGGTCGGGCGCGGCCTGAACCGTCTGCTCCATCGCTTTCAAGGACTGCATCTGCCGGCGCAGGCCCGCAATCTTCTCCGTCAGCCGGACCGACTTGGCCTCGGCGACATCGCCCTCTTCGCGGTCGGCACGGTCCAGCGCCGCCAGGTAGCGCACGATGCTGGCATCGACCTGCTCTATCCGCTTGCCGACCTTGGCTACCGTGTAGTTCTTGTCGCGATTGTTCACCGCTTTGAACTTGCTGCCGTCGATCGCAACGACGGCCCGCGTGAATAACTTTAACCGACGGCAAAGCTCGACAAACTGTCGACACACCGATTGGATCGCCTCGCCATTGTCCTTGCGGAAGTCGGCAATCGTCTTGAAGTCAGGCGCGAGCCGCCCAACCAACCACATCAGCTCGATATTGCGCTGGGCTTCGCGCTCCAGGCGGCGGCTCGACTGGACGCGGTTGAGATAGCCGTAGAGATAGATCTTCAACAGCGTCGAGGGATGATAGGCCGGCCGGCCCGTCGCCGCCGGCGTCATCCCCGAAAAACCCAAGGCGGACAGGTCCAACTCGTCGACGAAGACCTCGATCACCCGAACCGGGTTCTCCTCGCCGACATAATCTTCTAGGCAGTGCGGTAGCAGCGTGTGCTGCATCCGATCTTCGCCATCAATGAACCGATGCATCGCCCGGCACCCGAAGCTACAACCTTCAGGATTCTAAAGCACATTCGACCAGGGCGGAATCGGCCAGCACCACAATCTCCGGCCGTTTCCACACAGCCTGGACCCAGATCCGCCGGTTCCTTGAAGAGGCTGCGACTGTGTCGCCGCCCCTCGGCAAGGTCGCGCTCGTCGGCTGGGACTGGCAGCGGCGGCCGGACTGGGCCGTGCAGCTCGGCATCAAAGGCGCCGACGTTGATCCGGAGCTCCTCGACCGCCTCGATGTCGAGCGGCGAGAGCCGATCCCTTTCGCCGAGGTTCGCGAGTTTCTCGGCAATGCCCGGTTCAGCCCGATCATCCACCGCCCGCTCTTCAACAACCTCGGCCTCGTGACCAACCGAACCTTCGAGACGTTTCTCGCTGACACCCTGCCGCTGGTGATGTTGCCGCGGGAAATGGCCGAGGCGATTTACGGTCGCGATGTTCTCCCACTCGTTCCGGGCGATGATATCGCCGGCCGGCTGACCGAAATGCTCCGCGCCCC
>DATNOU010000078.1:0-18821 GCA_035601195.1 Gaiellaceae bacterium | reverse complement strand
CGGCTGAAGGACGCCGTCGACGCCGCCGTCTCGAGCGGTCGGGTCCCCGCGGCCTTTCAGGACGAGCTGGAGCAGACCGCGACCGACCTCCAGAACGAGGTCAACTGCGAGGAGCAGAAGCAAGACGACAAGGGAAAGGGGAAGAAGAAAGGCCACGGCGACGAGACCACGACGCAGGAAACGACCGTGTCGACCACGACCGAGGAGAGCAACTGAGCGCCCAAGCCCTCGCCGACGGGCGGTACCAGATCGAGGATGTCCTCGGGCGCGGCGGCATGGCCTCCGTCTACCTCGCACGCGATGGAGAGCTCGAGCGGCCCGTCGCGATCAAGGTTCTCGCCGAGCACCTTTCGGACACGCCCGGCTTTCGCGACCGCTTCCTCCGAGAGGCGCGGCTCGCCGCCCAGCTCTCCCATCCCAACATCGTCCAGGTCTTCGACGTCGGCGAGGACGACGGCAGGCCGTTCATCGTCATGGAGTGCGTCGAGGGAGCCACCCTCGCGGACGAGGTGAAGGAGCGCGGGAAGCTCGAGCCTGCCGAGGTCGTCGATCTTGCGCTCCAGATCTGCGGAGGCCTCGAGCATGCGCACGCGGCCAGGCTCGTGCACCGCGACATCAAGCCCCAGAACCTGCTCCTACGCGCCGACGGAACTGTGAAGATCGCAGACTTCGGCATCGCGCGCGCCGCAGAAGCCACGAAGCTGACCGAGATCGGAAGCGTGCTCGGGACGGCCGCGTACCTCTCGCCCGAGCAGGCGCTCGGCGAGGAAGTAACCGCAGCGGCCGACATCTATTCGCTGGGTTGCGTCCTCTACGAGCTCCTCACGGGTCGGACCCCCTACCTCTTCGAGACGCTTCCCGAGCTCGTGGTCAAGCACCGCGAGGAGTCGATCGCTCCGCTTCGCGAGCTGCGGCCCGACGTGCCGGAGCGACTCGAGGCTGCGGTGATGCACGCGCTCGCGCGAAACCCCGACTACCGCCCGGAATCGACCGCCGCCCTGGCGGAGGAGCTGGCGATCGCCTCGCCCGACCCGCCCACGCGCCCGCTTCCGCAAACCTCCGGAGTCGATGCGACCGAGGTTCTGGGCTCGCCCACGCAAGTGCAGACGAAGCCGATCGAGCGCGCTCCTCGACGGGAGCTCCCCCTGCCGAGAGACCGGCGCTGGTGGCTCCTGCTCGCGGCTGTCGCCGCCGCCGCCGCGATCGCCATCGCGATCGCCGTGGGCTCGGGAGGGAACGGCGGCACGCAGCCGTCCCCCGGGACCCCCGCCGTCGAGCCCGTTCCGCCGGCCTCAGACGCCGCGACAAAGGCTCGCAATCTCGCCGACTGGCTGCGCGAGCACTCCCGCTAGGCCTGCCCCAGCGGCCTCCCGATCCGTGAAGACAGCGGACGCAGCTCCTTCAGCTGCGCGTCGGCGAGCTCCAGTTCCTTGGCGAGCGTGTGCACCCAGCGCTCGGCGATCACCAGATCGGTCTCGAGCTTCTCACGCTCATCTCGGAGCGTTTCCAGGTCCGCACGCAGGCTTGCCAGCTCGGCATCCTGATACTCGAGCCGGTCTACGAGCTCGGGTACAAGCGCCTCTTCCTCCCACACGGGTGGGCGTTTTTGCGGCTCCATTGGCTCCCCCTTCGGTAACCCCCCGCCTCTCATCTTCGTGAGGAACGCCGACTTGTAAAGGGACCCCACCTGTTGGCCCAGGTGCGTTACCTACCCGCGGACAGGCGTTCCCGCAGCCAGAGCGCGTTCTTGACGGCATACGCGCTCCAGTCGTTGTTGAAGTAGGCGAAGACGTGGGCGCTCTCCCGCCAGCCCTCGATCCGCCGCGCCCATTCCTCCAGCTCCCGCTCGGAGTAGTTGCCGCCACGCCCGCGGCTCCCGTGGTGGAAGCGGATGAACGTCCAGTCGGCCGTCAGCTCGTATGTCTGAGAGCGCCGCTGGGGGTGGTCGCCGATCACGAGCGCCGCGCCGTGCTCGCGGAGAAGCGCGTAGACCTCCTCGCGGAACCAGCTCGGATGGCGAAACTCGAAGCAGTGGCGCCCGGGCGGCAGACCCGCGAGTGCCGAGGCGAGGCGGTCGTCGTCTCGATGGAAGTTCTCCGGAAGCTGCCAGAGCACGGGGCCCATCTTGGGCGAGCGAACCAGCGGGTCGATCCGCTCGTAGAAGCGCTCCACTCCCCGGCCGAGGTCCGTCAGCCGCTTCATATGGGTGAGGTAGCGGCTCGCCTTCACGGCGAACAGGAACTTGGGCGGGGTCTCCGCGACCCAGGCCGCAACGGACTCTCGGCGGGGAAGCCGGTAGAAGGTGCTGTTGACCTCGACGGTGTCGAAGAGCGCCGCGTAGTGAGCAAGCCAGCGCCGGGCGGGGAGCCCCTTGGGATAGACAAGCTCGCGCCAGTGCGCGTAGTTCCACCCGGAGCACCCGACTCGGACCGGTCTCACCGGTCCGTTATGCCGCGAGCGGCGGGATCTACGCTTGCGCCGGAGCCGGAGTCCGGCGCCAGCTCAGCAGCGGGCGAACGAAGAGAACGAGGGCGGTCGCCAGGAACGTGAACCACACTGCCACCTCGAGAGCCGAGGGGTCTCCGTTGTAGCCGAAGAGCGCCGTCAGGAACTTGCCGAATCCGGAGTCCTCGCTCACGACCGCGTTCGTGTTCCAAAGGTGCTCGACCGTCCCGGGGAGAATCCCCGCCTCCTGAAACTCGTGCGTCGCGTGCGCGAGCAGGCCAGCCGCGAAGACGATCAGGAGGATTCCGGTGGCGGTGAAGAACTGCCGGAGGTTGAGCCGGCGCGAGCCCATATAGATGGCCACGCCGAGCGAGATCGAGACGGTGAGCCCGACGACGGCGCCGATGCCGGTCGCCAGGGGCGTCGAGCTCTCGCCGATGGCGAAGAGGAAGAGCGCCGTCTCCCACCCCTCCCGAAGCACCGCGAAGAAGACCACTGACGCGAGACCGACCGCCGACCCGGAGGCGATCGCGCTCGCGAGCTTCGCCTCGAGCTCGCGCTTGATGTTCGTAGCCTGCCTCCGCATCCAGAAGATCATCCAGGTGAGGACGGCGACGGCGGAGAGCATGGCGAGACCCTCGAAGATCTGCTCCGACCGGCCCTCAAGCTCTCCGATGGTGAAGAAGAGGGCCGCGCCTGTCGCGAGCGATGCGGCGACCGCGGCTGCCGCGCCGAGCCAGATGAGCCGGAAGTAGCGCTGATTATCGGTCTTGGCCAGGTAGCCGAGGACGATCCCTACGATGAGCGAGGCCTCGAGGCCCTCCCTGGTCATCAGAAACGCTGCTCCCACTTACTCCCTTCCGTTCGGCGTGTCGGCACCGATTGTAAGGTGACCCTTACATCGGCCGCGGCGAGTATAGGTGGCCTCGGCTCGGCCTGTCAAACTGGAAGAGGTGAAGTTCGCCGCAGCTCTCTTCGCCGCCGCCGCCCTCGCTTCGCCGAGCCCGGCCGCAGCCACTCCGCTCATCTGCATCGACCCCGGTCACGACGCTACACCCGACCTCTCGCTGGAGCGGATCGGCCCCGGCTCGACGACCTACAAGATCAAGGACGGGGGCGGTGCTCCAGGCGAGGCCAAAGTCGTCCTTCAAATCGGGTTCAAGCTGCGGACGCTCCTCCTCGAGCGCGGCTACCGGGTCGCCATGACGCGGACGACCGATGAGTTCACGTACGGGAACCGCGGCAACATCGCCCGCGCGAAGTTCTGCAACCGGCGCGGCTCCGCGCTCATGGTCCGCATCCACGCGGACGGGTCGACGGACTCGAGCCGCCACGGGGTCTCGACCCTCTTCCCCGCCTGGCACGTTGGCTGGACCGACGACATCCTCCCCGAGAGCCGACGGGCCGCGGAGCTCATGCAAGCGCGCGTGGTCGCGGCCACGGGCGCACTCGACCTGGGGCTCGTCCGCCGCGCCGACCTGACTGGCTTCAACTGGGCCAACGTGCCCGTCGTCCTGGTCGAGACCGGGTTTATGACGAACCCGACCGAGGGCCGGCGCCTCCGCCGCGCCTGGTACCAGTGGAGGGTCGCGCGGGGCCTCGCCCGCGGAGCGGCCGCCTTCGCTCCGCTGGGCTAGCTCCTTAGTCCCCTTCCACCAGCTCTTTCAGCGCCGTGAGATCAGCCTCGAGCTGTCGCTGGGCGCGACGCGTGAGGAGCGGCGCGGCCAGTCTGGCGAGTCGGCTCGTGTACTCCGTTTTGACAACCGTGCTGAGTCGCGTTCCCTCACCGACTTCCTCGAGCTGCTGCGTGCTCGCCGCCTCGAACGCGCGCCCGCGCAGCCGAACGACGAGGAGGCGAGGTGAGTCGCGGCGCTCCACCTCGGCTTCGAGCTCGATGCGCTGACCGTGATCTTCGAAGACGTCGCGGAATCGGCCTTCGTCGAGCGGCTCCGACTCGACGAGCGCGCCCATCCAGCGGAGTCGCTGCTCGCTCGCCTCCAGGAAGGGGAACACCCGCTCCGGCGGCGCCGCGATCTCGACCGTGTGCTCGATGCGGGCCAGTGGCTACGTGTCGGTCTCGGCTCGGCGACGCATCTCCTCCGCAGCCGCTCGACCCTCTTCGTGCACCCTCCTGCGCATGGCCTCGAACTCGTTCGCCGGCGGAGGCTCGCGGCTGCTCGGCTCCTCCGCGATGATGGTCTCGGCCCCCATCCCGGCCACGGTGAACTCGCCTTCATCCACGCCGGCCTGGCGGGCCTCGTCGAGCTCGCGGCGCAGCTCGTCGGCGCGGGGATCGCGCGGCGGCGCCACCTTGTCGGGAACCCGTGCGCGCTTGCGCCCAAAGAGCACAGCGGCGGCGGCGCCCGCGAGCGCGCCAAGCGCGAGTGCGGCCTTTTGATTCACAAGCGTCACTCTCCCATGACGAAGCCTGGGAGGGCAAGCCTTTCCGGCTCGCTATACTCGATCGACTTCCTGTCTCGCCCCGGCGCCGTCCGTTCCCGAGCGGCGCGAGCAGGCGAGGCCGCTAGACCGAGGGAAGGAGGGTTCGGGAACCATGAACGCATACGAGATCATGCTCATGCTCGATCCTGAGCTCCCTGAGGAGCGCCAGAACGAGATCCTCGCGCGCGCGCGCGAGTTGATCGAGAAGCGCGGCGGGAGCTGGCTTGGGCACGAGCCCTGGGGCCGGCGCAAGCTTGCCTACGAGATCCAGCACAAAGGGGAGGCGAACTACCACGTCTTTCAGTTCGACGCGGATGCGGAAACGCTCGCGGAGATCACGCGCGTGCTCAAGATCACGGACGGCGCCCTGCGGCACATGGCCGTCCGGCGGCCCGTTGTCCGGGCCAGGAGAGAGGCTGTCACCCCGACCGGGTAGCATCGGAACAAGTGTTCGACTGAGGAAGGAGAAGGATCCGTGGCAAACATCAATCGAGTCGTACTGGTCGGGAACCTCACCAAGGACCCCGAGCTCCGGCACACCCCGAGCGGAACGGCGGTCTGCAAGCTCCGCCTGGCCGTGAACACGCGCCAGAAGGACGCGTCCACCGGGGAATGGTGCGACAAGCCGAATTACTTCGACATCACGGTCTGGGGCAACCAGGGGGAAAGCTGCGCGCAATACCTCTCGAAGGGCCGGCCGGTCGGAGTGGATGGACGGCTGGACTGGCGTGAGTGGGAGGCTCAGGACGGCACAAAGCGCCAGGCCGTCGAGATCATCGCCGAGTCGGTCCAGTTCCTGGGCGGGCGCAGCGACGGTGAAGGGCAGTCCCAGTACATCCCGCCGTCGGACGTGTCCGCAGACCAGTCCGACTTCGTGAAGGCCGGCGCCGGAGCCGCGGCCGACGACGACATACCGTTCTAGAAGGAGAAACCCCACCGCATGCCACCACAGACGAAGCAGCAAAGCGGCCGTAGGCGGCCGTCGGCCTCCACCGGCCCGATCCGGCGGAAGAGCTGTTACTTCTGCAAAGAGAAGATCGAAGAGGTCGACTACAAGAACTACAACCAGCTTCGCCGCTACGTCTCGGAGCGGGGCAAGATCCGCTCTCGCCGGATCACGGGCGCGTGTCGGCGCCATCAGGATCAGATCGCCGTCGCCGTGAAGCGCGCGCGCGAGATGGCGCTTCTCCCGTACGTCTCCAACTAATAGTCATGGCCGCCATGGACGTGATCCTGCTCCAGGACGTCGACAAGGTCGGCTTGCGCGGTGAAGTCGTCTCGGTCGCGCGCGGGTACATGCGCAACTATCTGGCGCCGAGGCGGCTTGCAGAGGAAGCGACTCCCGCGCGCGTCGCCGAGCTCGAGAAGAGAGACTCGCAGCGGGCGCGCCACGAGGCCGCGTCCTTCGAGCAGGCCCAGGAGATCGCGGACAAGCTCTCGCAGGCGGAGCTTCGCTTCGACGTGAACGCGGGCCCTCAGGGCACGCTCTTCGGCTCGGTGACGCCGACGGACATCGCGGACGAGATCTGGAAGCAGCTGAAGGTGCGCGTTGACAGGCGGAAGATCGACCTCGCGGAGTCGATCAAGCGCGTCGGCCGCTACCAGATCCCCGTCGAGGTCTTTACCGACGTGAGTGCCGACGTGAAGATCATGGTCGTCCCCGAAGGCGGCGAGCTGCCGCCCGAGGAGGAGCTCGAGGCGATGGCGGCGGCCGAGAGGGAGGCCGAGGAGGCCCAGGCTGCCGCTGCAGCCGAGGCCGCGGCGGCAGCCGAGGAGGCGATCGCCGAGGTGGAGGCCGAGGAAACCGAGGCCGAGGAAGCGACCGAACCCGAGGCTGACTCTGCCGCCGAAACACGGCAGGAGACCGAACCCGAAGCCGGGCCCGCGGACCCCTCCGCCGAGCGCTCGTAAGCTCCTCCACAGCACTCTCCACAGCCGTCTGGACAGCCGCACGAACTTCGCGCTCGCAGCGAGAAAACAGTGCACAGGCGCGCGGCCGCTCGGTGGACGCTGTCCGGCGCGTCTGGGAACATTTGTTCCCTTATGCCTGCAAAGAGGGAGATTCCTCTTGTGGATTCGCGATCCACAGGGCCGTTAACAGGGCCATTACAGTCCCGTCCGATGGCGACAAAAACAGCCCGGGCGGAGCAGACGAACGGCGCACATGTCCCGCCCCAGAACCTCGACGCTGAGGAATCCGTCCTCGGCGCGATGATGCTCTCGCCCGGCGCGATCGCCGTGGTGAGCGAGATCCTCTCGAGCGACGGGCGCGAGTTCTACCGGGAGAGCCACGCGAAGATCTATCGCGCCGCGCTCGGCCTGTACGTCAAGGGCGAGCCGGTCGACGCGATCACGCTGGCCGACGAGCTCGACGAGCGGAGCGATCTCGAGGACGTCGGCGGCAAAGTGCGCGTCCAGGAGCTCGCGGCCACCGTGCCGGCGACCGCGAACGCCGGCCACTACGCGCACATCGTTCGCGAAACGGCAACTCTGCGCGGACTCATCCGGGCCGGCGCCGAGATCGCGCGCCTCGGGTGGGAGCGGCCCGGGGAGGCGACTGAGCTCGTCGACCAGGCCGAGCAGGTCGTGTTCGACCTTTCCCAGCAGCGGGCACGCGGTGAGTTCAGCCATATCGAGGAGCTCCTCAAGGAGAGCTTCGAGCGCATCACCGCCCTCTACGAGTCCGGCGCGGACGTCACCGGCATCCCTTCGGGCTTCCGCGACCTCGACCGCGTGACCTCCGGCTTCCAGGAGGGGAACCTCATCATCATCGCGGCTCGCCCCAGCATGGGGAAGTCGGCGCTCGGGCTCTGCATGGCCGCCAACTTGGCCGTTCGCAAGGGCGTCCCCGTCGCGCTCTTCACCCTCGAGATGTCGAAATCCGAGGTGACGCAGCGCCTGATGTGCAGCGAGGCCAAGGTCGAATCGCAGAGGCTTCGCACCGGCAAGCTCGCCGCCGAGGACTGGCCGCGCCTCACGGCTGCCTGCGACAAGCTCGCCAAAGCGCCCATCTACGTCGACGACACCGGCTCGATCACGATGATGGAGATCCGTTCGAAGGCGCGCCGCCTGAAGCAGAAGCACCCCGACCTCGGGCTCATCATCGTCGACTACCTGCAGCTGATGACCTCCGGTGTTTCGGCTGAGAACCGGGTGCAGGAGGTCTCCCAGATCTCGCGTTCGCTCAAGGTGCTCGCACGCGACCTGGACGTCCCGATCATCGCCCTCTCCCAGCTTTCGCGTGCGGTCGAGCAGCGGCATGACAAGCGGCCGATCCTCTCCGACCTGCGCGAGTCCGGGAGCCTCGAGCAGGACGCCGACATCGTCGTCTTCATCTATCGCGACGAGTACTACGAGGCCGAATCCGACCAGCAGGGACTCGCCGAAGTGCACGTGGCCAAGCACCGCAACGGGCCGACCGACACCGTGAAGCTCTCCTTCCTCCGGCGCTACGCCAAGTTCGCCGACCTGGCGGCAAGCTGAATGGCAAGTTGGCGCCCACTGCTACGCGAGAGACCATTAGCCCACGCGAATCACGGCATCTCCCGCTTGGGGGGTCACGTTGTCAGAACCGACGAGCTGCTCGCCCTCGCCGATCGCCTCGCGGAATCTAAGGAGGATCTCGCCGTTCGCGTTCTCGCGGACGACGCGGAAAGAGGTCGGGACGTTCATCCGCTTCTGGACGCTGCTCGTGACCGCCTGGCCCGCGATCTCGAGCTCCTTTCAACCGCACTCGAGCGCTCCAACATGGCCGCGGACTAAGCTCCACTCATGCCCGCGACCGTGATCGTGGGGGCGCAGTGGGGCGACGAGGGCAAGGGCAAGATCGTTGACCTGCTCGCCCAGAACTCGGACTTCGTTTGCCGCTACCAGGGCGGGCCGAACGCCGGGCACACGATTGTCCGCCACGGCGAGACCTTCAAGCTCCACCATGTCCCGTCCGGGATTCTCTACGGCGGCAAGATCTGCGTTGTCGGCGCCGGTTGCGTCATCGACCCGGGGCTGCTCGTCCGGGAGCTCAACGATCTCGAGGAGCGCGGGATCTCGACGGAAAGCCTTCGCATCTCAGGAAACGCGCACCTGATCATGCCGTGGCACGTAGCGTCGGACTCCGCGAGCGAGCGGCGCCTCGGGAAGCTCCAGATCGGCACCACCCGCCGGGGGATCGGGCCCGCCTACGCCGACAAGGCCGCGCGCTTGGGCATCCGCGTGCAGGACATCCTCGACGCCAAAATCCTCCGTCAGAAGTTCGAGACCGCGCTGGCGGAAAAGAATCGCGTTCTCGACGAGCCGCTGGAGGCAGGCGACCTGGCTGACCGCATGGAAACCTGCGCCGCGCGCCTGCGGCCGTACATCGCCGACACCTCGCTCCTCGTCGACCAGGCGCTCCGAGCGGGCGAGCGCGTTCTCCTCGAGGGAGCGCAAGGGACGCTCCTCGACCTGGACCACGGCACCTATCCGTTCGTCACCTCGTCGAACCCGGTGGCGGGCGCCGCCGCCACCGGAATCGGCATCGGCCCAACGCGGATCGACAGTGTCGTCGGCGTGGCCAAGGCCTACGTGACCCGGGTCGGCGAGGGGCCCTTTCCCACCGAGATCGACGGCCCGGACGAAGCGCGCGTGCGGGAGCTGGGAGAGGAATACGGCACGACCACCGGCCGGGAGCGCCGCTGCGGCTGGCTCGACCTCGTCGCGCTCCGCTTCGCCGCCCGCGTGAACGGGATGACCTCGCTCGCGCTGACCAAGCTCGACGTCCTCTCCGCTTTCGCTGAGATTCCGGTCTGCACCCGCTACCGGCTCCCCGATGGGAGCGAGACGGACGACTTTCCCGCCCACCAGAGCGACTTCCACCACGCGCGGCCGGTGTACGAGACGCTGGCCGGCTGGCGAGAGCCGCTGGACGACAGGCTGCCCGCAGCAGCCAGGAGCTACGTCGAGTTCGTCGAGAGCGCGCTCGAGCTCGAGGTGAGCATGATCGGCACCGGCGCCGATCGCGAGAGCGTCATAACGCGAGATCAGCCGGCGTATTCACGTTCCTGAGCTCCTCGGCGGCAGCCTCGAGAACCCGTGTATCGAGCTCCTTCAGAGCATGGTGGAGCGCGAGCTCGCCGGCTGCGACGCGTCGCTCGAGCAGGGGAAGCGTCGAGCGCCTGTAGGCGCCCGGCAGCGGCCCGGTCTGGACGACCGCAGCGTCCACGCCTTCCGCGGCCTCGGCGAGAGAGCGCAGCAGCTCGGCCGTGATCAGCGGCATGTCGGTCGGAACGACCACGCAGAGCTCGGTGCTCGCGAGGCGCAGCCCCGCCACGAGGCCCACGATCGCGGCGCGCTCGGCGCTCCCGTCGTCATGAACCGCAAAAGGAAGCGGCAGAGCATCGTCTGTCTTGCCCACGGCGATCACCGTCTCGAAAGCCTCGGCAAGGATTCGATGGGCGCGAACCGCCAGCGCCTCGCCGCGAAAGCTCGCCAGAGCCTTGGCGGACCCAAACCGCGAGCTCGCGCCCCCGACGAGCAGAACGCCGGTTACGCCCTGATCCGCCACGGCTCCGAGTAGACGTTGACCCGTCCGTCCCGGACGAACCCGCAGAGGGTCACCCCTCGGTCCCGCGCCAGGTCGACCGCGAGCGACGACGGCGCCCCGACGGCGACCATGATCGGACAGCCTGCGACGGCCGCCTTTTGCACCAGCTCGAACGACAGGCGCCCGCTGACGCAGAGGATGTGCCGCTCGAGCGGGAGGAGACCCTCCTTGAAGGCGAAGCCGATCACCTTGTCCATCGCGTTGTGCCGCCCAACGTCCTCACGGACGCAGACGAGGCTCCCAGTCGGCTCGAAGAGGCCGGTCGCGTGCAGTCCCCCGGTGGCGGCAAAAGCCGGCTGAACCTGGCGGAGGCGGTCCGGGAGCTCCGCCACGAGCTCGGCCGGCACCACGAGATCGCTCGTCACGGGCGAGGACTCGACGGCGACCGCCTCGAGCGCACCCTTCCCGCAGACGCCACACGAGGAGGAGGTGTAGAAGTTCCGCTCCAGGCGGCCCGGATCGAAGCCGGTGGCCTCGACGTCGACCGTGTTCGCGGGCAGGTCGGGGGGAATCGCAGCCCGGGCGGGCGAAATCCCTTCCGAGAGCAAGAATCCGAGCGCGAGCTCCTCGTCGTGGCCAGGTGTCCTCATCGTCACGGCGACGGGACGACCGTTGACGCGTATCTCGAACGGCTCCTCGACTGCCAGCTCGTCCCGTTCGGAGGCCCCGGCAGGCAAGCGAAGGACCTCGACCCGCGCCGCGGACTGCGGGGGAACTGCCATTTGTGGGCAAGCCTAGCCGCGAATCACCCGAACGAGTTAGGTCCCTAGGTTCTGCTGCCAAGAGGCAGTGCCGACATAGGGAATGGCACGTCATCCCCCAAGGAGCCCTCTGATGGAAAACCCCCGAGAAGTCCATGAATCCAAGTCGTTTCGCTGGGTCGGCCACCTGTCGGAAGAAGAGCTTCTCGGCGGCCCTCCGGCAACCGTCTCCCGCCCGAGAGCGCTGAGCTTCCAGCCGCAGCCGCTACCCGCCCCAGCGTCCGCGCCCACCTCCCCGCCCCCGTCGGACGATCCGGCGGCAACGAGATCCCACTGGCGCTTTCAGGCCCGCGACCTGATCGCGTTCGGCGCCGTCCTCGCCGCCGTGTGGTTCGCGCTGCAAGGCAGCGAGGGCCTGCCGTTCCACTCGTCCGAGGCAGTCGAGCCGGCGACCTCCACCGAGCTCGTCACGACGAACGCCGCGCTCGACCGTCAGGAGCTCAGGTCGCTGCCGCGCGGGACGAACGCCGCCGACCCCTCCCGAGGAAACGGATCCCGCGTCAAGGATGACCAGGGCGGAAGCGGCGGATCGGGATCGAACGACAAGCCCAAGCCGCCTGCCGACGAGACCAAGACACCCCCGCTCCTCGAGGTGACCGTGCCCGGCGTCGGCAGCGTCACGCTAGATCAGCCGGATCTGCCGGTCGAGACTCCCGACGTGCCGCTGACTGAAACGCTCACGCTGCCCGACACGGGCGACCTCCTGCCGCTGACGACGACCGTCTCCCTTCCTTAAAGGGGAGGGAGGCGGCCGGTTGTCGACCGCCTCCGGGGAGAGGAAGGAACGGCCTGTGGTGCCGCCCCTCTATGCGGAAGCTGCGAGCCTTCCTACTCTCAAGGAAGCCCGCCCGCGGAAAAACTTGCAATGAGTTCGCGAGAGTCGACACCGGCGTATCCGAGGACGATCTCGACGAGCCTGAGGCCGAGGTCGTCCTTGCTCAGGCACCCTACGGCGCCGGCGCGGAGGGCCTGCTCGACTTCGACGGGCGACCCGTGCCCGGTCAACATCAGGACCGTCGTCTCGGGACGCCACGCGAGGATCCGTTCCGTGGCCTCGACGCCGGTCATGAGGGGCATCTTGATGTCCATCAGAACGACGTCCGGCTCGAGCTTCTGGGCGAAATCGACCGCCTCGGCTCCGTTCAGCGCGCAGCCCACAACTTCGATGCGGTCATCTGACTCGAGCAATTGCGTGACCGCTTCCGCGAAGAGCATGTTGTCGTCAACGACAAGGGTTCGGAGGTGCATGTCCCAAAGGAAGTCCTCCGGCGGAAAAACTTGCTCAGGTTCCCCCTTCTGGGGGGCTTGGCATTTAGGGCAGAGCCGGGATGAGCGGCGCGCCGGCCTCGCCGACGGCCGCAATCGTGTCGTCGAGCGCCTTCGTGACCTTGGCGACGGGAGCATCGGTCAGCGCGGGCACCGTCGGCAGCGAATCGGTCGCTCGCTCCAATGGCGCGGGCTCGACCGGGCTCGGTACGGCCACGTGCGGCTTCGCCTTCTTCGGCTGCGTCAGCTTCACCGGCCCCGCCTTGAGCTTGGCGGACGCCTCCGGGCGCTGAACCTGGTGCGGGATCCCCACGGGGACGTTGGTCGACGAGACAGGCCGCTGGCTGGGCGCCTGTTCGACGGCACCGGCCACGCTCGTGACGATGACTGCGGCGGCCAGGCCGGCGGTCACATTGGCCGCAGTCCCTATTCCCAGAAACCCCTTGACCGCGGCGACCATCGAGCCGAAGTCGACGGCAAACCGACCCGCGCGCTTGGGTGCGGGGCGACCTCCGAGCAGCTCGGCAAGCGAGCGGCGAGCGCGGAAGATAAGCGTCTCGACCGCGGCGTTGGAAAGCTCGAGCTCGGCCGCGATCTCCTTGTAGGAGAGACCGCGCCACTCTCGCAGGAGGATTGCGCGCCTCTGAAGCTCGGGCATGCGCGCGAGCGCATCCTCGAGCCCCATCAGATCATCGGCGTCCGCCACTGGTGCCGGGGACATGTCCGCGAGGGTCACCGGGTCGCTGAGGACCTCGCGCTCGCGCCGGCGTCCACGGGTGCGATGGCGGGCGCGGCAGGCGTTCTGGGCGATCGTGAAGAGCCAGCTCGCCTCTGCTCTCGGGACGACCCCGCGCCGGAGGCCGCGGTAGGCCCACATGAACGTGGTCTGGGCGACATCCTCGGCCTCCTCGCGGCTGCCGAGGTGATAGAGGCAATAGCCAAAGATGCGGTCGTAGTAGCGCTCGTAGAGGACAGCCGCATCGTCGGCGGCCGACTCCACCTCACGAGCAGGCCCACGATTCGCGACGAGCGTCGGATTCGCGGCCACGCTAGCCCCTGTCGCCCTTCTGGGTGTGCATGGACTCTTACTGTGAGTCAGTTTTTGCCAAAGGGCAAGGGGTAGCGGCGCATATGATCAGCGACATCGACGTCCTCCGTCTTACCGAGCTCCTGCCAGAGCTTCCGAAGGAACGGACACGCCTCCTGGACAACCTGGGACGCGTTCGCCGGGAGGTCGGTCCGCTCACGCCGGAGCTTTCGGACGCGCTCGCCGACCACATGAACATCCGCCGCGGCGAAGTGCACGAGGTCATTTCCTTCTATTCATTCCTGCAAGTGCCTGCCAAGGCCGTGCGCGTGTGCATCGGCCCCGTCTGCGATTGCCTGGGCGCGAAGGAGCTACTGGCCCAAGAGACTGAACGCGGACGCGTTGCAAACGGAGTTCCAGTGCTGGGCGTGGAGTGCCTCGGCCACTGCGATCTGGCGCCCGTCCTGACGCGCGGGGACCGCATCGAGCCCGAGGTCGTCCACAGGGCCAACGAGGGGCCTTCGACAGGCCTCGGCCAACGCGACGAGACGCTGGCCGATTACGAGCGCCGGGGCGGCCTGGGGGTAATCCGTTCGCTGCCCTCGAAGGAGAAGGTCGTCGAGGAGCTGAAGGCGTCGGGCCTGACCGGCTACGGCGGAGCGGGCTTCCCCACCGGGGTGAAATGGGAGGCCGTCGCCAAGGAACCCGCACCCCGCTATGTCGTTGTCAACGCGGACGAGGGCGAGCCGGGGACGATCAAGGATCGCTACGTGATGGAGCTGCGCCCGCACCTCATGCTCGAGGGCGCCCTCATCGCCATGGCCTTCGCGGACGCGACCGAGAGCTTCATCTACCTGCGCGAGGAGTACGCAACCGCCCGCGAGCGGCTCACCCAGGCGATCGAGGAATTCCGGGAGGCGGGTCTGCTCGACGGCCGCTCCCTCGAGCTCGTCGTCGGCGCCGGCGCGTACATCTGCGGGGAAGAGACCGCCATGCTGGAGTCGATGGAAGGCCGGCGCGGAATGCCGCGTCTCAAGCCTCCCTTCCCGAGCCAGGTCGGCTACCGCGGGCGGCCGACGCTCATCAACAACGTGGAGACGCTCGCGCACGTGCCGGCGATCCTCCGGGACGGCGGGGAAGCGTGGCCGCGCGTCCGACTCTGGTCCGTTTCCGGTGCTGTTCGCGAGCCGGGGTGCTACGAGGCGCCGCTCGACATCACCCCGCGACAGCTGATCGACGAGTACGCGGGCGGGTCAAACGGCGCGATCTCGGCCATCGTCCCCGGCGGAGCGGCGAGCGGGATCCTGCCGCCCGACGCCCTCGACGTGCCCCTCACGCGCGATTCTCTGCGCGAATGGGGCGCCGGGCCGGGATCGGCGGGACTGCAGGTCTTCCCGGAGAGCTACTCGCCGCTGCGCCTGCTCGCCGAGACCATGCGCTTCTTTGCCGAGGAGTCCTGCCAGAAGTGCACGCCCTGCCGGATCGGGAACCGCGGGATGCACCACCTCCTCGAGGAGCTCGAGCACGGCCGCGCCGCGATGCCGCGCGCCAAGGTCGAGGAGTGGCTCGACGCCATGGTGGCGACGTCGATCTGCGGACTCGGGCAGGGGGCTCCCCTCCCCATGCGGAACGCCTTTCGGCACTGGCCTGAGCTGTTCGGGCCACTTGGTGAGGCGGCTACGATGGGCAGCCCGTGATCCGCTTCACGCTCGACGAGAGAGAGGTCAGCGCCCCCGAGGGCGAGCTGCTCGTTCACGCCGCCGCGCGACACGGGGTCTTCATCCCCACGCTCTGCCACGACGACAAGCTCGACCCGTATGGCGGGTGCCGGATGTGCGTCGTCGAGGTCGAAGGCTCGCCCCGGCCGCTCCCCGCCTGCGCGACCAGAGTCGCCGAGGGGATGGTCGTCTCGACGAACTCATCCGTGCCCCAGTACCAGCGCACGCTCACGGAGATGCTCCTCGCCGAGCACCTGAACCCGGATCCCGGCGGGCGACCGAACGAGCTCACAGACCTGGCGGAGGATCTCGGAGCGGAGGCCCCCTTCATCCTCCCGGACGCCAAGCGGGAGCCGTACGACGACCGCAACACGCTCATGGGCTACGACCCCGACGCTTGCATCCTTTGCGCGCGCTGCGTCCGCTACACGCAAGAGGTGATGCAGTGCTCCGCGCTCTCGCTCGAGGGACGCGGGCCGGAGGCGCGCGTTGTCCCGACTTGGGGGCTTTCCTGGCTCGACACCGAGTGCGAGCTCTGCGGAGGGTGCCTCGGCGTCTGCCCCACGGGCGCGATCTACGAGAAGTTCGAGGAGGGGACGGAACGGCCGGAGCCGGCCCTGAAGAAGGTCAAGTCCACCTGCACGTTCTGCGGCGTCGGCTGCCAGATCGACATCAACGTCGATCCGGAGACGAACCGCATCGAGAAGATCACCTCCGACCCGAGCTACGTCTCGAACGAGGGCAACCTCTGCGTCAAGGGCCGCTTCGCCTTCAACTTCGTCCACCACCCCGACCGCCTCACGGAACCGCTCGTCCGGGGTGAGGACGGAGAGCTCCATCCGACGACATGGGAGCACGCGCTCCAGGTGGCGGCCGATGGCCTCCTACGCGTGCGCGAGGCGCACGGCCCGCAGTCCATCGGGTTCCTCGCCTCCGCCCGCTTGACGATGGAGGAGAACTTCCTCATCCAGAAGCTCGCTCGCACGGTGATCGGGACGAACTCGATCCACTCGTGCGAGGCCACCTGACACGCTCCGACCCTTTACGGCCTGGTCAGGTCGTTAGGCAGAGGCGCCACCACCAACTCGATCCCCGAGATCGAGAACACCCGCTTCATCCTCGTCATCGGCTCGAACACGACCGAGGCGCACCCGGTGCTCGCCCTGCGCATGAAGAAGGCGGTGCGCAAGGGTGCAACGCTCGTCGTCGCCGACCCGCGCAAGATCTGGCTGACGAAGCTGGCCAAACGGCATCTCCAGCTGCGGCCGGGCTCCGACGTCTGGCTCCTGAACGCGATCATGCACGTGATTCTCGAGGAGGGGCTCCAGGACGAGGAGTACATCCGCGAGAACACTGAGGGGTTCGAGGCGGTCGCGGAAGTCGTCAAGCGCTACACGCCCGAGGAGGCCGAGAAGGTCACGGGCGTGCCGGCCGAGGACATCGTCGCCACCGCGCGCGAGTACGCAGCGGAAAAGCACGCCGCGATCTTCTACACGCTCGGAATCACCGAGCACGCCTGCGGGGTCGACAACATCTGGTCGCTCTCGAACCTCACCCTCATGACCGGCCATCTGGGCTACGAGTCGACCGGCCTGAACGCCCTCCGCGGCCAGAACAACGTCCAGGGGCTGAACGACGCGGGCGCGAACCCGGCCTATCTCCCCGGCTACCAGCCGGCGGACGACCCGCGGATCAAGGAGAAATTCGCAGCCGCGTGGGGCGTCGAGGTGCCGGAGACGACGGGCTTCCGGCTCGACCAGATGATGTCCGGGCTTCACGACGGGCGCATACGGGCCCTCTACCTGGTCGGCGAGAACCCGGCGCAGACCGAGCCGAACGCGCATCACGTCGAGGAAGGCCTCGGCCACCTCGATTTCATGGTTGCCCAGGATCTGTTCCTGAACGAGACAAGCTCCCAGCACGCCGACGTCGTCTTCCCGGCCTCGAGCTTCGCGGAGAAGGACGGCACCTTCACAAACACGGAACGGCGCGTGAATCGCGTCCGCAAGGCGGTTCCCTGCCCGGGCCAGGCGCGCGAGGACTGGCAGATCGTCGTCGACTTCGCCAAGGCGCTGGGGGCCGACTGGCCCGAGTACCGGACGCCCGAGGACGCGTGGAACGAGTTCGCCGACCTCGCGCCGCTCTGGTCGGGCATCCGCTACGACCGTATCGAGGAGGTCGGCCTCCAGTGGCCGTGCCTCGATCGCGACCACCCGGGAACGCCCTATCTCCACGCGCCCTCGCCGGCGCGGCCGAACGGCAAGGGGAAGTTCTATCCGGTCGAGTACCAGCCGCCCATCGAGCAGCCGGACTCCGAGTATCCGTTCGTCCTGTCGACCGGGCGCACGCTCTACCACTACAACTCGGCGACGATGACGATGCGCGAGGAGGGCGTCGTCCAGAAGCAGGAGGATCCCTTCGTCGAGATAAACCCGGAAGACGCCGAGGCGCTCGGCATCGAGGAGGGGGACTGGGTGCGGCTCGTCTCCCGGCGTGGCGAGCTGGAGGCGCGCGCGGCAATCGGAGAACGCGTCTACCCCGGCCTCGTCTGGATGGCCCTCCATTTCGCGCAGGCGAAGGTGAACTGGCTCACCCACGACGTCGGCGATTCGCTCATCGGCACCCCCGAGTACAAGACTTCCGCCGTCCGCGTCGAGCCGCTGAACGGCGCGGTGCGCCCCGCCGCCCGCTGACCTTTCGAGACATCGGGGTCTGACCCCGTCCTGGCCGGCCTGGCCACGGCCAGACGAGACCAGCTCGTGACGCTTTCGTCACAAGCGCCTACGCGTTCAAGCCGTTGGAGCGCCTAGGGCATGCCTCCGGCGGACGTGCCGGGGTCTGACCCCGACCGGGAACTTCCACGCGCCGGAGCCCGTCAAAGCGGGAAATGACGATCGGAGGCGTGATGAAGGTCTTGACGTTTGCCGCGGTAGCCGTTCTCGCCGTGCTCGCAGCCGGATGCTCGAGCAAGGACGACGGCACCGAGGTGGCGCTAGGTCAGGCGCAAGGGGACGTTGCAGTCGTCGGCGAGCCCGGCGGCAAGGGCACGGCGGCGCAGATCAGCTATCAGCCCGGGGGCGGAGCAAGTGGGACGCTCCCCGGAATCACCGTCGTCGGCGCGGGCACGGCTCGGGCAGTCCCCGACGTGGCCGACTGGTCGTTCGGTGTGCAGTCCGACGCAGAGACGGCTTCGGCTGCGCTCAAAACGGCTTCCGAGGCAACCCGGCGGATCATCGGGGCCCTGCGAGACGAGGGCATCGCCAAGGAGGATCTGCGCACCGAGCAGGTCTCGCTGTATCCCCGCACGACCGACGACGGGCGCGCCGTGATCGGCTACAGCGCTTCCAGCACCGTCCACGCGACGGTTCGGGATCTCGGCAAGGCCGGCTCGATCGTCGATGCCGCCGTGGAGGCGGGGGCGAACCAGATCTACGGGCCCTCGCTGCGCGTCTCCGACAACCGCGGGCAGTACCGCGCGGCGATCGAAGCGGCCCTCGACGACGCACGTGCCCGGGCGCAGGCCCTGGCGACCAAGGCCGGAGTCACCCTCGGCGGCCCGGTGGCCATCGTCGAGAGTGGCGGGG
>DATNOU010000077.1:0-18849 GCA_035601195.1 Gaiellaceae bacterium | reverse complement strand
GTCCCACCTCGCGGGCGAGGACGGTTTCCGCTTCCGTCACCTCCTGATCCGAGACGCCGCCTACGACGCGCTCCCGAAGGCGGTGCGAGCGGAGCTGCACGAGCGCTTCGCCGCCTGGCTGGAGGAGCACGGCGCCGAGCTCGTCGAGCTGGACGAGATCCTCGGCTACCACCTCGAGCAGGTCTGCCGCTACCGCGCCGAGCTCGGGCTGCCCTCCGACGAGGCGCTGGCAGCGGCGGCGCGGCGCCGCCTGACCGCCGCCGGCCGGCGCGCGCAGTTCCGGGCGGACTACAGCGCCGCCGTGAGCCTGCTCGAGCGCGCCGCCGCGCTCGTACCGCCGGCCGAGGTCGACCTCGCCCTCGAGGTCGACCTCGTCGAGGCCCTGTTCTGGGGAGGCAAGGGCGGCGAGGCGCTCGGGCGCGCGGATTCCTTCGCCGAAAGGGCCTCGGCTGCGGGCGACCACGTCGGTGAGCTGTGCGGGAGGATCCAGGCAGGCCTGATCCGCACGTCCCTCGATCCGGAGGACGCGACCGAGAAGCTGGCCGTCCTCGCCGAGGAGGCGTTGCCCGTGTTCCAGGCCGCGGGCGACCACCTCGCTCTCCACGCTGCCTGCCACGCGCTCGGGGAGGTGGCGTTCCAGCGCGGGCAGATGGACGCAAGCCTGGAGGCATATGAGCGGGCCGCCGCCCACGCCCGCCAGGCGGGCCTCCTACAGCACTTCTTGGGGTGGCGTTCTGCTTGTCGCTTCTACGGCACGACCCCAGTGTCGGATGTGCTCGCGTGGCTCGACGAGAACGAGCCACGCGCAGGGCGGGATCTCTTGCTCCGTTCGAACCGGGCCGGGGCGCTGGCGATGCTCGGTCGTTTCGACGAGGCGCGCGCGATCCTCACCGAAGCCCGTGCGGAGCAGGCCGAGCGCGGCGGGGGAATCATGCTCGCGGTGACGACCGGCATCGAGTCCGTCGATGTCGAGCTCTGGGCCGGCGATCCCGCGGCCGCCGCCGAGCTCGGGGAAGAAGGGTGCAGGCTGCTCGACGAGCTGGGGGAAAAGGGCTATCTCTCGACCGCGGCCGGGAGGCTCGCGCACGTGCTCTACGCGCTTGACCGACTCGAGGAAGCAGAGGCCTGGGCCGGCCGCTCGGCGGAGCTCGGCGCGAGCGACGACGTGATCACGCAGATGCTCTGGCGGCAGGTCAGGGCGAAGGTGCTCGCGCGCCGCGGCGAGCACGCCGAGGCGGAACGGCTCGCGAGCGAGGCGGTCGCGATGGGCGAGGAGACCGACATGCTCGACTCGCAAGGCAACGTCTACGTCGACCTCGCCGAGGTGCTGTCGCTCGCCGGCCGCCCCAAGGAAGCAACCGAGGCGCTCGAGCAGGCGCTCGCGCGCTACGAGCGCAAGGGCAACCGCGTCTCGGCGCAGCGCGCGCAGACGCGACTCGCCGAGCTTCAGGACGCAGCGCCGCGATGAGCGTTCCCGTGGTACCGGTGGGCTGTTGCATGCTCGCCGTCGCGATCGAACGTGACCTCGGCGAAGCACCCATCCCGTCCCCCACCGAGGAGGCCGCTATTCTCGTCACCGTCTGACCTTCCACCCGGGACCGCCGTCGCGAAGTTCCACGACGAACGGGACATCCTCCCTCTGAGGCGCGGGGTTCCGCTAAAACTAGGTCCCATCCGCCGAGCCGAGTCCCTGCGGTCGTCGATCGGTCTCATTGGGGGCGTGCGCCGCCCGAGCTTCGAGTCCTCTCGACGATTCGTTCGAGCTTCTGGCCAGACTCGGTCGAATGCAGGCCGCTTCGGCGGGGTGATGAGAAAGGCGGCGCCGGCAACACCCAGATACCCAGCCGATTCGTTCAGAGGTGCCGCGTTCGCTGCTGATGCCGACGACGGTAGCGTCGAAGGTCTTCCCCGAGAAGCCCGCCACCCGAACGGGTGTCACCGCACCGGCTTGGAGGAGGGGCGTCGAGTGCAGCCTCTGAACCGTCGCCGCCACTGATTCCGGTTCGGCCGGCGCGAGCTTCGAGCGTAACGTATCCCGTTCCGCGGACGGGCACGTTTCACCTCACATGGTGGAGCTGGATGAATCTGAACGTGCCGCTCTGCAGCTGCACGGCTGGCTCCGATGTCGCCTCCTCTGAGTGCCGGCGGGAACAAACCTGCCCCAAACCCTGCCCCAGGCCCTCCTCTGCGGCGCAACTCCTGGCGGCAAAAACGCCCCATTTGCGGGGCGTTTTCGAGGAGCGGATGATGGGATTCGAACCCACGACCTTCTGCATGGCAAGCAGACGCTCTAGCCAACTGAGCTACATCCGCGAGCGGGGAAAGTATAGCCGCGACCTCATGCGGCCGAATCCAGCGCCTCGTTGACGAGACTGTCGGCCAGCTCGTTGTGCTCGCGTCGGACGGCGGTGTACGCCACCTTCCCGAGCCTGCGTGCCAGCGCCTCGGCCTCAGCGACGAGCTCTCGCAGTGCCTCGTTCTTGACCTTGTACTCGCCACGCATCTGCTTGACGAGCAGCTCGGAGTCCGAAACCACCTCGAGCTCGGTCACGCCACGCTGGATCGCCGACTCCAACCCGGCGATCAGGCCGCTGTACTCGGCGACGTTGTTCGTGGCCACGCCGATCGTCTCGCCGCGCGCGTCGAGCACCGTGCCGTCCTCGGTCTCGAGCACGTAGCCGTAGGCGGCGGGGCCGGGGTTGCCGCGGGAGCCGCCGTCGGTCGAGAGCTTCGCCTTCAGCTCGGCTCCGGCCGTTCGAGCAGCTCGTAGAGGTCGAAGGCCGGCTCTTCGTAGGGGTGCGCCTGCCGCAGGGCCCGGACGACTTCGACCTCGAGCTCGGCGGGATAGACCGTCTCGAGGCGCAACTCTGCGACCCGCTCCTCCTTCCCCGCCCGCCCTACATTCGGTGAGGTCGATGCTCCACCGAGGAACGTGCCTGTGCCCTCCCCGTACCAGGAGCAGTGCTGGTAGTCGCCGATCCGGCCCGCGCCCGCGGCGAAGAGCGCCTCGCGGACGCTGTTGAGCGCCTCACGGGGCACGAAGACGACGAGCTTGCGGTTCACGGGTGCCACCATAGACGGCTGGACGCGCTCTCCTGCGAAAGGGGCTACCTAGACCGGCTGGGGTAGCCGTCAGGGTTCGGTATCGATTTGCGCCTTCTGGAGCTTGCCCGAGTAGTCCACGTAGATCGACTTCCACTCGGTGAAAACATCCAGAGCGGCCTGGCCCGCCTCGCGGTGGCCGTTGCCCGTGCCCTTGGTGCCGCCGAAGGGAAGGTGCACCTCGGCGCCGATCGTGCCGGCGTTGATGTACGTGATCCCCGCCTCGAGGTCGCGCATCGCGCGGAAGGCCGTGTTCACGTCACGCGTGAAGATCGAGGACGAGAGGCCGAACTCGATTCCGTTCGAGACCCGGATCGCCTCGTCCACGTCGCGCACGGGGATGAGCGCCGTCGTCGGTCCGAAGATCTCTTCCTGGGCGACGCGCATCTGCGGGTCGACGTCGCCGAAGATCGTCGGCCGGTAGAAAAAGCCCTCGCTCAGGCCGTTGCCCTCCGCGACCTCGCCGCCGGTCAGCAGCTTCGCGCCCTCGTCCACACCGATCTCCGTGTAGGAGTGGATCTTCTCGAGCGCGCGCTTGTTGATCACGGGGCCGACGTCGACGCCCTCTTCCCAGCCGGCGCCGAGGCGCAGCTTCTCCGCGGCGGCGACGAGCCGCTTCTGGAGCTCGCCGTAGACACCCTCCTGGACGATCACGCGCGAGGCCGCGGTGCAGCGCTGGCCCGAGGTGCCGAACGCCGACCAGACGATTCCCTCTACGGCGAGATCGAGGTAGGCGTCGTCGAGGACGATGATCGCGTTCTTGCCACCGAGCTCGAGGTGCACGTGCTTGAGGTTCTCGGCCGCGTTGCGCAGCACCTCGACGCCGGTCTCCCTGGAGCCGGTGAGCGTGATCACGGGAACGTCGGGGTGACGCACGAGCCGGTCACCGACCTCTCCCCCGCCGCCGTGCACGACGTTGACGACCCCGGCCGGGACGCCCGCCTCGGCGAGCAGCTCGACGAAGCGCTCGCCCAGGAGCGGCGTGTCGGTCGCTGGCTTGAAGACGACGGTGTTGCCGCAGACAAGCGCGGGCGCGATCTTCCAGGAGGGGATCGCGATCGGGAAGTTCCAGGGTGTGATCACGCCGACGACTCCGATGGGCTGGCGCACGCTCATGTTGAACTTGTCGCGCAGCTCCGACGGCGTCGTCTGGCCGAATAGCCGCCGCCCCTCGCCGCCCATGTAGAAGCTCATGTCGATCGCTTCCTGGACGTCGCCGGCGGCCTCGGGGACGACCTTGCCCATCTCGCGCGCCATCAGCTCGGCGACCTCGTCCTTGCGTTCGGCGAGAAGCTGGCCGAAACGGAAGAGGATCTCGCCCCGCTTCGGCGCCGGGGTCAGACGCCAGTCCGCGTAGGCGGCCACGGCGGCCTCGACCGCGTGGTCGACGTCCTCGGCGCTCGAGCGCGGGAAGGTGCCAAGCAGCTCGCCCGTGGCGGGGCTCGTCGTCTCGAAGGTCTTGCCCGAGGCGGCGTCGACCCACTCGCCGCCGATGAAGTTCTTGAACGTCTTGGTCGCCGCCGTCGCCACGCGGCGATTCTAGCTAGCGTCGTCAGGCGGATCGGTGCTGGGAAACGTGCCCGTGGCGCGGGCCCTGCGGCGGTCGCGGATCTCACGCTTGCCGCCCTTGGCGCGCCCGGCGCGCCGGTCCTCACCCTCGCGGCGATCGACGATGACGGTCACGTGCGGGTTGTCTTTGTAGTACTCGACCATCTTGTCGTAGAGCTCGTCCTCGAGCTCGCGCGGAATGACGCAATAGATCATGGTGAATCGGATTGTATGGACGGCCGGGGTTGGCGCCACCTTGGGTTCCTGGCGAGTCGCTGGGTCAACGAAGGGCAGGGGCCAGTGCATGGAGCACGGCCTCCTGGCCGGAGTTGGGGCAGCGGCTCGAGGCCGGGGGCGGAGCCGGGCTGCGCCCGGCGGGAGCCTCCGCGGGCCAGGGACGCGAGGGCTAGACAGGCGAGATGTCAGGCGCGATACGGCCGTCCTGGGTCAGGCGCGCGTTCCACCCGGTGAAGAGCGTCTCGAGATCATGCGGGTCGTGCCCGCGCTCGGCCAAGCGGACGGGCTGGCCGGAGTCCGGGGTGATCCGGTACTGGTACCACGAGATGTCCCACGCGACCGTGAGGACGACCTCGCTGTTGGTTCCAGAGAGCGGCACGATCGAGGCCTTCGGTGAGCCCAGGCTCTTGGCGATGCCGGAGATCGTGCGCCGAAAGGCGCTCTCGTTGAACAGGTCGGCCGCTTCCACCATCGCGAGCTCGGGCTCGGAGAGCCTGCGCAGGATCGGCTCGTCCACGACCGGCTCCACGTTCGGCTTGCGCGACTCGAACAGGGCACCCAGGCCGCCGAGCCGCTTGCGCCGCGGCTCTGCCATAACCGGGCTCATGGGGCTCCCTTCCTTCAGCCAGCCGTGGTCCAGGGCGATCTCCTGGCAGAGCGGGCAGACGTCCACGAAGTTCTCGCCGTCGGGCGAGTAGCGCACCGCGCGCTCGCCGACGAGCAGTGTCCGCTCGCAGATGGCACATGTGCGCGTCGCCCTCACGACCTCGCGGGAGATGCCCATAGCCCTCACACCTTAGCCTCCTCGAGCTCGGCCTTGGTCTCGTCGATGATCTTCTGGGCGATATGCGTTGGGACCTCCTCGTAACGGAGGAAATGCATGTGGTAGTCGCCTCGTCCGCCCGTCAAAGAGGTCAGTGCCTGCGCGTAGGTGAGGATCTCGGCCATCGGCACCTCGACCTTGATCGAGGTCATCCCGCCGCGCGGCTCCATGCCCTGCAGTCGTCCTCGGCGCGAGTTGAGATCGCCGTTGACGGCTCCGACGGCCTCGTCGGGCACACTCACCTCGAGCTCCATGATCGGCTCGAGCAGCACCGGGTCGGCCTTTGCATAGGCGTCCTTGAAGGCCATCGAGCCGGCGATCTTGAAGGCCATCTCGGAGGAATCGACCGAGTGCTGCTGGCCGTCCACGAGCCGCACTCTGACTCCTTCCACCGGGGCCCCCGCGAGCTCGCCGTGCTGCATCGCCTCCTGGATCCCTTTGTCGACCGCGGGCCGGAAGCCCTGCTGGATGACCCCGCCGACGATCTCGTCGACGAACTCGTAGCCCTCGCGCTCGGGCAGCGGCTCCAGCACGATCTCGCAGTCGCCGAACTGGCCGCGCCCGCCCGTCTGCTTCTTGTAGCGGTGTCGCGCACGCGACTCCTTGCGGATCGTCTCGAGGTAGGGCACGTGCGGCTGGTGCAGCTCGACGTCCACCCCGAAGCGCCGCTTGAGCCGGTCGACCGCCACCTCGACGTGGATCTGGCTCATCCCGGAGAGGAGCTGGTCGCCCGTCTGCGGGTCGCGCCGCAGGACGAGCGTCGGATCCTCCTCGGCGAGGCGGCGCAACGAGCTCGCGACCTTCTCCTCGTCGCCTTTGGCCTTCGGCGTCACGGCGAAGCTCATCACCGGCTCCGGGAAGTTGAGCTGCGGCGGCTCGATCTCGTGCTCGGAGTCGAGCAGCAGATCTCCGGTGGTCGTCTCCTTGAGCTTGGCGACGGCGCCGATGTCGCCCGGCCCGAACTCCTTTGCCTGCTCGTGGTCCTTGCCCTGAAGCACGAGCAGCTGACCGACGCGTTCCTTGCTGCGGTTGCGCGAGTTGACGACGGTCGAGTCGGATCCGAGCGTGCCGGAGAGGACGCGGAAGAGGTTGATGCGGCCGGCAAAGGGGTCGGCGACCGTCTTGAAGACGAAGGCCGCAGTGCCGGCGCCGTCCACGTCGATCGCGGGCGGGCGCTTCGCGGGCGAAGGGACGCCTTCGACGAGCAGGTCCAGCAGCGCGGTGGTGCCGAGGTTCTTCGTCGCCACCCCGCAGGCGACCGGGAACAGCTCGCCCCGCGTGACCGCGTCCTTGAGCGCTTTCGCCACCTCCTCGGTGCCGAGCTCCTCGCCCTCGAGGTAGCGCTCCATCAGGCCCTCGTCGGTCTCGACGACCGAGTCGAGCAGCCGCGTGCGGTGGCGCTCGACCTCATCGGCGAGCTCGGCGGGAATCTCGCCGGCCGCGGCCTCGCGCTCGCCTTCCGGGCTGGTGTAGGCGGTCATGTGCAGGAGATCGACGATCCCGGTCAGCTCGTGCTCGCTCCCGATCGGGAGGTGGATCGCCACACAGCGCTCCGAGAGCTGCGAGCGGAAGTGGTCGAGGGCGCGGTAGAAGTCGGCGCGCTCGCGATCGAGCATGTTCACGAAGACGAGACGCGGGAGCTCGAGTTGCTCCGCGCGCTCCCAGACCCGGGTCGTCTGCACCTCGACGCCCATCACGGCGCTCGCGGCGATCAGCGCACCCTCGACCACCCGCAGCGCGGCGATCGTGTCGCCCGAGAAGCCCGCGTCGCCGGGCGCGTCGATCAGGTTGATCTTGCGGCCCTGCCACTCGAGGTGGCAGAGCGAGGAAGCGAGTGACATCTGCCGTCGCTGCTCGTCCTCGTCCCAGTCGGAGGTGGTCGTTCCCTGCTCGACGTTGCCGAGCCGGTTGATCGCGCCGGCCTGGTAGAGCATCGCCTCCACGAGCGAGGTCTTGCCCGTCCCGCGGTGGCCGGTGACGGCGACGTTGCGGATCTTTCCGGGCTCGGTGGACATCTGGGGAAGCTCCTCCTCGGACGGGGACTCGGCTTTCTCGATCTTACCCCCGGGACGCCTCTATTCTGCCCGCGCCATGTGGTGGCGCGACGCAGTCGTGTATCAGATCTATCCTCGCTCCTTCCAGGATGCCGATGGGGACGGCGTCGGCGACCTGCGTGGGATCGCCGAGCGGCTCGACTACCTCGTCTGGCTAGGCGTCGACGCCTTCTGGCTCTCGCCGATGTACCCGTCGCCGCTCGCCGACTTCGGCTACGACGTCTCGGACTACACGGCCGTCGACCCGCAGCTCGGTTCGCTCGACGACTTCGACCGGCTCGTCGCGGCGGCGCACGAGCGCGGGCTCCGCGTCCTGCTCGACCTGATCCCGAGCCACACGTCGATCGAGCACCCCTGGTTTCGGGAGAACCCGGACTGGTACATCTGGTCGCCCGTCGAGGGGCCCCCCAACAACTGGGTCTCCGCCTTCGATGGGCCCGCCTGGAGCCGGGACGAGCGCAGCGGCCGCTGGTACATGCACTCCTTCTACCCGGAGCAGCCCGACCTCGACTGGCGCAATCCGGAGGTCGTGGAGGCGGTGCAGGGAGTCGTGCGCTTCTGGCGCGATCGCGGCGCCGACGGTTTCCGGCTGGATGCGATCGACCGGCTGGTCAAGGACGAACAGCTCCGCGACGACCCGCCGGCGATCAAGCCTTTCCCGCTGCCGCTGCACGAGGACGCGGCGAAGCTCGAATTGCTCCACTCCGGGAACCGTCCGGAGGTCGTGGCCGCGTTGAAGGCGATCCGCCAGGCCGCCGGCGACGCGCTCCTAGTAGGCGAGGTCTTCCGGCCGGTGAGCGAGTACCCGCGCTACCTCGAGGCGCTCGACCTCGTCTTCGCCTTTGAGTTCCTCTTCTCGCCCTGGAATGCAGAGCGCCTGCGCGCAGCGATCGAGCCGGCGGCGGAGCTCGGGCGGGTCGCCTGGGTGATGTCGAACCACGACTTCGACCGGCTCGCGACGCGCGTCGGTCCCGAGAATCTCCGCGCCGCCGCGCTGCTCCTGCTGACGCTGCCCGGCGCCGCCTTCGTCTACCAGGGCGACGAGATCGGCCTCGCCAACGGCCCTGGCGGCGACCCACCCTTCGACCGGGCCGGCCGCGACGGGATGCGCCACCCCATGCAGTGGGACTCCGGCCCGGCCGGCGGCTTCACAACCGGAAAGCCGTGGCTGCCCCCGGTCGATCCTCAGCAACGAAGCGTCGAGGCGCAGCGGAACGACCCGGGCTCGCTGCTGACCCTGTACCGGCGGCTGATTGAGCTTCGCCGCGGGCTGGGTGAGGGCTTCCGGCTGCTCGACGCGGAGCCGGGCGTGGTCGCCTACGAGCGCGGCGACCACGTCGTCACCGTCAACACGACCTCGGAGCCGCGGTCACGGCCGCGGGGCGAGCTCGTGCTCGCGACCCACAACGGCGAGGGATTGCCTGCGCATGCAGGCGCAATCGTGAGAAACTAGGCGTCGTGGCAGAGATCGAGTTCGAATCCGTCTCGAAGGTCTACGACGATGGGACCCAGGCCGTCTACGACCTGGATCTCGCGATCGAGGACGGCGAGCTGATGGTCGTGGTCGGCCCCTCGGGGTGCGGCAAGACCACTGCCCTGCGCATGCTCGCCGGGCTCGAGGAGATCAGCGACGGCGAGATCCGGATCGGCGAGCGGGTCGTCAACGACCTCTCGCCGAAGGACCGCGACATCGCGATGGTCTTCCAGAACTACGCGCTCTACCCGCACATGACCGTCGAGCAGAACCTCGCCTTCGGACTGAAGCTGCGCAAGCTGCCGAAGGCCCAGGTCAGAGAACGGGTCCGCGAGGCGGCCGAGACGCTCGAGATCGAGGAGTTCCTCAAGCGGAAGCCCCGCGCGCTCTCGGGCGGCCAGCGCCAGCGGGTGGCGATGGGGCGCGCGATCGTGCGCGAGCCGCAGGCATTCCTGATGGACGAGCCGCTCTCGAATCTCGACGCCAAGTTGCGCGTCCAGATGCGCGCGGAGATCCACACGCTCCAGCGCCGCGTTGGCGTGACCACCTTGTACGTGACCCACGACCAGGTCGAGGCGATGACCCTCGGCGACCGCGTCGCGGTCATGCGGGACGGCCATCTCCAGCAGGTGGACACACCCCAGGTGCTCTACGACAGCCCGGTCAACCAGTTCGTCGCGGGGTTCATCGGCTCGCCGTCGATCAACCTGGTCGAGGCAGAGCTCGAGCGGGTCGACGGCGACCTCCAGGTCGCCTTCGGCGGACACCGGTTGCCGATCGACTCCACGCTCGCCTCGAGACACTCCGGCCTCGAGGGGTACATCGGGAAGAAGGTCCAGCTGGGGATCCGACCCGAGGACTTCGAGGACGCTGCGCTCGCGCCTGACACGCCGACCCAGCGCCGCCTCAAGACGACCTGCGACCTGATCGAGCCGCTCGGCTCGGAGGTACTCGTCCACTTCACCGTCTCCGCGGCCGGCGTGGTCACCGAAGCGGCCAGGGCCGAGGGCATCGGCGCCGACCCGACGCTCGAAGCCGGGCAGACGCGCATGGTGGCCCGGGTCAGCCCGCGAACACGCATCGCCGAAGGCGCGGAGATCGAGCTCGCTGTCGACACGAGCCGCCTCTACTTCTTCGACCCTGAAACGACCGCCGCGATTTAGCCTTTCACGGCCCCGGCGGTCAGGCCGGCCAGGATCCTGCGCTGCAGGATCAGCGTCAACACGATCAACGGGACCGTGACGACGACCGTGGCGGCCATGATCTGCCCCCACGGCTGCTCGAAGGTGAGGCCTTTGCCCGCGGTGAAGGAAGTGATCGCCACCGTCACTGTGTGGTGCTGGGGATCCTGGGTGAACGAGAGCGCGTACAGGTACTCGTTCCAGGCGGTGATGAATGCCAGCAAGCCCGTGGTGACGAGACCCGGGGCGATCAGCGGCAGCAGCACCTTGTAGAAGACCTGCAGAGGCGTGGCGCCGTCGACGTAGGCCGCCTCCTCGAGATCCTTCGGCAAGGCGGCCATGAAGCTCGTGAGCACCCAGACGGTGAAGGGCAGCGTGAGGATCAGATCGCTGAAGATCAGCGCAGCCAGGGTGTTGAAGAGCCCGAAGTCGTTGATCAACGTGAAGAGCGCGCCCAGGATCGCGATCTGCGGGAAGATCGTCATCGAGAGCATCAGGTACATGGCGAAGGCACGTCCGCGGAAGCGGAAGCGGCCAAGCGCGTAGCTCGCCACGGCTCCAAGCACGAGCGAGATCAATGTCACCGAGCCGGCGACGATCGTCGAGTTCAGCAGCGCGCGCTGGAAGTCGCCGCTGCTGAGCACCTCCCGGTAATGCGCGAACGTCGGGCTGTTCGGGAAGTATTGGAGGGGCGTGGCGAACAGGTCACCGTCAGGGGTGATCGACGAGCGGATCGCCCAGTAGAACGGGAAGATCGTGTACACGAAGATCGCGGCGATCAACAGGTAGAAGGGCAGCCGGGCCAGCCGCTTCCGCAGCGGCTTGCGCACCCGTACCCTCGCGGCGCCGCGGGCTTCCGCAGTCGCTTCGGCGGCCGCAGTCACTGCTGCTCCACCCGCATGAAGGTCACGTAGATGACGGTGAAGAGGCCGATGATCAGGAAGATCGCCACGCAGGCAGCCGAGCCGTACCCGACATCACCGGTGCCGACGATCGTGTCCTGAGCGAAGATGGCCATCGTCTGCGTGTCCGGCCGATTCCCGAAGAAGACGTTGAAGACGTCGAAGATGCGGAGCGCGTCAAGGGTGCGGAAGATGAGCGCGACGAGGATCGCAGGCCTCAGCAGCGGCATCGTGATCCGCCAGAACTGCTGCCAGGCGCTTGCGCCGTCCACCCTCGCGGCTTCGTACAACTCCGTGGGGATGACCTGCAGGCCAGCGAGGAGCAGCAGGGCGACGAACGGCGTCGTCTTCCAGATGTCGGAGGCGGCGGCCGCGCCGAGCGCGGTGTTCGGTTGGGAGATCCAGGCGACGTTGTGCGAGAGGAGGTGGAGCCGGACGCCCGCGTCGTTGATGACGCCGTAGAGGTCGTTGTACATCCACTGCCACATCTTGGCCGAGACGACGGTAGGGATCGCCCAGGGCACCAGCATCATCGCCCGCATCACGCCGCGGCCCTTGAAGCCCGAGTTCACCACGAGCGCGATGATCATCCCGAGCACGAACTCGAACGCGACCGTTATCACCGTGAACTTCACCGTCAGCACGACCGCGTCGCGGAAGAGCGTGTCGTGGATCAGGTCCTTGTAGTTCTCCAGCCCGACCCACTTGGTCGGTTCGATCCCGGCGAGAAACTGCTGGTCGGTGAAGCTGTAGTAGATCGTCTGCCCGAGCGGGTAGAGCGCGACGAAGCCGACCGCCGCCAATGCGGGCAGGAGCATGAGCCAGGCAAGGCGTGTCTGCTTCCGCTGAAGGGCGGACCGGCGCCGTCTCGACGGCCGGGCGACGCTGCTGGCCTCTGGGCTCGGGCTCATCGTCCTCGCTTCGGGTCAGGGGAAGGGTGGGAGCCTAAGCCCCCACCCTTCCCGCTGCGTCGAGATGCGTTACCTCAGCAGGCGGTTCAACCGGGACTGGATCCCCGGAAGGACGTTCTTCGCGTCCTGGCCGTTCAGGATCTGGTTGATCCCCTGGTAGATGATCTTCGAGCCAGCGTTGTACTGGCCCTTGAGGAACCGCGAGGGCCGCGTCACGCGGGTGACGGTGGCGATCTCGGGCTTGAGATACGGGTTGGTCCGCCGAACCGCCTTGTCCTTCGCGACTGCCGGAATCGTCGGGACGTTGCTGTTGGTGATCGCGTTGAAGCGCTCGACGGCCGGGCTCGTCATGTAGCGGACGAACTCGATCGCAGCAGGCTTGTGCTTCGAGTACTTCGAGACGCCGAGCTGCCACCCGCCGACGGTGCCGACGGACTTGCCACTTGGGCCGTGGGGCAGCACGGTCACGCTGAACTTGCCCTTGATCTTCGAGCCCGCAGCCACGCTGGACGAATAGGCGTACGGCCAGTTGCGCATGAACGCGGCATTCCCGTTGGTGAACGGGATCCGTGCCTCCTCCTCGGTGTACGAGGTGACGCCGCGCGGTGCAATGTTGCCGACCCAGCTGCGCTGCAGGTTGAGCACAGCGGCCGCCTTCGAGTTGTTGATCGAGGCCTTGCCGCCATCGATGAAGTGGCCGCCCCCGACCGAGGCGATCCACTCGAGGGAGTCACACGTCAGTCCCTCGTAGGAGTTGCCCTGGTAGACGAAGCCGGCGAAGTTCGGGTTCGCCGCGCGCTCGCCGGCCTGGATCTTCTTCGCCATCGCGCCGAGCTGAGTCCAGGTCTTCGGCGGGCTCTTGTAGCCGTACTTCTTCAGCAGGTCGGTGCGGTAGTAGAGGATCCCGAAGTCGCCGAACCACGGCATGGCGATGAGCTTGCCGCCGACGGTGTCGTTCTGGACGATCCCCTGCGCGTGCAGCTTGGCCTGCTTGCCGAGCGTCGGCTTCAGGTTGACTAGGTACGGCGCGAAGGCGCCCGGCCAGACGACGTCCATCATCACGACGTCGAACGCCGACGAGTGCGAGGAGAAGTTCCTCGCCAGCTGTGAGTAGGACTCGTCGGACTTCTCAGGGTGCGGCAGGACCTTGATCTTGATCCCGGTGTCCCTGGTGAAACGCTTCGCGAGCGCAAGGTCGCGCACGTGGCTGCCGCCGACGGCGTTGTCCCCCACGAACGTGAGCGTCAGACCCTTGTACTTCGCCCTCAGCTTGGCGGCGTTCGGCACCCTCGGCGCCGGTATCGCAGCCGACTGTTTGGTCACCATCGGCTGGGCGTTGGCCATCGTCAGGCGGGCGTTCCCCACCGTGGCGGCGGCGAGTGAGGCGATCAGCGCGACGGCGCCGACCAACCCCACCATGACTAGAGCTCTACGGTATTTCACGTAACCCCGTCCTTTCTCGTTTTCGACCCCACGACTCTCTGGCTGCGAGGACATCGGACAGCGAGATTTGTCGCTCATGGCTCTCCTCTCACGGAACCGCATACCCGCTTTCGCAATCCACGGACGGCCTGAACGTTGAACGTCAGCCCGCGGAGTGTCAAGGAAGGCTACCGGCCGAGCGGTTCGCGGGCCGGAGAGCCGGCCAGTCGGGCCTTCAAGCGGAGGATCGCCTTCGTGTGCAGCTGCGACACGCGCGACTCGGTCACGCCCAGCACCTCGCCGATCTCGCGGAGAGTCAGCTCCTCGTAGTAGTAGAGCGTGACCACGAGCTTCTCGCGCTCCGGGAGGCGGGCGATCGCCTCGCCGAGTGCTTCCTTGAGCTCGGTCTGGGCCAGCTCGGACTGCGGCTCCGGGCCTTGCGTGTCCTCGATCGTGTCGATCAGGGCGACTTGGTCGCCGCCGCCGGAAGAGACGGTCCAGAGCTCGTCGAGCGCGGCGATCGAGGAACGCCCGATCTCGGTGAGGCTGTCGTTCAGGTCGTCGGTCGAGACGCCGAGCTTCTCCGCGATCTCCTCGTCGCTGGGGGCGCGGTGGAGCTTGCGCTCGAGCTCCCCGATCGCACGCTCGATGTCTCGGGCGCGCGAGCGAACCGAGCGCGGCACCCAGTCCATTGCGCGAAGCTCGTCGATGATCGAGCCCTTGATGCGGGCGATGGCATAGGTCTCGAACTTGATGTCGCGGTCGGGGTCGAAGCGCTCGATGGCGCCGATCAGGCCGAGCAGGCCGTAGGAGACGAGGTCGTTCTCATCCACGTGCGCGGGAAGCCCGCTGCCGAGCCTGCCCGCCACGTATTTGACGAGAGGCGCGTACGTGAGGATCAGTCGGTCCCGAGCCGCCTGGTCCTTGTTCTTCGTGTAATCACGCCAGAGGGCCTGGGTCTCGTCAACCGCCACGATTAGAGAATACGGCTTGGCGCGGTTATCTCCTCAGATTGCGCAGCGCGAGGCTGAGGAGCCAGAGCGCGATGGCGCCCGCCGCGATCGCGACGACGACGAGCCCGCGATCCGTGTCGACGGCTTCGGCGGCCGCGGCGGCGATGCCCACGAAGGCGATCCCGAGCACGAGGAAGAGCGCACCGAGCGCAGGCCGTGGCGGAGGGGGAGCCACGCCGAGACTCTAGAAGGGGCGCGGCTACAATCGCTGCCGCAACCTCTAGGGGCGTAGCTCAATTGGCAGAGCACCGGTCTCCAAAACCGGGGGTTGCAGGTTCGAGTCCTGCCGCCCCTGTGGTGATGGTTGAGCCGAAGCCCGCTTCACTAGGCGGGTTTCGGTGTCTCTGGCCCCGCGTCTCGTTCGCCGCTGGAAACCGCTCAAGACCGCTGGAATCTGGCGCTCACTGGCGCGCAACTGGCGCGCGCTCTAGGCGGTCTCCACCACTAGCACCGGGTCTTCGTCGGGCTCCCGCCCAGGCCGGGTGACGATGACGCGGAGGATCTTGTCTCGGCCTAGAGGGATGGTGTCGCCGGAGTGCCAGGTCGGTACGGCCGTGCTCAGTGACGGCGGGTCGGCGGGTGCCCCGTCTTCCTGCACGAGCTTCAAGGTGAATGCCATCGGTCTTCCCTCCCGTTGTCGGTTAGGGGTCGAACGGCAGGGCGAGCATATGACACGGGGCCGGGCGCGAGCCGAACGCCTGGGCGCTATCCAGTCGGCGAGCGGCTCTTCTTTGACCAAACGGTGGCCACTACAAGAGCGATCCCGAGCAACGCGCCAAGGAAGCCGCCGAGGATGCCGTTGCGGAGAGCGTGCGGGCGGAACGAGGATGCACCGTCGGCTGGTTGCAGCACGCGCGCCTCCCCCGCCAGCAATTTTCGGTTCATCTCCAGGTTAAGCCCGTGCTGAACCAGCGTGTCATAGAAAGGAGAGCTGCCTCTGCCCTGAGCGCGGAGTAGGGCAATCTGTGCCTGGAGCGGGCGGAATCCCTTGTTAATACGGGCAACGTCACGTTCCGTCTTGGGCCTCGCGCTGGAGTGGCGCAAGAACTGCGCTTGCGTGAGACCCGGAACCTGAGTCACGCCCACTACGCGCTCAGCAAGGGCGGGTGAGCGGGCGCGAGCCTCGCCTGCACGTCCAGGAACCTCACCATCGGGTCAATCGTTGGCTGGAGGCCCGGCTCGGCGGGGGTTGCCACAGCGAACGAGACCTCGGCTTGACCGCGCCAGGCCCGTGCCTGAACCTGGGTTGCGATCAGGGCTGCCAGCAGCCCTAGCAGGAGCGGCGGGCCGATCATCCAGGCCCGCGCCCGAATCGCAGCGACGGACGGAACGGGAATCGCCAGCGTGACGCGCTTGAGGTGCCATACAGCCTGTTCAGCCATTCCAGACCGCCCCTCTTCCCCGCCAAACTGGTCCACTTAGCTTACTGCGGTGACGGGCCGGGCGGCGAGCCGAACGCCTGGGCTCAGATCTTCCGATCGACGATGTTCCCGTACTCGTCGACCGTGATCATGCGCCGCTTGATGCCGCCGGTAATCGCGAGGATGATCCAGACGATCCCCCAGAGGCCGGCTGTGACGATCGTCAGGATCAGATGGAGAACGTGATTGATCCGGTTGCCGGTCGCGATCGTCGCCTGGAAGTCGCTTCGAGTCTCAATCCGCCATCCTTGGGCGCCACGGTCGGCAAGCGTCCGGTCGAGGCTCGCCTTCCGCTCATCCGCTGACTTTCGTCAGGTCTGCGGTCGCCTCCTGGGGAGGCGGGGCTGACGACGCTGGCGTCTTCTCGGGCGTATCTCCGCTGGTCGGTTCCGTCACCGTCAGGCGACTCTAGAACACACGAGCGAGAAGGAGTGAAGGGGCCGGGCAGCGAGCCGAACGCCTAGGACGCTTCCCGCGACCCGGCCCGCGTTCAGGCGGCGCCCGAGGGGGCACGTCCTAATGGCCGCCTCGGACCGTAACGGCGCTCCGCTACTCAGCAGGAAGGCAGGGCTCGACGCTGCCCTGATGCGGCCCCGAGGCGACGCCGCTCACGATTGATCCGATGCCTGGGCCTTCGAGCCCCGGGGTCGTCCGGATGTCGTTTTGGATGACGTGCGAGAACTTCGGGGTTGCGTTGGACACCAAGACGCCTTGACAGCTCGCCTTCGCGTTAGCCGTGCCGCCGTTGCTCCCGACCGCCGTCCCCGCAAGTGAGAACACCGCCGCAGCTCCGAACGTCGCAAGACCGAGAACACGCTTCACGCTTCTCCCTTCGCCGCTGCTCGAACGGTACGAGGGTAGACGGTAGTGCTCCAAGTTACAAGCGGAGGCTGGGCTTACGAGTGCGTTCTTCCCGCTCTCCTGTGGCGTGGGATGGCCTCGGCCGCACCGCGCGGGGCGTGTATCCGAGCGAACTGAATTCGACTGCCCGTGCCTATCGAGAGGGGCCGGGCGGCGAGCCGAACGCCTAGGACGCTTATCGACCCGAGGGTGGCAGCCGTCTCATCACATCGCCAGACGGGAGCTCGTCGGCGGGATGCTTAGCCGAGCCCAGTAGCTCGCGCTGCCGCTCCCACCGTGTCCTGGGGCCATCGCCGGGTAGAAGGGGCGCCCTGCGCGCGGCCCTCGAACCCACACCCACAGCCGTTTCGCCAGCGATGCCATACGGCAAACTCTAGCGCTTGAAGTTAGAGGGAGGCCGGGCGGCGAGCCGAACGCCTAGGACGCTTCCCACGACCCCGGCCCGACTCGAGCCTAAGCCTCGCTCGCGCCGCTGCCTTGTGGTCGTTTCGGACGTAGCGGGGGCCAGGCGGCCTGTGCTCTCTCCCCCTCGGCGTCAACCGCCCAGCTCCTCCTCCATAATGATCCCGCTGCGAGTCAGTGTCGAGCGGGCCGCATGAGCGGATGAGTCGCCGCAGTTTGCGACCTTGTTGGGGCACTAGGTTGGACTCGACGCTCGTAGCGCCCGATGCCAGGTGGTACGGTCGAGGAAGTGGCGTCCGGGGCGAAGGCGGATGGCACGGAACTCGCCGCCTACCTTCTCTCTTGTCCCTCTCCCCCACGGAGCGTCCAGCTCCGGCTGCAGGAGGTCGCGCCTCGGGCGCCTACCTTCCCTTTCTGGGCGATGGACGCCCGTTGCGACGACTAGCCACCGTCCGAGGACGCCAGAGCGGCAGGGGGATGCGGCAGTCCCGCCTGTCCCCGAAGGCGCGATGACGCCAGTTGCCGCAGTCAGACCCCTGCCGCGCAGATCCATATACCGTGGGCGCGGCGTTGTTAAGCGTGATGCCGAGGCTGGTAGGGAACGGGCGGCGAGCCGAACGCCTAGCACGCTCCGTGAGCGGCGACGAGACGGTGCGATACTCGGCCAAATGCGCCGACTTCGCGCCGAGATCGATGTAGCCGCCCGCCCGACCGCGTGTGGGAGGTTCACACGACGTTCGCGATCCGCTCGCGCAGCGGCCTCGACGTGCGAGTGCTCGTCCTGGCACGCGACCTTCGTCCCGTAGGCCCTCGAGCGGCTCTTCCACGAGCGAGCCTTTCGCCTCCTACTCCGGGTGTGTGGCTAGGACTTCTTGTCGAGTCCGAGCCACTTGCGGATCTTCGCCATGAGGCCAGCCATGGGGGCAACTCTACGCCCTTTGCATCAGAGGGGGAAGGCGGCTCGCGTCCCCTGCGTAAACCGCCTTCCAGCTCGCTCCCCAAAGGAAAAGTGAGGCAAGCGAGCGCTAGCCAGGGTCGCGCTCAAGACCCCCCTTGCCCGCCGTTTGGGTGCGAGCGAAGCAGGACATACCCTCTCGCGCCCTTAAGTAAGCACGGAAACGGTCGACAGGCGGCTCAGAGGAGTAGACTCGCTTGGACTGGCCCTGCGGCCAGAGCCCCGGCCGAAAGCCCGAAGCCCGCCAATGTGCTTCCACGCGCAAGGCGATGAGCCTAGGCGAACAGAGTTCGACTTGCAGGGCCAGCACTCTTTGTGGCGGCCGGGCGGCGAGCCGAACGTCTAGGACGCTTCCCACGACCCGGCCCGAGGTCACGCTACGCCGAGAAACGCGCTCGAGCTAGTGCCCGAAACGGACATGGTCCTCTTGCGCGCTCAGCAACTTCTGCAGCGGCCGCGTCCGCGGGGATCGGAGGGGAGGGCTGGGGCGGTCCGATCCTCGCCGCAAGACACGGGCGCGGCCTTTTACTAGATGCGATTGGT
>DATNOU010000076.1:0-1955 GCA_035601195.1 Gaiellaceae bacterium | reverse complement strand
CAGCGTCGCCTCCAAGACCTACTCGGTGTCGGCGCGGGCGATGCTGGAGGCGCTGCTCGGCGGCGTCAGCGACCCCGCCTGCCTCGCCGAACTCGCCAAAGGCAGGCTGCGGGCGAAGATCCCGCAGCTCACCGAGGCGCTGGCCAACCGCTTCGACACCACCCACCACGGCGTCCTCGTCGCCGGCCTGCTCGCCCACATCGACGCGCTCGACCAGGCAGTCGCCACGCTCGACGCGCGCATCGCCGCCGCCACCGACACCGAGCTAATCGAGCTGCTCTCCACGATCCCGGGCGTGAAACGCCACATCGCCGAGGTCCTGATCGCCGAGTGCGGCCTCGACATGAGCGTCTTCGGCAGCGCCCAACGCCTCGTCTCCTGGGCCGGCATCTGCCCCGGCACCAACCAATCCGGCCACCGACGCCGCTCCGGCAAAACTCGCCACGGCAACCGCTGGCTGCGCACCGCGCTCACCCAGGCCGCCCACGCCGCCGCCCGCAGCAAGAACACCTACCTCGCCTCCCACTACTGGCAGATCCGCGGCCGCCGCGGCGACGCGAAGGCAATCGGCGCCACCCGCCACGACATCCTGATCGCCTACTACCACATCGTCTCCGACCGCGTCCCCTTCCGCGAACTCGGCCCCGACTGGCTCGCCCGCCGCCACTCCCCCGAACACCGCACCCGTCGACTCGTCAAACAGCTCCAAGCACTCGGCCACACAGTCACCCTCGAAGCCGCCGCCTGACCAACTAACCCCGCCACAACCAAGACCGCCTGTCGGGCCTCCGGCCCGACCGCTCGCGCGCGGTCCCAGCCCCGCCCAACCCCGCCGGCATTCACACCACAGGGGGTCGACGGTTCGAGTCCGTCAGAGGGCTCTGCAAAAGACCTGCAAACCGGCTTCTTTCAGTATGTGTTCAGTCGGTGCTGGGGCCGTTGAGGGCAGGGATGGAGCCGTTTATGGAGCTTTCGCGTCGAGAAGGCGGCGGCTTACCGGCGCGTGAGGCGATCATGAGGCTCTCAGGGCCGTCGCGAACGGCGTTCTGTGATTTAGGCGGTAGCTGACGTTGGCGGCCAGGGGCCGAGTGGCTTGCCGATCTCCCACTCGTGGCCGCAGGGGTCGATGATCCGGCCGAGCCGCCAGCCGTGCTCGTCACTGACGGGTGACGTTTCCTTCGCTCCGGCCCGGACGGCCTGCGCTGTGACCGTGTCGGGGTCGTCGACCACGAGCAGCGTCCGGCTGGTGGCGCCATCGATCGCGCGAGGGTCAAGCCGCTTCATCGTCGAGGAGGCGGGCGCCACCCAGAAGGCCGCGTCGCTGACGCCGAGTTGGGCGACGACGTCGTCGCCCTCACCGACGAGATGCAGGACGGTCGCGCCAAACGCGGCGGCGTAGAAGTCGAGCGCTTCGCGCGCGTTCTCAACCCACAGCTCCGGCTGAATGCTCGTCATCCTGGCCTCCCTCTCTAGGAACCGCGATTCTGCCTCTCAGGCGAGGGCAGGGACCGGGTCGCCGCGCGCCTTGGCGGTGAGGACGTCCCCGAGGTAGGCGTAGAGCGAGCGCCGCTGCAGCCGGCAGGTCTGGTCGACCGAGAGCAGCCGCTCGATCGTGCGCTCGCCGCCTCGCGAGCGGCTGCCGAGGGAGAGCTTGCGGTAGATGACGGCGGCGCGCAGGCCGCGCTCGGCGGCGTTGTTGGTCGGCTCCACGTCGGGAACCTCAGCGAACGTCCAGAGCGCCGGCCACAGCTTCAAGAGGTTCTTCGCGAGCGCGCGCACGTGCCGCTGCCGCTTGCCCGTCGAGCCCCACTCGAGTAGCGGCCGCATCTGCGTCTTGATCTGCTCGACGCGCTGCTGCAGGGCGGCGCGGTCACCGTCTTGCTGGAACTGCTTCCAGGCGTGGAACACCTTCCAGGTCACCTCGAGGCCGTCGAGGCCGAACGTCTCTTGGACTC
>DATNOU010000075.1:0-1893 GCA_035601195.1 Gaiellaceae bacterium | reverse complement strand
ACCGCGGCCGTCCGGGCTACCGGCGTCGAGCACATGAACGCCTAGAGCCGGCGAGCTCGCAGAGGTTCTCGATCGACGCGCCACGGTTACGGTCGAGCTCGTTCTTGCGGCAGCCGCGATAGGCGGGCGGGTTTCCTTTGGATCGCTCCCGCCGTCCGCCTCGGCTCACATGAGTCGGATCGGGCGTGTCCCATGCCGTGCACCGCGAGCCGCTCGGTGCTCCGCTGGCGACCATCGGTGGATCGCGCCGAAGAGCGCCGGCCGACAAGTAAACAACATACGCGCGCTTGGCGCATCTCTGGAACTGCCGAAGCGTGTTCCGCATCGCCGTGTTGCTCGCGAATGTTCGTGTCCCAGGGTGATGCCTCGGTTCTGTTGAGGATTGGCGCAATTCGCAACTACGTTGGCGCCGCCTGCCAGTGTGTAGACGGTTTTGAAGCCGTAGATTCTGAGAAGCGTCACGACACGCTGAGGGACAACATGTTTAGCAGAAACAAGAAGACCGCGCTCGTGACCGGCGCATCCTCGGGGATGGGCAAGGCGATTGCGAAACGCCTCGTCGAGGACGGCTACCAGGTGTATGCGGCGGCCCGTCACGTCGAGAGGATGGACGACCTGGCACAGCTCGGTGCGCGGCCGGTGCGCATCGATATCTCGAGCGAGGCAGAGGTCGCGACGGCCATCGACACGATCCTCGCGGAGGTCGGCGCCGTGGACGTGCTCGTGAACAACGCCGGCTTCGGCCTGTACGGTGCTGTCGAGGACGTCAGCATCTAGTCTTGCGGTGATGAGGCAAGCGAGCGACACCGTTCCCGAGCCATCCCCGCGCCGCGCGAGGCTCGTCGAGATCGCGACGGGCGTTTTCACGCGCTGCGGGTTCAAGGAGACCTCGATGGACGACGTGGCACGAGCCGCGAGGCTCTCTCTAGTGCCGGGACCGTATTTGCACTTTGCGAGCAAGACCGAGCTGTTCCGCGGATCGCTTCGCCACGCGGACGCGGAGAGAGCGCCGGGAGGCGCCCGATAGAGCACGTAGGCCGACGAGTGACCGGCCCACCTGCCCCATAACGAAACCAAAAGGAAGGCCAACATGCCCACCACCAAGCGCCGCGCACTGATCCTCATTTCCTCCGCCCGCCAGCTACCGCTGGTCGAACCGGCCGACGTCAAGTCGATCTCGACCGGGTTCTTCCTCGTGGAGATGGCCCAGGTGCTGAAGGAGTTCGAGGACGACTACGAGTTCACCTTCGCAACGCCCGACGGCAACGTCCCTCAGCTCGACATCAACGGCATGGGCCTGGCCATGCACGCCATCGAAAAAATCGGCTACAAGACCCCCCCGCTCACCATGCAGCAGCGGCGCGGTTCATTCGACGTCAGCAGCTTCCGGCAGCGCCACCCGGAGCTGGTCGCCCGCCGCGAGCAAGAAGTCCAACTGCTGGAGCGGCACATTGGACGGATCCCGGTCTCGGAGTTGCTGCCGGGCAGCGAGCCGGAACTGGCCGAATTCCGTCCCGAGCTCATCCGCCGCCTCGACCAACTGCCGCAACAAACCTTCCACTCCCTGCAGGACCTCGTCCAGCGCCATCGTGACCCGGCCGATGCCTTCACCTTCGCGGACTTCGACTTCATCCACGCACCCGGCGGTCACGCACCGATGGTCGACTTCCGCGACCAGCCCTGGCTCGGCGAGACCTTGCATCTTGCCCGGGAGAACGGAGTCACCATTTCGCTGATCTGCCACGCACCGCTGGCGATGACATCCACGCTGCAGCGCATCGACGCGCAGGATCGCGCTTACGACGTGACAGACAACGCGTTCCTCGCCGCCACCATCTCAGTCGTCCCCAAGTTGGGCGAGCAGATCGCGATGCGGTTCGGCTACCCCCACGT
>DATNOU010000074.1:0-24946 GCA_035601195.1 Gaiellaceae bacterium | reverse complement strand
GGCGGGGGCGCTCTACGTAGCGCTCGAAGAAGACGCGGTCGTCGCTGAACGCCGCTTCGGCCTCGCGCCGGGCGGTGGCGAGAGCCTCGTCGAGCTCGTCCGAAGCCCGGACGACTCGCATTCCACGTCCTCCTCCGCCTGCGGCTGCCTTGATGACGAGGGGGAACCCGATCTTCGCCGGATCTCCCTCCGGCACCACCGGGACGCCTGCTTCCGCGGCGATGCGCTTCGCCTCGAGCTTGTCCCCGGCAGCGCGGAGGACATCCGGTGGCGGCCCGATCCAGAGGAGGTCGGCGTCTCGGACGGCGGTCGCAAACTCTGGGCTCTCGGCGAGGAAACCGTAACCGGGATGGACTGCGTCGGCGCCGCTCTCGCGTGCCGCACGTACATGCTCCTGCCCATCCAGGTACCCGGCGATCGCCACGGTCTCGCCCGCTCGTCGCGTGTGCAGCGCGCCGCGATCGTCTGGCGGAGCGACCGCGACGGTCGCGATCCCGAGCCGCTCGCACGTGGCGAAGATACGGACCGCGATCTCGCCCCGGTTCGCTACGAGGAGCTTGCGGATCTCCACGGTGGCGTCCGCTTCTCGAGGAAGGCGCGGAGGCCTGCCTGCCCCTCCTCGCTCGTCCTCCGCCCGGCGGCGATGTCGGCCGCCTCCGGGCCGGCAGGACGCTCGTGGGCGAGCCTCTTCGCTTCCCGAACCGCCTCCGGGCCGCCCGCGAGGAGTGCGTTGACGATCGCGGCGACGCACTCCGCTGGATCGGGGGCCACTTCGTGTACGAGCCCGATACGGAGCGCGACGTCGGCCCCAAAACGCTCGCCGGTCAGGAACCAGCGCCGGGCCGCCCCGGGCCCGATCTTCGCGAGGACGAAAGGCGAGATGACCGCCGGAATGATCCCCAGCCGTACCTCCGTGAACCCGAATACAGCGTCCTCCGCTGCGACGGCGATGTCGGCGCACGCGACGAGGCCGCTTCCCCCGCCGAGCGCATAGCCGTGGACCTGCACGACAACCGGAGCCGGGCAGCGGTCGATCGTCTCGCACATCCTGAAGAGGCGGAGGGCGTCCTCGACGTTCTCCTCGTAGGTCAAGTCGATCGAGGAGCGCTGCCATTCGACGTCGGCGCCGGCGCAGAAGCTCTCGCCCTCACCCGCCAGGACGACGGCACGCGCATCCCCGACGTCCGTGAATGCGTCGGTGAGCTCCGCGATCAGCGCCGCGTCGAACGCGTTGCGTCGCTCGGGGCGCGACAGGGTGACCTTCAGGACGGGCCCGTCCCGCTCGATCGTGAGCGCGCTCATGCCCGGGAGCTTAAGGTTGCCCCGATGATCAAGGGCGCGCTCGCCGCGGCATTGACTGCTCTCCGGGAGGACGGCGCCGCCCTGGACGAAGATGCCTTCGGCCCTTACCTCGACTTCCTCGTTGACGGGGGCCTCGACGGCATCCTGGCCCTCGGGACGACGGGGGAGGGGATCTTGCTCTCCGTCACGGAACGAAAGCGTGTGGCCGAGCTCTTCCTCGCGGCGTCCGCGGGACGCCTGCAGATCGCCGTTCACTGCGGCGCTCAGACGACCGCAGACACGGTCGCGCTCGCCGAGCACTCCGCGGCTCTCGGAGTCGACGGAGTCGCCGTGATCGGCCCGCCGTACTTCCGGCTCGATGCCGAGGCGCTCTTCGAGCACTTCCGGCGTGCGGCCTCCGCCTGTGCGCCCATTCCCTTCTATCTCTACGAGTTCGAGGCGACGAGCGGCTATCCGATCCCGCTCGAGGTGATCGAGCGCCTCCGTGAGGAGGTGCCGAACCTGGCCGGACTGAAGGTCTCGGACTCCCCGTTCGAGAAGGTGAAGCCGTACCTGCTCGAAGGCCTCGATGTGTTCGTGGGCGCGGAGGGTCTGCTCGCCGATGGCCTCGCGGCGGGTGCGGCGGGCGCTGTCTCAGGACTGGCTGCCGCTTACCCCGAGGAGGTCGCCTCCGTCGTCCGGACCCCCTCCGCGGACGGCGCCGCGCGGCTCGGAGAGCTGCGGGCCTCGATCGAGCGCTTCCCCCGCCACGCGGCCCTCAAGCTCGTCGTCGGACGCCACGGCGTGCCCTTCCGTGAAGACGTGCGGGCGCCGCTCCGCCGCCTGAGCGCGTCAGAGCGAGGCGAGCTCCTCGCGTGGCTCGGATAGTCGTCGCCGGAGGCGGTGCGATCGGGGCGAGCATCGCCTACCACCTGGCGCTGGGCGGGGCCGGCGACGTGGTGCTCGCCGAGCGGGGCACGATCGCGTCGGGCTCGACCGGTAGGGCAATGGGCGGGATCCGGCAGCAGTTCTCGACCGCCGCGGAGGTGCGCCTCGCGCAGGAGAGCATCGACTTCTTCGAGGATCTGGGGCCGGATCTGTTCCAGCAGGTCGGCTACCTCTTCCTCGCCACGACCGAGGAAGGGCTCCGCTCACTCGAGGAGCGCCAGGCCCTCCAGGCGGGGCTGGGCGTCCCCGTCGAGCGGCTGGACCAGCGTGAGGTGGAAGCGCTCGCCCCCGGGGTGTTCGCCGGCGACGTCCTCGGCGGATTCGTCTGTCGCCAGGACGGTGTCGCGGATCCGCCCGCAGTGACCCGCGAGCTGGTCCGCCGCGTCGTCGAGCTCGGCGTCGACGTCCTTGAAGGGACTCCGGAGCAAGACCTCGGCGCCGATGTCCGTGTGCTTGCATGCGGCGCGTATTCAGCCGAGGCCGCGACTCGCTACGACGTCGAGCTGCCGGTGCGCCCGCTGGTCCGGCAGCTCTTCGACACGTCACCGATCCGAGGCCTTTCGGAGCAGCTGCCGATGGTCCTCGAGGCGGAATCCGGTTTTCACTTTCGCCGCTACGGCGACTCGCTCCGCGTCGCGATGCACGACCCCGAGCCGCGCTGGAGCTTCGAGCCGTCAGTCGACGAGGCGATCCTGCCGGAGCGCCTTGAGCGCCTCGCCCGGCGATTTCCGGCAGCCGCCGGCGCGCAGGTCGGTCGCGCCTGGGCAGGTCTCTACGACATGACGCCCGACGCGCATCCGATCATCGGGTTCGTCGCCGACGACGTCTACGCAGCCTGCGGTTTTTCCGGCCACGGCTTCATGCAATCCCCCGCCGTCGGGCGCGCCGTGGCGGAGGAGCTCCTCCACGGCGAGTCGGCGCTCGATCTCTTTCCGTACCGGCTCGAACGGTTCGCCGCGGGAGCGGCCTTTCCGGAGGAGGTCGTCCTGTAGGGAATGATCGGCGAAAACGCGGCCGCTACTCAAAGGGAGTAGAGTGACCTCACTGGCTCTGCTCACAGAACCCGGCCCTAAGCCCGCATAGAACACCGACGCGCTCAGGCGCGCGAGGCGAGGAGCTTTAGGCGAACGGGTTCGTCTGCGGGGCCAGCCCTTTTGGTGATTCGTGCGCGAAGCGGCGGCGTAGCCTACGGGCGGGGGTCTTGCTCCTCCGACTCCTCGCCGGCTTCCCCGATCTTCTCGACGACGAGGAACTCCGGCTCGCGGTGGACCACGCGCCGAGGCTGCCGTCTTCGTGGCCCGGCACGACGACGAACCGCTGGCCTTCCCCGCGGACGGCCTCGTACTGCGCGCGAGTGAGTAGCAGGGTCTCGAAGCACGTCTGCTGGCCGCACTCGCACAGGAACTCGGTCTCGTCTTCGACCTCGAACTTCTCGTTCACCTCCGCGATTCGCTCGTTGACCTCGCGAAAGAGCCATTCGTTGCGGACGTACCGTCCTCTTGACGGTTCAAGAAATGCTCCAGGATTGACTGGCGGATCCGGTCGGGGATCGCGGATGATAAGGCGCGGACCGAGGTCAGGCGGCGAGAGTGGCTGCGACGCCCGGATGCACGCGCCCGAGGATCCGCAGGTAGATCTCGAGCTCGCGTCGCGCGAGCGGAAGGTCCAGGGCCTCGGGCGGCGTCAATGCGATCCTGCGCTCGTCCACCGGCTCAGGGGCGTACGCGCTTCGCTTGAAGAACGCCACCACGCGGTCGAGATCGGCCGGCCGGTCGATCCGGATTTCAAGTTGGTAACCCACGGCAAGCAACCGGATGACCCCATGAAAAGGACGCTTTCGCGGCGCGAAAACTTGCGCGTCAAAAAAGTGACAAGAATCCGAAATGGGGAATAGACGCACTGTGAGCCCCTCACTTGAGCAGAGGCTGACCCGTGACACCTCGTTCGAGCGGCTCTACCGGCGCCACCGGCGCGACGTATACGGCGCGGTCCTGCGGGACGTCCGAGATCCCGACGAAGCCGAGGACGTCACGCAAATCGCTTTCATGAACGCCTTTCGGGCGATCCGCCGCGGCGAGGAGCCCGACAAGCCGCGCGCCTGGCTCGTCGCGATCGCGCGCAACGTCGTGCGTCGCCGTTTTCAGGCTCTTGCGCGGCGGCCCCAGGAGGTCGTGCTCGACGGGGAGGTCGCAGCCGATCTCGCCGACGTGAACGGGCCGACCGCGGGGGAGATCGCCGCCGCGATCCGTCGCCTCCCGCCGAACCAGCGCGCCGTCATCCTCCTGCGGGAGATCCAGGGACGTTCCTACGCGGAGATCGCGGAGGAGCTGGAGCTGTCCCTGGCGGCCGTCGAGACACTCATCTTCCGTGCTCGCCGCAGCCTGAGCCAGGAGCTCCAACTCGCAGACCACGTCCCGACGACTCAGCCCACGCGCGGGCTCCGGGGCCTCCTGGCCCTCCCGCTGCCCGGTCTGGGGAAGCTCTCGCTCGGCTTCTCGGTCAGTAGGGCAGGCGTCGCCGCCTTCGTGGGAGGCGCCGCCATCATTGCGATTCCCATCACCGACATGGGAGCGAACCCGCCGCGCGCGCCCGCCGTTCAGCGCGGCCCCTTGCGCGCAGAAATGGCGGGCCCGTCCGTCGCTCCGGGGATCGCCTTCCTGCCGCTGGAGAGAGCCGCGCAGGCGAGGCGCTCGAAGAGCACGTTCCAGCCCGGTGATTCCGGCTCAGCGGGCGACGCTGCGGACGACAGCTTGAGCGGCGTCGCCACTGTCCCCTCGCTGCCGCTTCCCTCCGTCGAACCGAGCTCCGATGTGCCAGTGCCGTCCCTACCGGTCGAGCCGCTGCCCCTCCCGGTCGAGCCGCTGCCCGACACGGTCGAGCCGTTGCCCCTACCGGTCGAGCCGCCTCCCTTGCCGTCCACGCTGACGCTTCCGCTTCCCTAGCGCGCGGTCCTCGCAAACTGCGCGGGTCTGTCTACATCCGAAAGACGCCGAACTTCGTCTCCGGAATCGGCGAGTTCAAGCTCGCGGCGATGCCGAGCGCGAGGACGCGACGCGTGTCCAGCGGGTCGATGATGCCGTCGTCCCACAAACGCGCCGTAGAGTAGTACGGGCTTCCTTCCCGCTCGTACTTGACGCGGATCTCGTCTGGGTCCGCTCGTCCGACGGCGGTCAGGACCGTGGCCGCTTGCTCGCCCCCCATCACGCTGATGCGCGCGTTCGGCCACATCCAGAGCTGCCGGGGCGAGTACGCGCGGCCGCACATGCCGTAGTTGCCCGCACCGAACGACCCCCCGACGATGACGGTGAACTTGGGCACCTGGGCACACGCGACTGCGGTCACCATCTTCGCCCCGTCCTTGGCGATGCCGCCCGCCTCGTACTCCTTCCCGACCATGAAGCCGGTGATGTTCTGGAGGAAGACGAGTGGGATGCGGCGCTTGCAGGCCAGCTGGATGAAATGAGCGCCCTTGAGAGCGCTCTCTGAGAAGAGCACGCCGTTGTTGGCGAGGATCCCGACGGGAAGCCCTTCGATGTGGGCGAAGCCGCAGACGAGCGTCTCTCCATAGAGAGCCTTGAACTCGTGCAGGCGGCTGCCGTCCACCACCCGTGCGATCACCTCGCGCACGTCGTAGCCCTTGGCGTAGTCCTCCGGCACGATCCCGTAGAGGTCGGCGGGGTCGTAGAGGGGCTCCTCGGGCGCTTCGGGCTCCCACGGCGGCTCGGGCTGGCGGCGGCCGAGGTTGGCGACGATCTCCCGCGCGAGCGCCAGCGCATGCTCGTCGGAGACCGCGTAGTGATCCGCGACTCCGGAGACGCGCGCGTGGACGTCGGCGCCGCCGAGTTCCTCGGCGGTGACCTCCTCGCCCGTGGCGGCTTTCACCAGGGGCGGGCCGCCGAGAAAGATCGTCCCGGTCCCCTTGACGATCACCGTCTCGTCGCTCATCGCCGGGACGTAGGCGCCGCCGGCGGTGCAGGAACCCATGACCACGGCGATCTGCGGGATGCGCTTGGCCGACATGACCGCCTGGTTGAAGAAGATCCGGCCGAAATGATCGCGATCCGGAAAGACCTCGTCCTGGAGCGGCAAGAACGCGCCTCCGGAGTCCACGAGATAGACGCAGGGAAGGCCATTCTGGTCGGCGACTTCCTGCGCCCGCAGGTGCTTCTTCACGGTGAGGGGGTAGTAGGTGCCGCCCTTGACCGTGGCGTCGTTCGCGACGACCACGCACTGGCGTCCGTCGATCACGCCGATGCCGGTCACGATCCCGGCGCCGGGTGCCTCCCCCTCGTAGAGCTCCCAGGCCGCGAGCGCGTTCAGCTCGAGAAAGGCGGAGTTCGGATCGAGCAGCCCCTCGATCCTTTCCCGTGCGAGCAGCTTGCCGCGCGACCGATGTTTTTCGACGGCCTCGGCTCCGCCGGCCGCGGCCACGGCCGCAATGCGCTCACGCAGCTCCGCGACGAGCTCCTCCATCCGCGCGCGGTTCGCCTCGAACTCGCCCGAGCCCCGGTCGACCCTCGTTTCGAGGATCGCCACTACTCGTTGGGCGGGAGCTTGGCGAGCACCTGCTTGATCGCCCTCAGGACGTCCGCCTCGTCGTGGCCGAAGTCCTCGAGATACGAGTGGAGCGCGGAGCGCACAAGCCGCAGTTCGTCCTCACTGAGCTCGATCGTATGCACGCGTGTAGCCTAAGCGCGAGAAGCGGTTTAACGAAGGGTGATCAGGGCCGGGCGACTCGACCTGCAACTGCGGGGTCGTGCGGGCGATTTCCTAGAAGAGGGGCCTCCTCAGGCCGCGAGGTCTGCCGAGGGGCCTGTTCCTCCCCGGGGTCGTCCTGCTCCTTTCAGGAGCCGGCGACGAGGTCGCGCAGCCGGTCGAGCGGGAGCTGGTGGACCGTCGAGCCGTTGACGCCGGTCATGGTCTCCGCCGCGCACAGGGCGTTCACGATCGCTTCCTCCGTTGCCTCGACGACGGCGTCGAACAGCGGCGTGATGTAGTTGTTCGCCAGCATCTCCACCGGAATCGTCAGTGGGGCCTCGGCGCCGTAATCGGCGGACGGGAGGCCGCGGTTGCCGGTACAAAAGCTGAGGAACAAATCCCCGCTGGAGTTCTCGCCCACTCCGCCAACACGGGCGATTCCGAGCCCGGCTCGCTGGGCCAGGCGCTCGCACTGCACCGGCAGGAGCGGCGCGTCCGTCGCCACCAGGACGATGATCGAGCCCGCTCCCGGCGGAACTCCCCCGTACGGACCGGGGACCTCGGATTCGGGAATCGCCTCGCCGACGGGGACTCCGTTCACCCGCAGCCGCTGGCGACGGCCGTGGTTTGCCTGCACGAGGACACCGACGATTGCGTCTCCGGCCTCTGCGACGACTCGGGAGGCGGTCCCGATCCCGCCCTTGAAGCCGTGGCAGATCATCCCGGTGCCGCTGCCCACGTTTCCTTCCTCCACGGGTCCGTCCGAGGCGGCGGCGATTGCTGCAAACACGTGCTCAGGTCGCACGTGCATGCCGTTGATGTCGTTCAGCCGGCCGTCCCACGTCTCTCCCACGACCGGGAGGCTCCAGAACTCGCGCTCGACCCCGTGGGATTCGATCCGCGCCGAGATGAGCGCGTCCCTGACCACGCCGACGGAGTGCGTGTTCGTCAGGCCAACCGGGGTGCAGAGCATGCCGGACTCGCGGATCCATTCCAACCCGGTCAGCTCGCCGTTCCCGTTCAACCGGTGCGCGCCGGCGAAGACGGGCTCGTACCACGGGCTGCCCTCGTGCGGGAATACGACGGTGACACCTGTGCGGACACTGTCGCCCTCGATGAGGGTCGCGTGGCCGACGCGGACGCCCGGAACATCGGTGATGGCGTTCTCTTTGCCCGGTGGGAGCGCACCGATGACGATCCCGAGGTCTCTCGCGCGCGCCCGACTCAACTCAGCCCGCCGTGAACTGGTGGCTCTTCAGGTTCCCGTTCTTGAGCTCGACGAGGGCGCCGCGGAGGATGCCTTCGTTGTACTCGCTACCGGGGTTGATGCAGATCGTGCGGCCGAGCTTGTAGGTGCCGCGAGACTCGTGCAGATGACCGTGCAGGCCGAGGAGCGGCTGGTGGTGCTCGATCGCTTCGCGGCACGCAGTGCTTCCTACGGGGTGCATCTCGATGCCACCGGCGCCCGACTGCATCTGGAACTCCTCGTTGAGCTTCGGGCCGCTGTCGATTCCAGTTCCGTACGGAGGGCAGTGGAAGTTGAAGACCGACTGCCCGGGCTCGCGTAGCTGTCCGATGACCGCCTCGAGCCGCTGGGCCAGCTCCCCTTCTTCGATGTCGCGCGGGCAGTCCCACGGCGTGCGGTTCGCGAAGCCGCAGCTGGCAACTTCGGTTCCATCGGGGAGCTGGACGACGCGGCCCTCGAGGAACTGCACCCAGGGGCTGTCCTCAACCACAGAGTCGATCTCGGGCGGGTCGTCGTTTCCCGCATTGACGAAGCAGGGGACTCCACTCGGGCTCAAACGCTCCTCGGCAAGCCCCACCCAGCGTTCGAGGCGCTCCCTCATGAGCTGGAGGAAGAGGCGCTCGCGCGCTTCGGCGTTCTCGCCGAGCGCTTCTTCCTCCTCAGGGTCGCAGCGGTAGGCGTAGTAGCCCGCATTAGCGATTCTCTGCTCGAGCTCGACAACTGCATCGCCTTGCTCCACCTCTAACTCGTCTCCGAGGAAGCGCGCATGGTAGGCGCTCCCGTTGCTGACCAGGGGGACGATCGCCTTGCCCGTGAGGTCGCCTCCGAGCAGGATCGCGTCCGCCTCGTAGAAGGCCGCTGCGTTCACGAACTTCGTGAAGCACCGGTCGGAGCCGTGGACGTCGGTCGCGTAGAACAGGCGCACGCTATTCGGGCGGGATCTCCTTGTAGAGCAGGTCGAGGTTGACGCCACGCCGCTTCTGGAGGGCGCGTGCGATGAGATAGATGAGCGCGCCGGAGACGAAGATCGCGACGACGAAGAGGTTCGCCCGTCCGCCCGTCGGCCCGCTGAACGCAGGTGTCTTGAACGACGCGATGAGAATGAGCGTGAAGAGCGCGAGGTTGCCGATGCCGAGGAGAGTCATCACCGGAACCCCCCCGAACTTCCGTCTCACCGCAGCCGGCGCTGCCGCGAAGAGCTCGGGCCGACGGTAAGGGAGCAGGATGGCGGCAAAGCTCGCCATCCAGAAAGCGATCGAGAAGATGACGATGTAGTTGACGACGATCGTGAAGAAGCTCGTGAAGACGTAGAGCGCGAGCAGCACGATCGCGATCGCCGTGATGAGGATCGCCGCCGGCCACGGCGCGTGCGTTCGCTCGCTCACCGTCGCCAGCTTCCGCGGTGCAATGCCGTCGAAAGACCAGGCGAAGATGTTGCGGGTGCAGACCATGGCGATGACGAAGAGGAGCAGCCCGTTCCAGAGGATGAAGCTGATCCCCATGAGGACGTTCAGGGTCGTCGAGCCGGTCATGATCCCGGCGAAGAAGTTGAGGACGGGGGAGACCGGGATTCCCGAGCCCGCGTCCGTGTTCCCGTTGAGGTACACGACCGAGTTCGTGAAGTCCCTCCCGACGATGTCGTAGTAGCGCCAGAAGACGAGCAGGTACACGAGGAAGGCAAACCCGAGCGTCGCCATGATCATGCGCGGCTGCGTCTTTGCCGCCTGCTTGACCTCTCCGCCGATGTACGCGGAATAGGTGAAGCCGATGTAGATCCAGTAGCCGATCGGGATCGCAAGGAGCGCTCCCACGAAGGTCGCCGACCCCGGCGAGAAGCCTGCCTGGTGGGCCGAATCGATGATCCCCTGGTACGTCTGCCCGTCTGCCCGCTCCGCCATGAAGGCGTTGAACTTGGAGACGAACTCGTCCTTGCTCGTCGTGAAGAGGACGCCGAGCGTGACGAAGGTGCCGATCATGGCGGGGATGAACCCGATCAGGAAGATGTTCCGGATCACTCTGGTGTTGAGGGAGAGCACCGCGAGAACGACGATCAGGATTCCTGCGCCGATCAGGAAGGTCGGCCATTTGCCGCTGACGCTCTCGCTCCAGCTGACGAGCCGGTCGTTACCCGTTGCATTGCCGAGCGTCGCGAGCGCCACGGCCACTCCGAAGTTGACCGTGAAGGCCGCGTAGAGCCCTAGACCGAGGAACTGCGACCACGTGAAGCCCCAGTTGGCCGTGAAGCCCGCTCCGGGGTGCACGACCCGGCTGAGGTAGACGTAGTCGCCGCCCGAACGCGGCATGACGCCGGCGAGATAGCCGTACATCAAGGCGTTCGAGACGGTGAGAATCGTCCCCAGCGTCACGATGAGCAGGACATTCTGCTCCGGCCAGAGCGCGGCCACGAAGGTCGGCACGACCGCGATCACCAGGCCGAGCGCGTAGCCGAGCGTGTTGAAGATGAAGACGTCCGTCGGCCGGAACTCGCGAACGAGCCCCGACGATTGCCGCACGAAGAGCCCTTCGGTCTTCGGAACGGCCCCGCTGACTGCCTGTTCAGCCACTTGCGTCTCCTCCTGGTGACGGGACCGCGATCCTACTGCGGTCCGATGCCAATTCCCCCTTCACTTCGCGCTCCACTGCGCGCACCGTCTCGCGCATGCGCTCGACGATGAGGTCGAGCTCCGCGTCGGTGCTCGTGAACGCCGGCGCGAGCAGCGTCTGGTCACCCGCGTACCCGTCGGCCGTGGGCTGGGTCGAGTAGACGAGCAACCCTCTTTCCAGTGCTTCCAGGTCGATCCTCCGCGCGACGCCGAGCGTCGGGTCGGGGAAGGACTGGCCGTCGCTCGGATCGACGTACTCGACTCCAAGCAGGAACCCGCGGCCGCGCACCTCGCTCACGAGCTCGCAATCGGCCAGAGCCCCATCGAGCGCTCGATGCAGGCGGGGGCCCGCTTCCTGCACGCGCTCGATGAGCCTGTGCTCACGTAGATAGCGGACGACGGCGAGCCCGACCGCACAAGAAAGCGGAGCGCCGTCCCACGTATGCCCGAGCTCGAACGCCCGCGATCCCTCTGCGACTGCTCCATAGACCTCCTCCCGGCAGAGGACAGCCCCGACGGGCGCGAACCCCGCGCCGAGGCCCTTCGCCGTCGTGATCACGTCCGGAACGAACGGAAGCCCCTCGGCAGCGAACCACGAGCCCGTCCGTCCCATCCCCGTGACCACTTCGTCGAGGCAGATGAGGAAGCCGTGCTGGTCGCGCCGCGTCGCCAGTCCCTCCCAGAAGGCCGCCGGCGGAGAGTAGGCGGGCAAGGAAGCCGCGCTCACCGGCTCGCAGAAGAACGCTGACACCGTTCCCGGTCCGGCCGCCTCCAGGGCCAGGTCGAGCGCCTCGAGGGCCTCCTGGCCGGTCGGGTCGAAGCGCTTGGTCGAGGGCGGGATGTGAAGGTGTTCGGTGAGGTAGGGCGTGTAGTGGTGGTGGAGGGCCGGCCGGCCCGTGAGCGAGAGGGTCACCGCCGTTGGCCCGTGGTAGGCCTGGGCCGGGGAGACGATCCGCCAGCGGTCTGCGTCCCCGCGCTCGACGTGATAGCTGCGAGCGAGCCGGACGGCGGTTTCGTTCGCCTCCGAGCCTCCGCTCACGAAGTGGACACGCGTGAAGCCCTCCGGGGCGAGGCCCGTGAGCTCATCGGCGAGCCGTTCCTGGGCGGGACTCGTGAACTGTTGGTTGTAGAGGAAGGAAACCTTCTCGGCCTGGGCCCGAGCAGCTTCCACGAGCTCGGGCACGCCGTGCCCGAGACTCGCCACCATCGCGCCTCCGCCGATCGCATCCAGGTACGAAGTCCCGGCCGCGTCGTAGAGCCAGACACCTTTGCCCCGCTCGATGAGGGGGTAGCGGCGGTCGAGCTCTCGGAGGAAGACGCGCGTGTCCTGCTCCGTGATAAAGGCGCCGGTGGTCACGCAGCCTCCCCTGCGATCCCGCACCAGCGCGCGATGGCGCGCGCATAAAGCTTCGCTCCCAGCTCGAGCTCGTCGATGCCGACCCATTCGTCTGGGGCATGAGCCCGGCGGAGGTCCCCCGGCCCCAGAGCGGGACTCGGGGTGGCCGCGAACAACGTGAGGAGCGCTCCGTCGTACGTTGTGTCGATTCCTTCGATTGCGACATCGAGGCCGAGCTCCGAGCCGGCTTCCCTGGCCTCCGTGAGAATCGGCGCGTCCTGGTCGATCTCGGACGGCGGGTAATCGGTGTACCAGCTCCAGGAGGGCGGATGTTCGGCCAGCCAGTCGTCCGCATGAGCAGCTTGCTCGACTGTTGCCTCGAGCTCGCCTCGCGGGATCGATCCGTACCCAGTGGAGTCGGCGTTTCCGGGGAGGTACGTCGTATTGACGGCCACATCGCACCGCTCCGGGATGTTCGAGATGAAGCTTCCGCCCCGGATCATCGTGGGGTTGACCGACGGCGTCCCGAGAAGCGGGTGGCGCTTGTCGGCCCTCTCTCCCCAGTCCGCGCTCAGCCGATCGAGTGCGGCAAGGCCGAGGGTGGCCTTTTGGATCGCGTTCACGCCCCCGCCCTCGCGCCAATGCGGTTGATTCATCTCGGCGTGGGCCGAGCGTCCCTCGACCGTGAGCGTTCCGTGCAGGAGTCCCCGCGTTGCGACCCAGAGGTTGAAGCGGGTCGGCTCAGGGACGAGACCGGCTTCGGCGCGGTAGCCGCGGGCGATTGCGGCGACGGTGCCCATGGCGCAGGTCTCCTCATCCGGGACGGCTTCGAAGAAGACATCGCCCGCGAGCCGAACCCCGCAAGCCTTGAGCGCCTTGAGCGCGAAGAGCGCCGCGCCCACACCGCCCTTCATGTCGACGGCGCCACGTCCGTAGATGCGGCCGTCGCGCACCTCGGCGGCAAAGGGTGGGGAGGTCCAGCGCGATTCCTCGCCGGCGTCGACGACGTCAATGTGGCCGTTGATGACGAGGGAGCGGCCTCCGCCCGCCCCGTGCAGCGTGCCGACCGTCAGAGGGCGTCCACGCCAGTGGTGCCAGGGCGGCATCATCGGGTGCTCCCTGAACTCGGCGGGGTCGGGCTCCCACTGGTCCACCTCAGCCCCGAGCCCGGCCAGCTGCCCGCCTACGTACGCCTGAAGAGCTGCTTCGTCGTTCGTCGTATGGGTAGAGCCGGGGGAAAGGTCGACCGAGGTCGTGTCGAAACCGACCAGCCGCCGAACGATCTCGACGAGCTCGTCCATTCCCGCCTCGATGAAGTCGTCGACAGCGTCCACTGAAAGGACCTGAGACAAGGCCAAAAAGATCCTAGGGCCTCGGAAGGATGCCGGTCAACCGACTAGAGGGCTTGCAGAAGCGCCTTGATGCTGCGGTCGGTGTGCTCTACGTGGAGACGCATCGCCGCTCGGGCTCTGCGCTCGTCCCCGTCCCGGACCGCTCGGACAATCGCTTCGTGTTCCTTGTTCGAGCGGTCGTGCCAGAGCTCCGAGTCCGGAAGCGCGACGAGCGGTCCGCCGAGGACGATGCGGAGCCGCTCGATCTCCTTCAGATAGAAGCGGTTTCGCGTGGCGCGGGCGAGGGCGAGGTGGAGGTCCGTGTCGTGCTGCATGAAACCTGCGTCGGTCGGCGCCTCCGCCGTTCGGCGGCAGGCGTTCTCGATGCGGGCGATGTCAACTTCCTTTCGCTCTCGCGCGGCCAGTCCGGCTGCCGCAGGCTCGATTTCGAGGCGGAATGTGAGCGCCTCTTCGATCAGGCGCCTGTTCTTGCGCGCCTGAGTGAGGATGCGCCCGAGTCCGCGCTCTCCTCTGGGAGTCTCCCGGGCGAAGGTCCCGCCACTTCTTCCGCGGCGCCGCTCGACGAGCCCTTCGGCCTCCAGGTCTGCGATCGCGCGCTGAACCGTGGCGCGGCCCACCGCGAACATCCGCGCCAGCTCCCGCTCGGACGGCAGCGCGTCACCGGGGGGGACTAGCCGGAGGACGAGTTGCCGCCGAACCTGCTCGGCCACGTACTCGTGAGCCCGAACCTGCTCGATCGGGTCGAACCGAAGCTCCGGCGCTGTCGCGCTCACAGCGTCGAGACCTCGAGCTTTCCAGGCAGATGACGGAGGTAGTCGACGCGGTCGTCGATGTCCTCGTCGAGGCCGATGGGTGCGAGGAGGAGGCGTTCTTCCGGCTCGGCCGCCTCGGCCAGGATCTCGCCGCTCGGGGCAATCGAGCGGCTTCCGCCGACGAAGGTCAGGCCGTGGAGATTGCCGACTGCGTTCGCATATACGAGCGGGAGCCGATTCTCCAAGGCTCGGGCCCGAGTCCCGACCTCGTGGTCGACGTAGAAGGGCTCCATGTTCGCTGACGCGACGGCGAGGAGCTCCGCGCCGGCCAGGGCGAGTGCCCGCGCGGGCTCAGGGAACTCGGCGTCGAAGCAAATGAGGGGTCCGACTCGCTTGCCGGCCAGCTCCACGACCATAAGCCCTTCCCCCGGCTCGAACGCTTGCTGCTCGGCGCCGAAGAGCTGAGTCTTGCGGTAGACCGCGGCGAGGCGCCCGTCTCGATCGATGCACGCGGCAGCGTTTGCGGGGCGCCCACTCCCGCGCTCCTCTGCAAAACCGATCAGCACTGCGGTGGAGGTCTTCGCGGCGGCATCGGCGACAAGCCGGAGTTCCGCGGCATCGGCGCGGCGCGTGAGGTGCTCGAGTTCGGAGGTCGTGTAGCCGCTGAGAAAGAGCTCCGGGAAGACCGCGATGTCCGCCTCCGGATGCTCGCCCAGAGCGGACGCGGCCCGCTCGGCGTTCGCCCGCACGTCCCCTTCCACCGAGGCGAGCTGGGCGAGGAGAGCGAGCATGGGGAAAGGCTACGCCACGACGGGCTGGGTGGCATCGACCGCGCGGCGAAGAGAGGCCACGTACTCACGGAGGGCTTCGGGACCTTCGTCGTGGGCGACCTCGACGGCTCGGCTGCCGACGACGACCCCGTCCGCGAGGGCCGCGGCCCCGGCCGCGTGCTCGGGCGTCGAGATGCCGAAGCCGGCCAGGAGCGGCACATCGGTGACGTCGCGGGCCCGCTTGACGAGGCCGGCAAGCTGGTCCGAGACCTGCCCTCGCGCCCCCGTGGTGCCGGTCACGGAAACGAGGTAGAGCCAGCCGTCCGTTCGCTCTGCAGCGAGGCCGATGCGCTCCGAGGGCGTTGTCGGCGCGACGAGCTGGACCCGGCGCAGCTCGGGCGCGGCCTCGATTGGCAGGTCGGCCACGATCAGGCTCGTTGCGCCTGCCTTCTGGGCGTCGGCCTGGAAGCGCTCGTAGCCGTACGCCTCGAGTATGGACGCATACGTCATCGGAATCAGCGGGACCTCCACGCGCGCACGCGTCTCGGCCAGGCACTCCAGACATGCCCGCGTGCGCATCCCCTGGGCGAGCGCGCGTTCGCCCGCGAGGCGGATCACGGGGCCGTCGGCCAGGGGGTCGGAGAACGGAAACCCGATCTCGAGCAGGTCGGCTCCCCCCGCGACGGCGGCGGCCGCGAGCTCCGGCGTGTCCTGGCCGGCCATGAGGTAGATCGAGAGCTTCTTCATCGGCCGAGCACCGTCGCCAGGTCCTTGTCGCCGCGGCCGGAGAGCCCGACGAGGATGAGCTCGGCGTCGAGGTCCAACGCCCGCGCGAGCGCGTGGGCGGGCTCGAGCGCCGGGATGATGCCCTCGCGCTCGGCGAGAAGGTGGAAGGCGGCCACCGCTTCCTCGTCCGTCGCCGCCCGGTACTCGGCCCGCCCCGTATCGCGCAGAAAGGCGTGCTCGGGCCCGACGCCGGGGTAGTCAAGGCCCGCGGAGATGGAGTGCGCGTCGGCGATCTGCCCGTCCTCGTCGGCGAGGAGCGAGGAGCGAGCGCCGTGCAGGACTCCGGCGCGTCCGCTGCCCAGGCTCGCAGCGCCGGCGGCTTCGACCCCGACCAGACGCACCTCCGCGTCCTCCAGGAAGCCGGCGAACAGCCCGATCGCATTCGAGCCGCCGCCCACGCATGCGACGACGGCGTCGGGGAGCCTGCTCTCGGCGGCCAGCATCTGCTCGCGCGCCTCCCGGCCGATGACCGACTGGAGCTCGCGCACGAGCTCGGGATAGGGATGCGGGCCGACGCACGAGCCGATCATGTAGTGCGTCGTCTCGACTTTCGTGATCCAGTCGCGGATCGCCTCGCTCGTCGCCTCCTTGAGCGTCCGCGTCCCGAACTCCACGGCCCGAACCTCGGCGCCGAGCAGGTGCATGCGCTCGACGTTGGGCTTCTGGCGCTCCATGTCCTCCGAGCCCATGTAGACGACGCACTCGAGGCCGAAGCGCGCGCAGACTGTCGCCGAGGCGACCCCGTGCTGGCCCGCTCCCGTCTCGGCGACGATGCGCTTCTTCCCCAGACGCCGTGCCACGAGCGCCTGCCCGACCGCGTTGTTGATCTTGTGCGCGCCCGTGTGACAGAGGTCCTCGCGCTTGAGGTAGATCGTCCTCTCGTCGCCGAGCCGCTCGGCGCGGTAAAGCGGGGTGGGGCGCCCGACGTATGTCGCCTGGAGCTGCTCGAGCTCGAGCCGGAAGCCGGGGTCGTCCTTGATGTCGTTCCAGCCCTGCTCGAGCTCGTCGAGGGCCGGCACGAGCGTCTCGGGGACGTAGCGGCCGCCGTAGGCGCCGTAGAAGCCCTTGGCGATCTCGATATTCATCCAGCTGCCTCGACGAAGGCGCGCACCTTGCCGTGGTCCTTGATTCCTGGCGAGCTTTCCGTGCTCCGGCTCGCGTCCACCGCCCAGGGGTGTACGGAGTCGATGGCAGCGCGCACGTTCTCGGGCCCGAGCCCGCCGGCGAGCAGGACACGGCCGTCGACGTCGGCCGCTCGCTGCAGGTGGCCCTCGTCCTCCTCGAGCCACGGCAGGTCGAGCACCTTCGCGACGGCTTCACTCTTCCGCAGGAGAACGCCGTCGCGCGCCCGATGGCCGTTCTCTTCCGCGTAGAGCTGGATCAGGTCGGTGCCCGCATCTTTGGCCTCGCCGACGAACACGCCCACCGACAACATGGTGTCGGGCACCGGGAGCGGCCCGTCGGCCCGGCGCGGGCTTTCCGCGAGCACGAAGCCGGCCAGGTCGGCACCGGCCTCGGCAGCGACGGCGACGTCTTCCTCGCGCGTCAGGCCGCAGATCTTGACGAGCGGCCGCCTCAGGAGATCGGCGAGCTTGGCCGCCGGATCGGGCGCACGCATCAGAGCGGATCCAACGAGGACGGCGTCTGCGCCCGCGAGTTCGGCGGCGGCGGCATGGGCGCGGTTCTGGATTCCACTCTCCGCGACGATCACTCGATCGCGTGGGGCGCGTGCGACGAGGTCCAGCTGGGCACGCCTATCGATCTCGAAGGTGGCGAGGTCGCGCGCGTTCAGGCCGACGACTTCGGCGCCGAGGGCCTCGGCGCGGCGTAGCTCGTCCGCATCGTGGGCCTCGACCAGAAAGTCCAGCTCTGGAACCGAGCTCATTAGCTCGAGCACCGTCGCGTCTTCGAGATCGCGGAGGAGGAGGAGCGCCGCGTCCGCGCCTGCGGCCCGCGCTTCCTCGAGGTGTTCCCCCGTGCAGAAGAACCCCTTCGCCAGCAGTGGAAGCTTGGTGGCGGCGCGGGCGGCGCGAAAATCGTCCCAGGTGCCGCCGAAGCGCTCATCGACGAGGATGGATACCGCCGCGGCTCCTGCCTCCTCGAAAGAGCGGGCCAGGACTGCAGGCTCCGCGTCGGGTCGCAGATCGCCCGCTGACGGGGAACGCCGTTTGACCTCTGCGATCGCGCCGAGCCCGGGCGCCGCGAGCGCGTCCGCGAAGCGTCCCACTAGCGGCGTCCCATTCGGACATGTCCGGGGTCAGACGCCGGACAGGTCCAATCTGGCCTCGGCGAGTCAGGCCAGGAAGTGCCTGGTCTGCAGGCCTTTTCGTTCGCGGTCAGGGCCGCCCTTTCGTCCGAAAAGGCCATGTCAGGGGTCAGACCCCGGCCATGTCGCATTAAGCCGCCACCTCCTTGGTCTGCGAGAACGTGATCAGCTCGTCGAGCCGCTCGCCGGCAGCGCCCGAGTCGAGCGCCTCGCTCGCGACCCGATAGCCCTCCTCGAGGTCTCGCGCGTGCCCGCCGGCCGCGACGGCCCCGCCTGCGTTGAGTAAGACGGCCTCGCGCTTCGCGCCCTTGGCGCCCGCGAAGATTTCGCGAATAGTCCCCGCGTTCTCCTCGGGCGAGCCCCCCGCGAGGTCAGAGGGCCGGCAGCGCGGAACTCCGAAGTCCCGCGGGTCGATCTCGCGGCTGCGAATCTTGCCGCCGGCGACCTCGCAGACGAGGTTCGGCCCGGCGGGGGAGAGCTCGTCGATCCCGCCGGCGCCGTGAACGACGAAGGCGCGGCGGGCGCCGAGGCGCGACAGCACCGTCGCGATCGTCGGGACGAGCTCCGGTGCGTACACGCCCACGACCTGCGCCCGCGCCCCGGCGGGATTCGTCAGCGGGCCGAGCACGTTGAAGACGGTCCGAGCGGCGAGCTCTCGCCGCACAGGGGCGGCGTGGCGCATGGCCGGGTGGTGCGACGGTGCGAAGAGGAAGCCGAACCCGAGCTCGTCGATCGAACGTTCGATCCGCTCGGCGGGCAGCTCGAGCTCGAAGCCGAGTGCCTCGAGGACGTCCGCGGAACCCGACGACGAGGAAATTGCTCTGTTGCCGTGTTTGGCTACGCCGGCGCCCGCGGCTGCCGCGACGAGTGCGGCGGCGGTGGAGATGTTGAACGTGCCCGCGCCGTCTCCGCCCGTCCCCGCCGTGTCGACCAGGTCGGCCCGCTTCGGCTTGACGGCCAGGACGTGCGCCCGCATGGCTTCGGCACAGCCGGCGATCTCGGCGGCCGTCTCGCCCTTCAGGCGGAGGGCCACCAGGAGCCCGCCGATCTGAGCCGGCGTGGCCTTCCCTTCCATGATGTCGCCCATCACGTCCCGGGCGGCGCTCTGCGAGAGATCGCGGCCGTCGAGCAGGCGGGCGAGGGCTTCCTGAACCGTCATCTTCGCCCGTCCAGGAAGTTCTTGGCCAGAGCGGCCCCATCCGGAGTGAGCACCGACTCCGGGTGGAACTGGATGCCGTCGACGGGCAGCTCACGGTGGCGCACTGCCATGACCTCGCCGTCGTCGGTCGTCGCGCAGACCTCGAGCTGGTCCGGGACCCTCGCCGCGGCCAGCGAGTGATAGCGCCCGCCCTGGAGCGGATCCGGCAAGCCGGAGAATAGTCCGCGCCCGTCGTGGGCGATCTCGCTCGCCTTCCCGTGAACGAGCCGCTGGGCCTGCCCGACCTCGCCGCCGAAGGCCTCCACGATCGCCTGGTGGCCGAGGCAGACGCCGAGCGTGGGAACGTGAGGGCCCAGGCGCTTGATGATCTCGACACTCGCGCCCGCGCCCTCAGGCCGGCCTGGCCCGGGGGAGATGACGAGGTGGCTGGGAGCGAGCAGTTCCGCCTCGTCCGCGTCGATCTTGTCGTTGCGCATCACCGTGACTTCGGCGCCGAGCTCCTCGAAGAGATGCGAGAGGTTGTACGTAAACGAGTCGTAGTTGTCGATCAGCAGAATCACGCGTTCGTGCCTCGCTCGGCTTCGTCCAGAGCTGCTTCCAACGCAGCCAGCTTACGCAGGCACTCCTCGTGCTCGGAGCGCGGGTCCGAGTCGGCGACGATCCCCGCGCCGGCCTGGAGCCGGGCGATCCCGTCGGCCAGGACGACGGTGCGGATCGCGATGCACGTGTCGAACGTGCCGTCGGGAAGGGCATAACCGACGGCACCCGCGTACGGCCCCCGGCGATAGCCCTCGAGCTCCGAGATGATCTGCATGGCCCGCACCTTCGGGGCGCCCGAGACCGTGCCCGCGGGGAAGCAGGCACGGAGAAGATCGAAAGCCCCGCACCCGGGCCTGAGCTCCCCGGCCACCTCCGAGACGAGGTGGGTCACGTGTGAATAGCGCTCCGGCTCGAGGAAGCGGCCGACCCGCACCGTTCCCGCGCGGCAGACCCGCGAGAGGTCGTTGCGCCCGAGGTCGACGAGCATGACGTGCTCCGCGCGGTCCTTCTCTGAGGCGAGCAGCTGCTCGGCGTCGCCGGCACCGGGCTCGATCGTGCCTGCGATCGGATTCACGCTGGCGCGCGTGCCCTCCAGCTTCACCAGCGTCTCTGGGGAGGAGCCGACGAGGGTGACCACTCCCAGCTCGAGGAGGAAGTGGTACGGCGAGGGGTTGATGCGGCGCAGCGACCGGTAGAGCGCGAGCCCCGAGACGCCCGTTTTCCGCTCCGCCCGTTGCGAGAGGACGATTTGGTACGCGTCGCCCTCCCGGATGTAGTCCTTCGCGGCGCGAACCTGTTGCTCGTATTCGGCTTGACTCGGAGTGCGGCGGGTGGCCTCGGAGCGTTTGGATGCAAAGCGGGGCTCCTCAAACGGTTGAGCCATTAGCCGCGCGATCGAATCCCGGTCTCCGGCCAGCACCTCGGCGACGCTCGAGGCGTGGTCGAAGCGAACGACCGCGTCGGCGACCAGGAAGCGGCTCTCCGGCAGGTCGGGCCCGTCTGCCGGAAGCGGCACCGTCGGCTCGAGCTCCGCGATATGGTCGTAGCCGAGGTAGCCAACGACGGGCCTTCCCGCAGCGAGCTCCCGCTCGGCGTCCTCGAAGGAGACGAGCCGCGCCCCGGAGCCAACCAGGCTGTACCGGCCGAGGCGGCCCTTCTCGACCGATTCGAGCAGGAAGCTCGCTCCGCCTTCCGCGCGCAGCCGCAAGTACGCCCCCAAGGGGGTGATCAGGTCTGCGTGGATGTCGGTGGCGATCGTCATTGCAAACGAAAAGACCCTCCAGCGGAAGGTCTTTGGGCGGAACGGGGCTTTCGGGCCTAGGTCAGCAGGCTGCGCTCCCGCTCCGCTCGCGGCGCCAGGCCCACCAGGTGCGGATCGAGAGGTTCATCTCGACTTAGCGTAGGGCACGATGCGCCCAGGCGTCAACCGGTGTAGCACCGGGCCGTTGGTACGCTGATTTCGTGGCCCGTTCAGTGATCGCATCCGCCGTCCGCACGCCGTTTGGCAAGCTCGGCGGCGCCCTCAGGGACTATGAGGCAACCCGGCTCGGCGCGATCGCCGTCCGCGCAGCTCTCGACCGTTCAGGCGTCCCGAACGACGAGGTCGAGTACGTCGTCATGGGTCAGGTGCTCCAGGGCGGCGCCGGGCAGGCGCCCGCCCGGCAGGCGGCGTTTGGCGCGGGCCTGGCTAAGGAGGTCCCTGCCGACACGATCAACAAGGTCTGCGCCTCCAGCATCCGCGCGGTCGAGATCGCCGATCTCATGATTCGCTCGGGTGATCACAGCGTCGTGGTCGCGGGTGGGATGGAGTCGATGTCGAATGCTCCCTACATCCTCAAGAAGGCGCGGTTCGGCTACCGGCTCGGGGACGGCACCCTGATCGACCTGATGACCCATGACGGGCTCACTTCGACCTTCGATCAAAAGCACATGGTCGAGCAGGCGTCGTTCGTCTCCCGGGAGCTGGGCATTTCGCGCGAGGATCAGGACCGGTGGGCGCTGCGCTCGCACGAGCGCGCCGTCCGCGCGATCGACAACGGACTCTTCGAGGACGAGCTCGTTCCCGTGGACGGCGTCACCGTTGACGAGAGCCCGCGCCGGGACACCTCCTACGAGAAGCTCGCCAGCCTCAAGCCCGTCTTCGACCCCGAGGGAACGACCACCGCCGGCAACGCGCCTGGAGTGAACGACGGCGCCGGGGCTCTCGTCGTCACGAGCGAGGAGTACGCGAAGAAGCGCGGCCTCGAGGTGCTCGCGACCATCGTCTCGCAGGCTTACGTGGCCGACGACTTCGCCTACCTCGCGCGCACCCCCGCCAAGGCGGGGAAGATCGCGCTCGAGAAGGCCGGCAAGACGATCGACGACGTCGAGCGTGTTGAGCTGAACGAGGCCTTCTCCTCAGTCGTCCTGAATTCGGCTCAGATGCTCGGCGCCGATCCGGAGCGCGTGAACGTGAACGGGGGCGCCGTCGCACTCGGTCATCCGATCGGCGCCTCGGGCGCCCGGATCCTCTCGACGATGATCCACGAGCTCCGCCGGAACGGCGGCGGCCTCGGGCTCGCGGCCATCTGCTCCGGCGGTGGCCAAGGGGACGCACTCCTCATCGAGGTCTAAGAGCTTTTCGGACCGACGGCTACGGGTAGGTGCCGCAATTCACCTCCGCAGCCATCTTTCTCGTGGGCGTCCAGCTCGACGAGCTTCTGCGCAAGGACATGCGCGGAGCGAAGTAGGCTCCCCGCGTGCGATTCGAGCACGTTCTCGTCGTCGGAGCGGGCCAGATGGGCGGGGGGATAGCCCAGGTGATCGCGTCCTCGGGGCGCCGGGTCTCCCTGCACGACGCGGCTCCGGGAGCGACGGAGCGCGGGCTCGAGAACATGCGGAGGAGCCTCGAGCGGCTCGTCGCCAAAGGGGCCGAGGTCGATCCGGAAGACGTGTTGAGGCGTGTCGAGCCCGTCGGCGATCTCGCCCAGGCCGATCTCATGGTCGAGGCCGTCGTGGAGGACGCGGAGGTCAAGAAGGACATCTTCCGCCGGGCCGACGACGTGCTCCCGCCGGAGGCCATCCTGGCGTCGAACACGTCGTCGATTCCCATCTCCTCGCTCGCTGCGGCAACCGAGCGCCCGGACAAGGTGATCGGGATGCACTTCTTCAACCCGGTGCCGGTGATGGCGCTCGTCGAGGTCGTGAGCACGCCGCAGACGTCGGAGGAGACGCGCGCCGGGGTCGTGGAGCTCGCCGAGGAGCTGGGGAAGACGCCGGCGGAAGCGAACGACTTCCCCGGCTTCGTGTCGAACCGCATCCTCATGCCGTACATCAACGAAGCGGTCTGGGCTCTCCACGACGGCGTGGCCGAGCCGGAGGCCATCGACACGATCGCCAAGCTCGGCTTCAACCATCCCATGGGCCCGCTGGCGCTGGCGGACCTGATCGGCCTGGACACCTGCGTGGCCATCCTCGAGGTGCTTCGCGACGGCCTCGGCGACAACCGTTACGAGCCGTGTCCGCTGCTACGGCACCACGTCGCGGCCGGCCGCCTGGGGCGGAAATCCGGCCAAGGCTTCTACCCCTACTCCTGAGGTCACCCTAAAGAGTTAGGCCGAGTTGGCCGACACAAGAATCTGCCTAGATCGGGAGCTTTAGAGAAATGCGCATTCTCCTTGTGGACGACGACCCGGGGCTGCGCGTCCTCCTGAGGACGACGTTCGAGGCTGTCGATGTCGAAGTCGAGGAGACCGATAACGCCGCCTCGGCCGCCGCTGCGCTCGAGCGGGCCCGCCCCGATGTCGTCGTGCTCGACGTCCGTATGCCTGGGATGGATGGCCTCGAGCTCTGCCGCCGGATCAAGGACGATCCCGAGACCGCCAGCATCCCGGTCGTCCTGCTCACCGGATCAGACGGTAGGACGAAGGAGAATGGCGACGCCGCGGGCGCCGATGCGTTCATTCGAAAGCCGTTCAGCCCTCTGGAGCTCTTGTCGGTCGTCGAACGCCTCGCCGGCGGCCTGCACCCGTTCCCGTTCCGGGCGAACAAGGCAGCGGGCGTGGAGGAGCAGCTCGAGCTCTATGCACGGGATCTCCGGCACCTGCTCGAGATCGAGCGCGGCCAGCGGGTTCTTCTTCAGGCGGCCTATCAGGAGACCGTGACGGCGCTCGCAAGCGCGCTCGAGACCAAGGACACCGGGACACGGGCACATTCCCAGCGAGTCCAGCGCTATGCCGTCGAGCTTGCTCGGACGATCGACGGCGACCTCGCGGAGGACCCGAGCGCGGAGTACGGCTTCCTCCTCCACGATGTCGGCAAGATCGGAATCCCCGACTCGATCCTGCAGAAGCCCGGGCCGCTCGACGAGGACGAGCGCGGGTTGATGCAGAAGCACACGGTCCTCGGCGAGCAGATGCTCGGCGGCGTGGCCTTCCTGCGGGGGAGGGGACTCGAGGTCGTGCGTGCGCATCACGAGCGCTGGGACGGCACGGGCTATCCGGACGCGATCGCCGGCACAGACATCCCGCTCGGTGCGCGCGTGTTCGCCGTCGCGGACACTCTCGACGCTATGACGAGCGACCGGCCCTATCGGCGGGCAGGCCGCTGGCGCGACGCGGGCGTCGAGGTTCTCCGTCAGTCCGGGCGCCAGTTCGATCCGACCGTCGTACGTGCCTTCCGAGCCTGCGAGCCGGACCTGCGCACGATTCGCAGCGAATTCGCAGCTGCGTAACCATCGTCATCTTTTTGCGTGATCCTCCGCGGGCCGCACAAGCCGATCTCTAGGACATGCGGCGCATACTGGCGTTCCTCCTACTGACGGCCGTTGCGGCGGTTGCCCCCGGCTGCTCGGGAGCCGACGCAGAGGAAGCGCAGGCTCTCCTCGTCCAGTCGAACGCCGCCTTCGCGGAGGTGCGCTCCGCACCATTCACGGCCCGAATGTCGCTGACCGGAGGCCCTCAGGAATTGAGCATGACGATGTCGGGCGGCGGGTTCGCGCATGGAAAGAAGGCGGGCGACTTCTACGTCCTCGCCACGTCCGACAGCCTCGGCTTCGGCGACCTCGTGCTCGTCAGCCGTTCGGGCCGGGTCTCGATGAGCGTCGACGGCCATCCGGTCGGTGAGGTTCCGCTTCCGAACACAACCGCCGAGAATCCGATTCAGCTGGTGGACTTCTCGCAGTACGTGAAGGACGTAAACGTCGAGCACGGCAAGCTGATCGACGGCGAGC
>DATNOU010000073.1:0-26965 GCA_035601195.1 Gaiellaceae bacterium | reverse complement strand
CAGATGGAGGGCGTCCATGCGCACGGCATGGCCGGACGGCTCGGCGATCGCGCTCCGCGGCGCGGACTGGAGCACGCGGAGCTGCGCCTGGAGCGCGGTCACGTGCCGGCGGAAGGCGGCGAAGGCCTCCTCGACCTTGCCCCTGTCGAACCCGTCGCCCGCGCGCGGGATGTCTTCGAGGCGGGGCAGCGACGTCAGCGCCGGTCCCTGGGCTCGCCGTGGGTCTTGAGTCGACATTGCGTTACGCCTCCACTCCCCCGTGCTGCACGGGTGTCGCCGAAAAGTATGACCGGATCATCGGCTGGAAAGACAGCTTGCCTTAATCGGGTTTGCGACGCAGCTGAATTCCGAGCTCGCGCAGCTGTTCCTCCTCCAGCTCCGAGGGCGCGCCGCTCATCGGGTCGAGCCCTGCCTGGTTCTTCGGGAACGCGATTACGTCGCGTAGGTTCGGCTCGCGCGCGAGCACCATCATCATGCGGTCGATGCCGAAGGCGATCCCCCCGTGCGGCGGGGCGCCCGTGGCGAGCGCGTCCAAGAGGAACCCGAACTTCGTGCGCTGCTCCTCCGGAGAAAGCTCCAGGAGGTTGAAGACGCGGGCCTGGAGCTCGGGCTCGTGCATCCTAAACGACCCGCCGCCAAGCTCCTGCCCGTTGCCGACGAGGTCATAGGCGTACGCGACCGCCGATCCGGGATCCTGATCGAAGGTCTCCTCGAACTCGGGTGCGGGCCGCGTGAACGGATGGTGGCGAGCCGTCCACTTCCCATCGTCCTCGGACCACTCGAACATCGGGAAGTCGGTGATCCAGACGAAACGCCAGGCCTCCTCGTCGATCAGCCCCAGCTCGCGGCCGAGGTGCAAGCGGAGGGCTCCCAGCACCCGCGACACGCGCGCCGGCTCGTCCCCGGCGAAGAGGACTGTCGAGCCGGGCTCCCCACGGAAGGCGGCGAGCTCTTCCTCGGAGAGGAACTTCACGATCGGCGAGCGCACCTCGCCGCTCTCGTCGAAGACGAGATAGGCGAGGCCCTTCGCCCCCCACTCCTTTGCAAAGGCCTCGAGGCGCTCGAGCTCGGCGCGCGAATAGGCCTGCGGCAGGCGGAGGAAGCGCACGCACGCCGCACCGGCGAAGACTCCGAACTCCGAGCCGCGCGTGAGCTCGGTGACGTCCTCCAGCTCGAGACCGAAGCGGAGATCCGGCTTGTCGGAGCCGAAACGGCGGTCGGCTTCGTCCCAGGTGAGCCGCGGGAACGGGATCGGGAGATCGACGTCGATCGTCTCTCTCCAGACGTCCCGGACCATGCGCTCCATCAGGTCGAAGAGGAACTCGCGGTCCGGAAATGCCATCTCGACGTCGAGCTGGGTGATCTCCTGGACCCGGTCCGCGCGCAGGTCTTCGTCCCGGAAGCAGCGTGCGATCTGGTAGTAGCGGTCGAAGCCGGCGATCACGAGCAGCTGCTTGAGGATCTGCGGCGACTGCGGTAGGGCGAAAAAGCGGCCCGGCTGCAGCCGGCTGGGCACGACGAAGTCGCGCGCCCCCTCGGGGGTCGGCTTGAAGAGGATCGGCGTCTCGATGTCCGTGAAGCCGTCCCCCTCCATCACCCGACGGATTGTCGAGACGAGGCGCGCGCGCAAGCCGAGGTTGCGCTGCATCTTCCACCGCCGCAGGTCGAGCCAGCGGTAGCGGAGGCGCAGCGTCTCGTCGACGCCCTCCTCCTCGAGCTGGAAGGGAAGCGTCGTCGAGCGGGCGAGGATCTCGAGCCGGTCGACCTGGAGCTCGATCTCCCCGGTCGGAATGTTGGGATTGACTGCCTCGGGCGCCCGGCGGACGACCTCGCCTTCGGCTTGGAGAACGAACTCGTTGCGGACCGTGTGCGCCGTCTCCGCCGCCTCCGGCGCGCGCTCGGGATTCATGACGAGCTGGCAGATCCCCGTCTTGTCGCGCAGGTCGACAAAGACGAGACCACCGTGGTCGCGGCGCGAGTCGGCCCAGCCCGCGAGCGTCAGCCGTTGCCCGACGTGCTCGGGGCGCACCTCGCCACACATGAGGTCGCGCCATTTCATAGGGCGAGCTCGTCCACGCTGGCGGCCTCGACGTCTTGCTCGCCCCGCTTGCGCACGGTGAAGCCGCGCTCGTGGGCGATCACAACCGTGGCCGCACTGAGCCGCTGAGCCTGCGTCAGCTGACCCTTGAGGGAGCGGCTGGCGTAGTCGGTGTCGGAGGACCGGCCCTCCGCGCGGAGCTTCGCCATCGCCTGGAGCACCTCGGAGCGGCGGGCGGGGTCTTCCACGACGAAGAAGACGTCGATGGATTCCGGCTCGGCCGGCGCGTCGCCGAGAGCGAGGTGGAGACGTTCGATCCCGGCCCCGAAGCCGACTCCAGGCGTCGGAGGCCCCCCGATCTCCTCTACGAGGTAGTCGTAGCGGCCACCTCCGGAAATCGAGCTCTGCGCTCCCTCTTCAGGGCCGACGAACTCCCAGGTCGTCCGCGTGTAGTAGTCGAGGCCGCGGACAAGCCGGTGGTCGATGTTGTGTTGCACCCCGTAGTCGTCGAGGTACGTCCGCACTGCGTGGAAATGCTCACGGCACTCGTCACAGAGGTACTCGTCGATAGTCGGGGCGGAGGCCAGTGCGGCGCGTACCTTCTCGTTCTTCACGTCGAAGACGCGGAGCGGGCTCGTGGCCTTCTTCTCCCGCGCTTCGTCGTCGAGCTGGTCGTCGTTCGCGTCCAGCCAGGCGACGAGAGCCTCCACGTAGCGCGGGCGGCAGTTCCGGTCCCCGATCGAATTGAGATCGAGCCGGTACTCGGTGACGCCAAGCGCGCCCAGGAGCATGTCGTAGAGCTGGATCAGCTCGGCGTCGATCGCGGGGTCAGCGGATCCGATCGCCTCGACGGAGAGGTGCCAGTGCTCCCGGTAGCGCCCGCGCTGGGGGCGTGCGTACCGGTACATCGGGACGATCGTGAAGAGCTTCTGCGGCTGTGAATCGTGGTGCAGGCCGTGCTGGAGGTAGGCGCGGGCGATGGGCGCGGTGCCCTCGGGCCGGAGAGTGAGGGAGCGCTGGCCACGGTCGAGGAACGTGTACATCTCTTTCTGCACGACGTCGGAGCCGCTTCCCGAGGTGCGCTGGAAGAGCTCGGTGTCCTCGAAAACCGGCGTTGCGATCGGGCGGTAGCCGTAGGCGCGGCAGAGGCTGTCGGCCTCGCGCAGGATCCGCTCCCAGTGCGGCCAGTCTTTCGCCAGGACGTCGTGCGTCCCCGGCGGAGCCTCGAACTTCACGTTCGTGCGCGGAGCTCGGCGAGGAACGGATTCGTGTCGAGCTCGCGCCCGAGAGTCGTCTGAGGGCCGTGGCCGGGATAAACGACGGTTTCGGGCGGGAAGCGCTCGGCGAGCTGCCGGATGGAAGCCATGAGCGTCTCCCAGTCCCCGTTCGGCCGATCGACGCGCCCCACCGACCCGGCGAAGAGCACGTCTCCTGAGAAGAGGCATCCGTCTGCCGCGTAAGCGAGATGAGCCTCCGTGTGCCCGGGCACGCGCAGGGTGTCGAAGCGGACGCCGGCGAGCTCCAGCTCCTCATCGCCCCGAAGGCGCACGTCGGGCTCGTAGGACTCTAGGACAACCCCTTCGAGCCCCGCCGGGACGAAGTCGTTGATCCGCTCCAGGCGGTCGCTTTCGTCGCCTGCGATGTGGACCGGCGCGCCGGTCGCGCGCGCCACTTCGGCGACGCCCGCAACGTGGTCGATGTCGCCGTGGGTGATCAGGATGGCCGCGCAGCGGGAGTCGCCGAGAGCGCTCTCAATGTCCGTCCAGGCCCCGGGCCAGCCCGGGTCCACCACCACCCCCTCGTTCCCGCCCGCGGCTCGCACGACGTAGCAGTTCACGGCGAAGGGGCCCAGCTCGAGCTGGGTCACGTCCAGGCTCATCGCGCGGATGAGTCTAACGCCGCCTCGCTAGACTGCCGGCCGCCGTGGAAACGTGGAATCTGCCCGAGATCGAGACTCCCAGGGGCAGCCGCTCTCCCGTCGTCCTCAAGAGCGAAGACGAGGCACGCGCCGTCCTCATCGGCCTCGAGCCCGGGCAGGAGCTCGGCGATCACCAGGTCAAGGAACACGCGTGGGTGCTCGTAGTCGACGGGCGGACGCGGATTCGCGCGGGCGGCGAGGAGATCGACGCGGGGGCGGGCACGCTCGCGCATTTCGAGCCCGACGAACGGCACTCGGTCAGCAGCGACGAGGGCGCCAAGGTCTTGCTCCTGCTTGCGCCCTGGCCCGGCGAGGGCCACTACCGGGGCCGGTGAGCCGGTCTCAGCCGCGCTTTTCCCGCGCCCGTTGCTGCCTGCGGGAGAGCGTTCGGTACATGACGACATCGACGAGATAGCTGAACGGAATGAAAAAGGCGAGCAGCATGATCGCCGTGTAGACCTTGGCGGTGGTGCTCGCGTCCTTCGCGCTCGTCAGAAAGACGACCACGAGGATGAGCGGCGCGAAGATAGCCGTGCGCCGGAGGACTCGTTTCAGAGTCGGCTTGGGGATCTCGCGGCCGCGGCGATCGCGAGGCGAGCTCGTCGCCGCGCTCTTGCCGTCCTTGGCCGGCTCGGCCGTCGGACGCTCAACCACGACCTCTTCGCCCTCCTCGGTCTCGACGACGTACTCGTATTCGTGTCGCTTCAACTTGTCGCGGCGGCGCCGCACCTTTCGACTCGGCATGAGTCGATTATGCCGCGGTAGGGCCTGTCAGCGCGTCCAGGCGACTACGCCGCCCTTGACCACAGCGGCCACGATGTCGCCCGCGAAGTGGTACGCGAGATGTCGCCAGTCGCGGCTGTCGAGCAGAACGACGTTCGCGTCGTACCCCGGCGCGATCCTCCCGACTCGATCGGCGCGGCCGAGAACGTGAGCGGCGTTGACGGTGCACGCGGCCAGCGCGGCCACCGGCCCGATTCCCATCTGGGTACACGCGAGCGTCATCGCCACCGGCAGTCGCTCGCAGAACGCGCTGCCGGGGTTGAAATCCGTGGCCAGGGCGACGATCGCGCCGGCCTCGAGCAGGTCGTGCCCGGGCGGCATGGGACGCCCGAGGAAGAGCGCCGCCACGGGTAAGAGAACGGCCGCCACATCGCTTCGAGCGAGCGCGCGCACGCCGCCGGGGCCGGTCGCCTCGAGGTGGTCGACCGAGCGGGCGCCGAGATCGATCGCGAGCTGGACGCCCCCTCCCTCGGTGAACTGGTCGGCGTGAAGGCGGAGGCTGAGGCCTGCATCGCGGCACGCCTCGAGGTAACGGCGCGCCTCGGCCGCCTCGAATACACCCCTTTCGAGGAAGACGTCAGCCGCCTCCGCGAGCCGGGCGGCCTCGGGAAGGACCTCCTGCAACGCGAAATCGAGGTACGCGCCCGCGTCCGAAAACTCGGGCGGGACCGCGTGCGCGCCGAGCCACGTCGGGATGCCGCCCGCCTCTCGGATTACGCGCAGTTGCGCCAGTTCGGTGTCGCGGTCGAGGCCGTAACCCGACTTCGCCTCGAAGGTGGTCGTCCCGGCGGCCAACATCCAGGCCCGATGGCGTGCGAGCGCCTCCGCGAGGCCCCCCTCCCCGGCCGCGCGGGTCGCCCGGACGGTGGAGAGGATGCCGCCGCCCGCCGCGTGCAGCTCCTCGTAGGTCGCGCCAGCCGCTCGCCTCGAAAAGTCGTCGACGCGATCCCCGGCGAAGCAGGCATGCGTGTGGCAGTCGACGAGCCCCGGCACCGCGGAGCGGCCGCGGCCGTCGAACTCCTCCACATCGCCATCGAGCGCTCCGAGGTCGCTCATGCGTCCCACGGCGCTGACCCGACCGTCCTCGCAGAGAACGTATGCGTCCTCGAAGCTGTCGAGCGTGGTCATGTCCGCCGGGCCCCGAAGCGGCGCATGAGCGCCCGGCGCCGACACGACCTCCGCGAGATCACGGATCAGGAGCTTCGTCATCGCCGCGGGACCCTAGAGCGCCGGAGCTCTACGGACGACTGCAAGCGGCCTCACGGACGACGGGCGTGCCGTCATGCGTATCGCCTTTCTGGCAAATTCGGGACGACAGACTGGAGGGGCCACTTTTCAGCCGCCCCTCCAAACGAAGGTCACACTGGGAGCGTCGACCGAGCTACGTGAGCGCCTCGGAAATGACCTCGCAGAAGAGCGTGAAGTCGCTGTCTAGTTCAGGGTGCGGTCCCTTGTTGACGGTGATCTCGGAAGAGATGAAGTCGCCCGTCTCCAAGTCGAAGGTATCGGCGAACGTGACGACGCCGGCGTCACGGAGGAGGACGGGCCCGTCTGCCGTCTGGATCTTCTCCGGGAGGCCCTTGAAGGAGGTGAAGAAGGTGATTGTGCCCGCCTCCTCGTCCACGAGGGGCGCTGGTCCGCTGACCAGTCCTGCAGACGAAATGACGACGGACTTGCCGTTCGCCGGGTTCGTGACCCTCGAGCTGAAGGAGCTGGTGTCCTTGAAGCTGTCGTCCGCGTAGAGGAAGAAGTTATCCGTGACCACGAGGTCGACGTCAACGGGGATTCCGCAGATCTCATCCGAGAAGCTCTCGGTGAAGTGATCGTGGAACTGTTCAACCGGTTTCCCCCCGAGCGCGCTTCCAGGGAGGACGGCGAGCGCTGTGATGAAAGCCACGAGAAGCGTGCGTAGCAGAGTGACTCGGCTCATGCGAGCCTCCTTTCCCTCGCTGAGCGATGAAGCCATAGGTGGCAGGGGAGCGTTCTAGCCGCTCCCCTGCCTGGTGCTCATCGCCTTGCTGGTTACGCGGTCGATGGGCAGGTCAACGGCCCAAACGACAACACGAGCGGCGACGGCGAGTTGTACACACCGTCGTTGATCGAGTCCTGATACACGCACAGCGTGTTATCGGTGAACGAGACGTCGTCGATCACGACCGTCCAGTTGTCGTTCGGACAACCGGCTGCCTTCGCACTCGAAGGTGGCGTCGGCTCATCGGTCGTCACGTTGAAGTGGAGCGTGCCGTTCTTGATCTGGTTGCCGGCAATGTCCTGCGTACCGCTCACGACCACTGCCGGCTGCTGGCCACCGGGCCGATGCTCGCCGGTCCCTGGGTTCACGCAACCGGCGGTCGGCGTGCCCGTGGACAAAATGCGGATCCTGACGTCGCCGTTGCCCAGGCCGGCGATGTCACCGGATGCGGTCAGGGTCGTGCCGTTGTCCGTGAACGTTGGACTGCCCTTCTTGAAGTGCGGGCTGTCCGCCAGTGCCGCCGTGGCTGTCATGCCCACGAGAAGCAACACTGTCAGGCCAATAAACATTCGCCGCATCTGTAAAACCTCCTCAGCAGAGTTGGTGGAGGGGCGTGAGCGGTAGCCTCAGCGCCCCGCGGCGCATGGACAGAAGATTCACTCTCCCGGTCGATACCTCCCTTCGCCGCAGTACCCTTATAGGCAAAAGTTTCCCGCTAGCGCTGGGTTTTCAACAGGGGCGCTCGTCGGATTTCTCGCGCGTTCGCTTTCCCCCTTAGAGAATCCGGCGAAGGCCGTACGGCAATGACCTTGCACCCGGCGTGCAGATGCGCTAGAACCGGCCAACGTCTTGGCAGCGCGAAGGAGCGCATATGTTCACTGCGGCGCTGATCCTCATCGTGGACGGCAATCGCCACTCCCGCACGCTCATCTCGCGCGTGCTAAACCGGGTCGGCTACAGCACCTGCGAGGCTGCGACCGGCGAGGAGGCGCTCGCTGCGGCCAAGCGGGAGCGGCCCGCGCTCGTCGTCCTCGAAGTACTCCTGCCGGGAGTGTCCGGCTTCGAGGTCTGCCGCGAGCTTAAAGACGAATTCGGCGAAGCACTGCCGATCGTCTTCGTCTCGGGAACTCGCACGGACTCCGGCGATCGGGTGGCAGGCCTCCTCGTCGGCGGCGACGACTACCTCGTGAAACCGTTCGATCCCAATGAATTGCTCGCACGTGTGCGAAGGCTCCTCCCCGCTCGGCTCGCGGGAGGAAACACGACGCGGAAGCTAACGCCGCGGGAGCTCGAGGTCCTCTCGCATCTCGTCGAGGGGCTCAACCAGCCCGAGATCGCGGAGAGGCTCTTCATCAGCCCCAAGACGGTGGGCAAGCACATCGAGCACATCCTGGCCAAGCTCGGCGTTCATAACCGGACGCAGGCGGTTGCCCTCGCCGTTCGTGACGAGCTGATCGAGAATCATCGCCCGGCCCCGGACGTGACCGCGTCATCACTCGTTCGCTACTGATCGCCCTTCGCGCCGGGTCCTCGCATTCTCGATAGTTCGCGACCGTCCGCTGCAGTATCCGCGGCACGGTCGGCGGGGGGGCCGGTCAGCGGGGCTGACCGGGTACCTCGAGACCGTGCTCCTTGGCCGCGGCGCGCGCCTCGTCGTAGCCGGCGTCCAGATGACGGAGCACGCCGATGCCCGGATCGGTCGTCAGCACCCGCTCCAACCGTTCCGCAGCGTCGTCCGTGCCGTCGGCGACCACGACCATGCCTGCGTGAATGGAGTTGCCGATCCCAACGCCTCCGCCATGGTGGACGCTCACCCACGTCGCGCCCGCAGCGGTGTTGAGAAGCGCGTTAAGGATGGGCCAGTCGGCGATGGCATCGGAGCCGTCCTGCATCGCCTCCGTCTCGCGATACGGCGAAGCGACCGAGCCCGAGTCGAGATGATCGCGCCCGATCACGACCGGAGCCGAAACGCGTCCTGATCGAACGAGCTCGTTGATTCCCAGCCCCGCCTTGGCGCGGTCCCCGTAACCGAGCCAGCAGATGCGAGCGGGAAGCCCCTGGAAGGCGACAAGCTCCGGAGCCAGCTCGAGCCACTTCTGGAGGAGCCGGTCGTCCGGAAAGAGCTCACGCAGCATCCCGTCGATTGCTGCGATGTCCTCCGGGTCGCCGGAGAGCACGGCCCAGCGGAAGGGACCGATGCCTCGGCAGAAGAGCGGCCGGATATAGGCCGGGACGAAGCCCGGGTATGTGAACGCATCCTTGACGCCTGCCTCTAGCGCCTCCCCTCTGAGGTTGTTGCCATAATCGAAAACATAGCTCCCTTGCCGGACGTACTCGAGGAGCCCTTCGACGTGGCGGGCGATCGACTCGGCGGCGCGGCGCAGATACTCGTCGGGATCGCGCTCTCGCAGCTCGGCCGCCTCTTCGACCGAGAGGCCCACCGGAATGTAGCCGTTGAGAGGATCGTGCGCAGCTGTCTGGTCCGTGACGAAATCGAAGTGCTCTCCGCGCCGTGCGAGCTCCGGAACGATCTGCGCTGCGTTGCCCAGAAGGCCCACCGAGAGCGCGCGTCCCTCCTGGGCGGCGTCCCGCACCCGGGCAAGCGCGTCGTCGACCGAATCCGTCGACTGATCCAGGTACCGCGTTTCGAGCCGTCGGCGGATGCGCGTCGGATCCACCTCGATGCAGAGGGTGGCTGCGCCGGCCATGGTGGCCGCGAGCGGCTGCGCCCCGCCCATGCCGCCGAGCCCGGCGGTGAGGATCGTCTTCCCGCTCAGATCGGGAGAGCCGAAGTGCCTCTCGCCGGCCGCGGCGAACGTCTGGTAGGTGCCCTGGAGAATTCCCTGCGTGCCGATGTAGATCCAGCTCCCGGCCGTCATCTGGCCGAACATCGTCAGCCCGAGCGCCTCGAGCCTGCGGAACTCCTCCCAGGTCGCCCACCGCGGAACCAGGAGCGCGTTGGCGATGAGGACGCGCGGCGCACCGGGGTGCGTGCGAAAGACGCCGACCGGCTTGCCGCTCTGAACCAAGAGCGTTTCGTCTTCGCCGAGAGTGAGCAACGAGCGGACGAGGGCCTTGAGAGCCTCGTGGTTGCGCGCGGCCTTGCCGGAGCCGCCGTAGACGATGAGCTCCTCTGGCTTCTCCGCCACCTCTGGATCGAGGTTGTTCAGCAGCATCCGCAGCGGAGCCTCGGTCTGCCAGGAGCGAGCGTTCAACGTTGGCCCTCGAGGCGCGCGAATCGAGGAAAGGTCGCCGCAGAGCTCCTCGACGACGGCTTCGAGAGAGCGGACGCTCACGAAAGCTCACCCGTTTCGCGCTCGACGGCCGACACGAGCTCTCCGGAGCGGATCGCCTCTGCCACCCGCTCGATGTCGGGAGCGAGCGAACGATCCTCGTCCAGGGCGGGCGAGAGTTCCCGCACGAAGGAATGCGCGGCGCGGACGCCCATTCCGGGCTCAAGCGGGGCGAGAAACTCGACGCCCTGAACCGCGGCCAGCAGCTCGATCGCCAGAGCGCGCTCGACGTTCCCGAGCACTACCCAGCACTTGAGAGCGGACGCGTTTCCCATCGGGACATGATCCTCTTGCCCCGCGCTCGTGGGGATGGAGTCGACGCTAGCGGGATGGCAAAGCACCTTGTTCTCGCTGACGAGTGCGGCCGCCACGTACTGAGGGATCATGAACCCTGAGTTGAGGCCCCCGTCGGCCGTGAGGAATGCGGGCAGCCCGGACAAGGAGGGGTTGACGAGACGTTCGACGCGCCGCTCCGAGATCGACGCGAGCTCGGCGAGCGCGATGGCCATGGAGTCGAGCGCGAACGCCACGGGCTGACCGTGGAAGTTTCCGTTCGAGACGAGCTCGCCCTGCTCGACGAACACGAGCGGGTTGTCCGTCGCCGAGTTCACCTCGACGGCAATCGTCTCCTCGGCGTAGCGCAGGAGGTCGCGGCTCGCGCCGTGCACCTGTGGGGCGCACCGAAGCGAGTAGGCGTCCTGCACCTTGTCGCACCAGCGGTGCGCCTCGATGATCGCCGAGCCCTCCACCAGCCGAACGACGTTCGCGGCTGATTCGCCTTGACCGCGGAGCGGGCGGAGTGCGTGGATCTCAGGCATGAAGCTGACGCGAGAGCCCTGGAGCGCCTCGACCGAGAGGGCGCAGGCGATGTCCGCCGCCTTTACGAGCCGGCGGGCACGCACGAGCGCGAGCGCCCCCATGGCTGCCATGAACTGCGTTCCGTTCACGAGCGATAGGCCTTCCTTGGCCTGAAGGCGCACCGGCTCGAGGCCGGCACGAGACAGGGCTTCGGCTCCCGGGACTGTGTCCCCGTTGACGGTTGCCCAGCCCTCCCCGACCAGGGGGAGCGCGAGATGGGCGAGCGGTGCGAGGTCCCCGGAGGCCCCGACCGAGCCGCGGCTTGGGACGACTGGCAGAACCCCTCGGTTCAGGCACTCGAGCAACAGCTCCACCGTCTCGATGCGCGCGCCGGAGTAGCCCTTGGCAAGCGTGTTGGCGCGCAGGAGCATGGCCGCCCGCACGACCTCGGCGGGGTAGGGATCACCGACCCCGCAGGCGTGGCTGCGCAAGAGGCGAAGCTGCAGCTCCTCCGAGAGCTCGGGCGGGATCGTCTTTTCGACGAAGCGTCCGAAGCCGGTGTTGATCCCGTACGTGTGCTCGCCCGCCACGCCGCTGGCCGCCTTCTCGACCAGCTCGCGCGCGGCGCGCATCCGCCCGCGCCCGTCCTCGGAGAGCCCGGCGGGCACGCGCTCGATCGCGACCGCCCAGACGTCCTCGACTCGGAGATCGTCGCCGTTCAAGAGCACGGCCGTGGTAACCGCCATCGTGAGCAAGTCTAGAGCGCGGCCGGAGAGACCCTCGCCCCCGCGCGCGCTCAGTCGTCAAGCAGACGGAGCTCGAGCACCCGGGTCGAATCGAGGCCATGGATCCTGAGCACCGCCCCCGCGGCGTCGACTGCGGCTCCGGCGGGCATCAGGCCCACGAGCTCGCAACCGACGACCTCCGCGCCGTGGGCGTGGGCCTCGGCGACGACGCGCTCGACGATCTCGTGCAGCGCCGAGGCTTCCCAGTCGGTCACGTTCATGCTCACCTGAACGAGCCCGGCGCTCGGCAAGTCGAGCCCGAGTGCTCGGACCCCGGGGAAACCCCCGTCGCGCTCCCGGACGATGGCGGCGATCTCGCGCGCGACCTGGGCGTCACGCGCGCGAAGATTCACGTTGAACGCGATCAGGGGCCGGCGGACACCGACGAGCACTGCACCGGCGGTTGGATGGAGACGGCTCGGGCCCCGGTCCGGGGACAACTCGCCCTCGTCGACGCGCCGCTGCAGTTCTTCCGGCCCTCCCCGGCGATAGAACGCCGGCTCGCGACCGTCTTCGGTCAGCCGGCCGTAGAAGAAGACCGGCAGCTCGAGGTCCGACGAGATCCGATCGGCCAGCTCCAGCGCGGCCGCCCGCGCGTCCGGCTCGTGCTCGGGCCGCAGGAAGACGAAGGGGACGACGTCGGCGGCGCCGACGCGGGGATGGGCGCCCTGATGGCGACCGAGATCGATGAGCTCCACGGCACGGCGAATCCCCGCCTCAAGCGTGTCGACGAGCTCCTGGCCCGAGCCCACGAGGGTGTAGACGGACCGGTGATGATCGGCGTCGGCATGCACGTCGAGGAGCCGCGCCGGCCTGGACATCGCCTCGCGCAGAGCGGCGAGCGTCGCCTCGTCGCGGCCTTCCGACAGATTGGGCACGGACTCGAGCGGAAGCGGCACGGCGCCAGCATAGAAGGGTGAAAGGAGGCCGTCGCTAGACTCGAAGTTGGTGTCCATCGAGACGACAAAGCACCCTCATCTCAGGATCTTCACGCGGCTGCTCGGGTTCCTGCGGCCGTACCGCTGGTCCCTCGCCGTCTCGATCGTGCTCGCGGCTGCGTCTCAGGCCGCGTCGATCGCGCTCATCCGTCTGACACAGAGCGTCATCGACGACGCGATCCGCCCGCAAGACCACCGCATGCTCTGGATCCTGGTCGGGATCATCGCGGGGCTAGGAGCGGTGAAGGCGCTGCTCATGGTCGGCCGCCGCTTCATCTCGGGAAGGCAGGCGCTCGGCGTCGAGTTCGACATGAGAAACGCCCTCTACGGGCACCTGCTCCGTCTCTCGTTCGGCTTCTACGACCGCCACCAGACCGGGCAGCTGATGTCGCGCGCCACGGTCGACCTCCAGGGCGTGCGCTTCTTCCTCGGCTACGGCCTCATCTTCTTCGCCCAGAACCTCTTCACGATCATCGGCGCGACCGCAATCATGTTCTGGACGGATTGGCGCCTGGCACTCGTCGCGCTCGCGATCACGCCGATCTTGATCATCCTCGCCTACCGGTACAGCCACGTCTCGCACCCGGTTCTCCGCGACGTTCAGCAGAAGATGGCCGACGTCGCCACGGTGGCCGAGGAAAACATCGTCGGCGTCCACGTAGTCAAGTCGTTCGCGCAGGAGGAGAAGGAGCAGGAGAAGTTCGCGCGCCGCTCGGAGGCGGTCTTCGAGCGAACGATCGACGCGAACCGGCAGCGGTCGCTCTACGTCCCCCTCCTCTCGTTCATCCCGCTCCTCGCGCAGGCGGCCATTCTCCTCGTCGGAGGCTGGATGGTCGTGCACGACCAGCTGACCGTCGGCGAGTTCTTCGCCTTCAATCTCTACGTCTCCATGCTGATCATGCCGCTGCGAATGCTCGGCATGTGGATCGGGCAGTCGCAGCGGGCGACAGCGTCCGGCGAGCGCATCTTTCAGGTCCTCGACGAGCCCGAGGAGATCGCCGACCGACCGGGGGCCGTCGACCTTCCCCCCGGCGAGGGGCGCATCGTCTTCGAGAGCGTGACGTTCGGCTACGACCGCGAACGCCCGGTGCTGGACGGCATCGAGCTCGAGATCGAGCCGGGCAGCAATGTGGCGGTGATCGGCCACACGGGTTCGGGCAAGACGACCCTTACGGCCCTCGTCCCGCGCTTCTATGACGTCACCGCAGGCCGTCTGACCGTGGACGGCGCCGATGTGCGCGATGTGACCCTGACCTCGCTCCGCCGCGCAATCGCCGTCATCTCGCAGGATCCCTTCCTCTTCTCGACGACGGTGCGCGAGAACATCGCCTTCGGCGCGCCGGCTGCCACGGACGACGAAATCGAGCGCGCCGCGCGACGAGCCCAGGCTCACGAGTTCATCGCCGACCTACCGCAGGGCTACGACACGATCATCGGAGAGCGCGGCATCACGCTCTCCGGCGGCCAGCGCCAGCGAATCGCCATCGCCCGCGCGATCGTCACGAACCCGCGCATCCTCATCCTCGACGACGCCACCGCCTCCGTCGATGCAACGACGGAGGCGAAGATCAGGATCGGCCTGCGGGAGGCGATGGAGGGCCGGACGACGCTGATCATCGCCCACCGGCTCTCCACCATCTCGCTAGCGAACGAGATCGTCGTCCTCGACCACGGCCGCATCGCGGCGCGCGGCACGCAGAGCGAGCTCGCCGAAACCAGCGCGGTGTATCGCGAGATCTACGAGCACGGGATGATCGAGCAGGAGTTCATCGCCCGGCTGGAGGCCACGGCGTGACGGCGCGCTTTTGGCACGAGCGGCGCGCCACGGGCGCGAATTTCGGCGTTAGGCTGACGCCGTCGGGTTGGGGAGGTGGGTTTCCCACACTCGCGCGCGTAATTCGTGGGAGCCGGCGATGAGGGTCTGGCAGCCCGGGAGTCACTTGACGATGCAGCGCGGCGCCGAGGTCGCCGACTGGTCCTGGCGCCGCACGGCCCGCCGCATTTCGACGCTTGCCCGCCTCGCGAGCCGCTACAAGCTGCGCACCAGCCTGGCCGTCGCGAGCCTCCTCGCCGCGACGCTCACTGCGCTCGCACCCCCGTACCTCGCCAAGCTCGCCCTCGACGATGGGATCCGCGACCAGGACTACCGCGCCGTCGTCATCGTGGTCATCGTCTTCGTCGTCGCGGGCCTCCTGAACTGGGTCGCAAGCGCAGCACAGACGTACTTCACGGGCTGGACGGGCGAGCGGATCCTGGCCGACCTGCGGAACACGCTCTTCCGCCATCTCCAACGCCTCTCGCTCGGCTTCTTCGAGCGGAACCGGGCCGGGGTCATCATCGGCCGGCTCACGAACGACATCGAGGCGCTCGACCAACTCGTGACGGACGGGGTCACGAGTCTCTTCCAGAACACGCTCATCCTCGGCGGCACCGCCGTGATCCTCTTCGTGCTCGACTGGCGGCTCGCGCTCGCCACGCTGGCCGTCTTCCCACTGATGGCCGCGGCGACGGCGGTCTTCCGCCTGATCTCGTCACGGGCGTACCGCGCGGTGCGCGAGCGGCTCGGCCTGGTGACCGCGACGCTCGCCGAGGACATCGCCGGCATGCGCGTCGTGCAGGCCTTCAACCGCCAGTCGGCGAACGATCGCCATTTTCGCGAGGTGAACGCTCACTACCGAGCCGCCAACCACGTCACGGTCGTGACGAACGGGCTCTACTTCCCCTTCGTCGACTTCCTCTCGACCGCCTCGACAGCCGTCGTCCTCGGCTACGGCGGCTATCGCTATTTCGACGGCTCGATCGAGATCGGCACCCTGCTCGCCTTCATGCTCTACCTGTCGAACTTCTTCGACCCGGTGCAACAGCTCTCGCAGCTCTACAACACGTTCCTCTCCGCGGTCGCCGCGCTCGACAAGATCATGGACGTGATGGACGAGGCGCCGGAGGTCGAGGACGCTCCTCAGGCCAGCTCGCTCCCGCAGATCGAGGGCAGAGTCGCCTTCGAAGGCGTCCGCTTCGGCTACGGCAGCGGGCCGGAAGTCCTGCACGGGATCGATTTGGGCATCGCCCCGGGGACGACCGTTGCCCTCGTCGGGCACACCGGCGCCGGCAAGTCCACGATCGCCAAGCTCCTCGCCCGCTTCTACGACCCGCGCGACGGCCGGATCACCATCGACGGCCACGACCTCCGCCAGGTGACCCAGGAGAGCCTGCGGCGCCAGCTGGGGATCGTCCCGCAGGAAGGGTTCCTCTTCGCCGGCACCGTGCGCGAGAACATCGCTTTCGGCCGCCCGGACGCCAGCGAGGAGGAGATCGTCGCCGCGGCCCAGGCCGTCGGTGCCCACGAGTTCATCCTGGAGCTCGAGGAGGGCTATGAGACCGAGGTGGCCGAACGCGGTGGCCGCCTCTCCCTCGGCCAGCGCCAGCTCGTCGCCTTTGCCCGCGCCCTCTTGGCCGACCCCCGCATCCTCATCCTCGACGAGGCGACGTCGAGCGTGGACATCGGAACCGAGCGCCGGATCGAGGTCGCGCTCGGACTGCTCCTCGCGGGACGGACGGCTTTCATCATCGCCCACCGACTCTCGACGATTCGTAACGCGGATCTCATCGTCGTGCTCGAGCACGGGCGCGTCGTCGAGCAAGGCACCCACGAAGAGCTGCTCGCGCGCGCGGGCCGCTACCTCTCGCTCTACGGCGATTGGGCGGCTGCAGCGGCGTGATCTAACCTGTCTTCGCGCGAAAACGGTTGGTTCTTGTCAAAAGCCGCGCGGGAAAGGCGCTTTTTCCGCTCGAACAGGTACGGGCGGTCGATCACGATGCTGTTCGGAAGATCAAGGCGAAAGTCGAAGGTCAGGCGGTCGGGGTAGATCGTTAGTCGGGCGAGCGTGCGCTGCACAAGCTCGCGCTTCTCCTCGGGATCGCCGCCGAGCCAGGCGAGGGCGACTGCCGTCTCTGGCGTCCGGTGCCAGAACGAGCGGATCGTCTCTGCGAGGTCGTGAAGCTCCTCGCGTGCGTCTTTCCGTCTCCCTACGATGCGCTCCCGCTCCGCTTCTGCGGCGGCGAGTTGGTCGCGTGCAGCGATGTAGCGCGGGTCGTCCCGGTCGATGCGTTCGTCGGCGTAGAGGTCGTCCAAGCGGGCGACCTTCGCGTCGGTCTTGGCGATGATCTTCTCTACCTCAGCGAGCGTGCGTCCCTCGGCCTTTGTAACGCCGTAGGCGGGGTCGGTGTCGAGGATGTGGTGGAGTGCGTGACTGATGCCGAGAAGGTGGAGGCAGAACGTCATTTCGAACGGCTCCGAGTCCAGGCGAACCTCGTTGCATCCCTTCGTGTCGCACCGGAGATAGACGTAGCGCCTCCCCGTCTTGTAGGTGCGCCCGTCCTCTCGCACTCGCCCGCCGCAGATGCCGCACTTGGCGATGCCCCGGAAGGGCCATGAGCCAGCCTCACGCGTGCGCGTCTTTGAGAAGTGAACGAGGCGGCGTTGCGTGCGCTGCCAGAGGTCGTGGGGAATGGGCGGATCGTCCGTCCAGCGCGAAACTTCTTCGCCGTTGTGCAGGATGCGTCCGTTGTAGAGCGGATTGTCTAGCCATCCTCGGATCGTCGTGCCGTAGATGAGGTCGTCCTTCGGATCAGGGCGGACTTTGTGGCCGCGCACGGTGGCTTCGCCGAGAGCGTCGGTGAGGAGTCTCCGAAGCTGCGGGTAGCTGACGTTCTCGTCGGCGAAGCGGCGGAACCCGTCGATGATCGGGGCGAGGTCGCTCGTCTTAGTGATCGCGCCGTCTTCCTCGCGGCGTAGCCCTGGCGGAAGCGGGCCGTGATGCCACTTTCCATTCCGGGCAAGCTCGGCCTTGGCATCGCTTGTGCGATGCCGTAGGCGACGGATTTCTCCTCGGTTCTGCCAGTTGCGGAGGAAGCCGATGAGTTCGCCCGTCTCGTCGTCGGGCGCGAGAACGCCTTCAAGGCGGGTGTGGATCGTCGTTCCCGCGAGCGCGCAGAGGGCCTGGAAGCGCGCCCACTCGACTGATGATGTTCCGCGCACGAGGCGGCTCTGCTCGTCCGCGATGACGACTTCGTACTCGCCAAGCTCGATCTTCTCGATGAGGTCGGGAAGGCGCTCGTAGATGGTGTGCGTGGTCGCGCTTCCGTCTACGAAATATTCGTCGGTCTTGAGCTTCGGGTAATCGTCGGCAGCGAGCGCGCGAACAGCGGCGATCTGGCGTGCTGCCTCCTGCGTCTCCTCGTGGCTCACGCGGGCGATGAGAGCGGCGCGGCGTTCTCTGGCCGAGTCGGGGTGTACAGTTTTTGGAGTTGTGGTCATCGGAGGGACGATCTCCTTGGCCTCGGGAAGCGCCCTGCCGGGGCGCTTCTCTTTTGAGGCCGCTCTACGCGGCCATCTGCTCCTTGGACTTAGGGCCTCGCTTGGGTGGCTCCGCTAGACGAGCGAGCAGGAGGAGACGCGCGCCTTCGCGCATCGCAAAGCCGAGCGAAACTCCGGCTTTCTCGGCGAGCGCCTGAAGCTCGGCCTTCTCCTCGGGCGGGATAAGAACTGGCGTGTTGTTCATACGTACATTTTCTCAGCCCAGTCGGACGGACTCGCTGAGCAGGGATTTCTCGACCTCGGCCTCCTCGGTCCCTGTAGATAGCCCTTGCTGAAGTGGTCAACGAGCGGGCGAGGCGACGATGCGCTCGGCTCGGCCTTTGCCGATTCCTCGGTAGCGATTTCCCTCGGCGTCAGTGAGGATGCCCACGCCCTCGGCGCTGGACTCGTTGCGGAGGTACACCGTTTCTCCATCCACGAGGACGGGGAAGCCCGTCGCGGGGACGTACTCGTGTGCTGGCGGCTTGGGACGCTCGGGCCGCTCGGGCTTCGGTGCTTTGCCGAGTCCGTCTGGGGAGTCGTAGTGCGTCACGGAAGCTCCCACGGGTTGATGTTCTGCGTCACGCCGTTCTTGACGAGGACGATCGCGGCGATCAACTGATTGAGGCGTCGAAGATCGTTTCCTCGAAGCTGCTCTTGCTCGGCGAAGAGTCGCGCTGCTTCTTCGATCTCGCTCTGCCTCGCCGAGTCGAAGTGCGTCTGATCGAGCAGGATCGCGTCCAGGAAAGCTCCGCCGATCTCGGCAGGCTTGCCCCTCATCTTCCCGTCACCGAATCTCTGCTCAGACGCCGGAACGACTCGGATTTCTCCTCCGTGGATGAGGACGTGCTGATCTTCGACCTGGACGACCTTCTTCCAGGAGATCAGGCGGGAGGTATCGACCGTGTTCGACTCGGCTCGTCGTTCTTGGAGTAGCGTCGAGTAGCAGGTGAGCGCGGTGACGGCCGGAGGGTTGTTGACTCCTCCTGGGCCGCTCGGGAGCATGAACCTGCTGCGGTCGCTGCCGCTGGCGGGTACATCACGAGGTTCGTACTTCGTTTTCGTTGCGGTGGTCATCAGTCGTTCCCTTCGGTGTCGTTATGGAGGGCGTCGAATGCGGCCTTCTCGCGGGCGTCACGCGCGCGGTACATATCGGCCGTGATCTCGGCCTCGGTCTTCCCGCGTGGCGCGAGGGCTGCTCGCGCGTTGGCGTCTACGTCGTCGGCGAGGGCCATGAAATCGTCGGCTCCTTCGCCGTACGCGAGCTTGAAGAGTTCGGCTTCGTCAAGCTCGGAGGCGTCGCCCGGTAGTTGGTCGCGATGTTCAGCGTTCACGAGTTCGATGGCGTCACGTTTCTTCTGCTCGTGGGCTTCTCGCTCTTCGCGAAGCTGGGCAGCGCGCGCTCGTCTTTCGAACAGCGGATCGGCTTCGAGCTTCTTCTGGCGCTCCGCTTCCGCCTTTTCGGCGGCGGCACGTTCTTCGCGCTCGGCGATCTCTCGCTCGGTCTCCGCTGCTCTGATGAGACGGAGGTCGTCGTAGGAGAACTGGTCGTTGGCCGCAACTGGACGGCCTAGAACTTCTGAAGCGAATGCGGCGTACTCGGTGTCGTTCATGGTCGGATTCCTTTCGGTGATGGATCAGGGATGGGGACAGGAATTGAGGCGGTGATCCCAGAGTGCGGATGCATCTGGGAATTCGCCTACGTCGCAGTACGGGCAGGAGGGGCCGCGGAGAATCGGATCTCCGTTGATAAAGGGCTGGAATTCCGGGAGCGTCTGCCGGATCGCATCGGCTTGCGCTTCAAATGCGTCGGCGTTCGCGCGTGCCTTCTCGCGGCTCTTTTCGGTCGGCGCATGTTTCGCGTTCTCACGTCTGCGCTCGGCCGCTCTATAGAGGTCGAGCATCTTCTCGCGCGGAGTGGTCATCGAGAATCCGTGGTCGCCGAGTCCGTTCGCCGTCAGCCACTTGTCGTATTCGCTCGTGGCTCCTGGTGCCGGAGCGCCGGTCGCAAAGTCTCTTCCGTCGGCGCTCTCGGCCTCTTCGACGGCTTCCTCTACTTCGGCGGCTTCGGCTCGCGCCGCCGCAAGGTCGGCGACGGCTTGATCCGTCGCGCGCTGCAGCGCCTCGGATTCGAGCTTATCGCGTGCCTTTGAGTTCTTGCGTGCCAAGTCGCGCTCCCATGCGGGGATTGATGCGGCGCGAACCTTGGGCTTCGCTCCTTGACGGTGTCCGCTGTCGCTGTGCGACGGCTCTCCGCTTCGGGGCGCGCTGCTATGTCACATAGAAGGATACGGCACGGCTGGGACGGTCTAGCCGTAGGGTGGAACCGGAGCGGGAAGGCTTGCGGAAAGGGCGGCGTCAGACGGCTACTCGCAACCCGTCCCGTCGCCGTCTCCGTCGAGCCTGTAGCGGTCACTCCCGGTCACGGTGACGGGGGCAAGCCCCATCGCCTCGATGTCGGGGCAATCGAGGTCTCCCGTGATCGGGAGGCAAGGGCTGTAGCCCGGTTCGCAGCCCTCCTGCGCGGGCGTCACAGGGTTTGGCTCGTTGCGCTTTGGCTGAGTCCGAAATGCTCTCATCGGGTCGAGCTTCGCTTCACACGCTCCCCACGCTCCCCGGCGTGCGGTGCTGGCACGCTTCGCCGCCCTTAGTAGTTCCTTGGCATAGCGGCCCTTGTCGCCGTTGAAGTACCAGACGCTGGCTGCACCCTTCTGAACGAGGACGAGGCTGACGTTCTGTTCCCCGTTGAAGACGTAACGCAGGAGCCGTCCGTACCTGTCCACGTCGTCCAAATTGGGATCGGCCTCTAGGCGAATTTCGGTGCTAACCGGAAGGAGTTGTCGAAGCACTCTCCCCGCCTTCTTGCCGTAGCACTCTCCTTTTCCTTCAGGCGCGTCTATCTGTACGAGGCGGATTCGGTCACCGTTGTCGAGGTCGAGCGTGTCGCCGTCAATCACGTTGGCGACGAGCAGCGGGGGTTCTGCCTCGGTCGTCGTCTCGGCTTCGGTCGTTCCTTCGGTGGTCGCCTGCTCGCTGGTCGCCGTCGTCGGCACGTCTTGGGTCGCGTCATCGCTCTCAGGCGGCGCCGCGTAGCCGATTGCGACGAGGGCGAGAACGACCGCTCCGACGACGATTGCGAACTTGCCCTTGCGGGAGCGGGCCGTCCAGAAGGACCGGAGCCTGGACGGGCGTTGCGGGGGGATTTCTGCCATGCGTGTCCCTGGGCGCACTCACCTTATGACTGCGGCGGTCATTTGCCTTCTAATAGGAGTAGGGGCGAGGCAGCTTTCTTGCGGCGTCAGTGCGCTCAGGTGCGAAGCGGGAACGCTTGCGGGGAGGGCGGCGGCGAGAGGGGGAGCTATCGGGGGAGCGAACTACCGCCTGTGCGCGACTTCTACTCCGAGGAGCCGAACGGTCGAATCCATCATCGGGCCGAACCGATGATCCTCGTTCTCGCGCTGCTCGTCGTTCCCGCCATCGTCTTGGAGGAGGCTTCTTCCGACGCGCTACAAACAGTCGCGTTTGCCCTGAACATCGTGATCTGGGTTGGCTTCGCCGCGGAGCTTGCCTTCGTCTTGGCGGTGGCGAGCAACCGCTTGCGGACGCTGCGTACTCACTGGCTCGATGCCGTCATCGTCGTCGTCAGCGTTCCGCTCACGCCTGCCTTCCTGCAAAGCGCGCGAGCGCTGCGACTCCTTCGACTCCTTCGGTTCGTCCGGCTCGGCCTTCTCGGCGCTCGTGCGCTGGTCGCGGCGCGCATGCTGTTCAGTCCGTCCGGGCTTCGTTACGTGGTAGTTCTCGTCCTCCTCTTTGTTGTCGTTGCTGGCTCTGCCGTTGCGATGGTGGACTCTGAGGGGGTCGGCTCGATCTGGGACGGCATTTGGTGGGCGCTCGCCACGGTGACGACTGTCGGCTATGGCGACGTGGTGCCTCATTCTGTCGCTGGCCGCATCGTCGCCGCCGTTGTGATGTTGGTCGGCATCGGCTTCTTTGCGCTTCTCACGGCGGCTGTCGCTGCAACGTTCGTGAAGCAGGACGAGAGGCCGGAGGAGTTGCGGGAAGAGCTTCGGGAGATCTCCGCTCGCCTCGAACGGATTGAGCGGGCGCTTCGTGATGGGTGCTGACGACTAAGTAAGCTCGCGTCCGGGACGCCTCCCGAAGAAGCCATATTCGCTCACGGTCTCCGCTCGAAGGCCTCTCGCAGTCGCTGGGGCTGCGAAGGGTCAAAGTCCGAGAAGCTGTTTCTTCTTGGCTTCGAACTCCTCGGGTGTAATCAGCCCATCGTCTCGCAACGCAGCGAGATCGCGGATCGCCTTCGACGGGTCTTCGACCTGCGCAGAAGCCGTAATTGCTGACGCCTCCGCGCTCGTGTGGGCGAGCGCCATCCGGTCGCGAATCAGCCGCGCTATGCGCTCCACGTCATCCTTGTGAATCATCCTCACGTGCGTGCGGTCGCCCGCCGCAGCCAGGTTGAGGCTGCCAGAAGTCATCCCGCGTTTGTGATCAACGGACGAGAGCAGGCCGTACGCAAAGTCCTGCACGTCATAGCCGCCGAGCTTCTTTGTGAACAGGACGACACGCCGGTCAGTGACGAGGATGACACCGCTTCGACTGGTGTCGCTGCCCAACCGCCGAACCTGGATCATCCCTAACGTCGCGTCTAGTACCTCCTCGCCTGGCGTCAGGGCAGGCCGCGCCTCTTTGATGAGATTGTCGCGGCGCTTGTCTCGCAGGGAAGGCACTGCGTACGCATTATCGGCGTCGTGCGAGACAGCGTGAGCGAGGCTGACTCGCTTCAGCGCAGGGGCGGAGCGATTACTGCCGCTTAAGCGCCAAGACGACTCGCCGGACGACGCTGGCGAGAAGCTTGCGTGGGCTTCGGATGCCGTTGTCGAGTGCGGTAGGCATCACTTGAACCCCGCTAGACAACCTTCCAGCGCCGGTTGCTCGAAGGGGTCCTGGTAGCCCTTCGCGTAGCCTTCGGCTGCTGAGAAGGGGTCGCGGCTGGTGTTGTACTCCTTTGCAACCTGAGCAGGCGTGAAAACGCCGCAAAGTTCGCGGGCCAGCCGGTACACATCTGCCTTGCTGGTCGTGTAGCCGGGGACGATTGCTTCGCTCCAACCCCCGGCTCCACTTCGCTTCTTCTGTCGCTTTTTCTTCTTCTCCGTCGTCGTCGCTTCAGCGGTCGTCGTCGTCGCTGCAGCGGTCGTCGTCTCTTCAGCGGTTGTGACGGGCGGTGGTGCCTGCGGTTCGGTCGGCGCTGCCGTGTCCTCGGCTCCGCAGCCTGCTAAGACGAGGCTTGTGGTCAGGGCTAGGGTGGTGAAGGCTCGCGTCACGCTGGTCGTCCAGCGTATGACTCCTGGCAGGGCTGTTCAAGGGCGTCCGCTCTGTGCGAGCGGCTCGCTCTGGATCGGGTCACGCCGCGGCGGCAAATACTCTTTCGGTGGTGCGTTGGCTGTTCGTCCTCGGTCTCTCGCTCGATATCGCCGGCGCGGTTCTCGTGGCGTTTGCAGTCCTGGGCCGCACACCAGGAGAAAACCGTCAGGAAGCGCTGAGCTACTACGGGGCGAACTTCTGGGTCGTCCTCATTCGTGAACGAGAACAAGCGCGTGTCCGTGCTGGCATTTTCCTCATTGGAGGAGGTTTCCTGCTCCAGCTGGCTGGCCACCTGGCGGGGTTCGCAGCCGTTTGGCTCTTCGTGGCGATCGCTTGCGTCGGTGCGCTTGGCGCGTCGGCGTTCCTCGGCGGCCGTTGGCTCGCCGATCGCGCTGTGCCGCTGCGGTACTACGAGGACGACGAGCTAGACCTACCCGACGGCGTTACCGATCAACGCCACGCCTTTCGTCTCCGGACGAAGGACGAGGTCGAGACATATGAGCGACTGTACGCCGAGAAGATGGTCGGCCGGGAGATCATCCAAAGCGAGGAATCGGTGAAGGCGCAGATCAGTGGAGGGCAGTGGATGGCCCCTTGTCCGCGCGATGAATCAACTTATTTCGGCGTCTGGCCCGATCGCGACCGGGCCGTTTGCTCGACGTGCTGTATCAGCTATCGGATCGAGTTCCCGCATGGTCGGGAACAGATCGAACGGCTACTTGCCATGCGACCGTCGGAGCCGGACCGCAGATGGGAACCGGGTCAGACGGTCGAGGCGGTCCGCGCCGAGAATGAGGCGAATGGGCTTTAGCCCGGAAAGCTTGCACGAGGGGCGGCGGCGGGGCAAAGAGAGGGCCGCTGGCAGGCGACCCTCTCGGCGGTGCGGGTGAAGTTCGTGCTAGTGGGTCGAGTCCTCCGGCAGCGCAGCCGCGAGGAAACGGCTCGGCGAGAAGCGCGGATTGTCAGCGAACATCGTCACGAAGCGGCGGGCGAGTTCCTCGCGCTGCTCGGCTGTGAGGTCGGCGTCCCTCAGGATCGCGGCCGTGGCGATGTAGTCGCGGCGACTCACGCTGCAACCTGGAGGGCGCCGCTCGTGTCCACGTCGAAGGCGAGCTGGACGAGCTTGCGGGTTCGAGCGTGGCGAGTGATGCGACGATCCGTGCAGGCGTAGCAGCCGGCCACGTAGCGCGGCAGCTCCGAGATGGCGTCTCGAAGCTCGACTCCGCAACCTGAGCAGCGCGGCTCCCGGCTCCAGTCGATCTGAGCGCGGCGAGCGGCGTCAATAGCTGCTCTCACGCTTCCTCTCGCTGCTGCTGTCACTCTGGACTCCCTCCACTCCTGGGCTGGGCTTTTTGCCCTGCCCGACTAGGAGCGGTTTGACGGCACGCGGAGCGGAGTTCGACTAGATGAACATGAGGACGCCGACGACGTTGCTGCCCCGACTACTTCCTGCGATCTGGCCCCTTTGCTGTGCTTTCGAGGGTCGGGCGAACGCAGACGGAGCGGGCCGTTATGCTCCTGCTTGTCGGGCAGACAGTCATCAAGTAATTCAGACTTCAGCCGCAGACTCGGCGAGACAAGGCTCGGAAGAGCAGGAGCCTGGGTGTCATAGCCTCCTCACCGGCAGCTTCGCCGCGCGGAGCGCGGCCAGGAGAGGGAGAGGAGAGGAGCAGGACGGTGGTGCCGACGAGCGAGCCGAAGGCGAACGAGGAGGCGAGTGGAGCAACGAGGCCCATCCTGCTTGTTATGTCATCGGGGTAGTGCTGACTTGATGGGCCGAGGTTGCGTAGCGGGGAGGCGTCGTGTCGGCAGGCTGACCCTTCGCCATGCGCTATCACTTGCAGATAGTTCAACGTGGTAGGGCAGCATCCTTGACTGGGGGATTCCGAGGTAGTCCTGCCTCCCCCGTCCTCGCCCTCGCTGCGGCGCTTGGTTCGTCAGGTTTCGCCGCTTGAAGTACCTACCCCGGTGTTGTCTATGTATCTCTGCTTCCTTTTGCCTCACCCGGCGACACATCTGAGAATCAAGACCTGAGTGCGGGCCACAAAGTCCCTGCTATTTTGCGGTAAAGCGAGGCGCAGCCGAACCGTCGTAGACGCTCGTTTTCGCCGTCAAGGCGTGAGGTTTCGGCCCGCAAGCCGTTTCGGACGGGCGGGGTCGCCTCCGTAAAACCGGCCAAGTCGATCTGCCATATGAAAAATCGAAAAATCACCCATGCCTGAGCGACTTCCGGGCGTCACGGCCACCCCTGCCACACTCGGCAAGCGGTCGGCGTTCGACAAGTAGGATCGAGCTTCCAAAACCGTCCCCGACTCCCTCCGAGAACGTCCTGGTCTGGCGGTATCATTCGTGTCGGCCCGCCAGGCTGGTCGCGGAACTTTCGGAGAGTGCATCAAAGCCGCGGCCCGTGGTAACTCTGTCCAGGTAGAGCCTCCACGCGAGGCTCTACGGCGTTCTGGGGCTACTCGCCGATGCCGTCGAAGAGGTCGCCAAGGCCGAGGTCGCTCGGTGGGCGCAGGCGCTTTAGAGCTTCGTGCAGTTCGTCGTCGGTCGCGAGTCGCTTGATCGCAGAGCGGGCCAGGGCGTAGCGGTCGGCGTGGCTGTTCGGGTACTCCGCGCGTTCGGTCAGAATGTCTCGAAGACGGGTGTCCACGGCTCCAAGCTGCTCTACCGTGAGCCTGGTGTCGCATTGAGCCTGGGCGAGATGTTCGACTGTACGCGCAACGTCGCCGATGACGTTGCTCGGGAGTCCTTCGCCGAAGAGAAGGACGAGACTCGAATAGCTCCGCGGGAGCTTGTCCAGAGGGGCTGATCTTCCTTCAATAGCAAGCTCTTCGCTTCTACTCTCCGGGCCGTTGTCGGAGGTCTGATCCTGAGGTTCTTCTTCTACTTCACGAGCGAAGCTCGTAACTTGAGGTACGGGGTAAGAGGTACTAAGTACTTCCGTGGCCTGCTCGCGCCGTTCGGGTGGCCTGCTCGCGCCGCGGCCTCTGAATCGGCTTGTTCATGCGGTTCCGCTCGGACGGCCGTCCAACTGCCTCTTCCGTGGCGGATCGCGGCCAGAAGATAGTCCTTGTCGAGCGATAGCTCGACGTACATTCCACCCGTTCCGAAGGCGAGCGGGGGGTCGTCATTGAAGCGCGAGAGGGCGTCGATCACGGCTCCTGCCGGGACGCCTTGCTCAAGCGCGTGGGCGTAGTTCCTCGGGTCGAGGGTCGCGGCTACTACCGCCCACTCGGCGATGATCGGCGGCAACTGATCGAGGAGAACGGTGATCTTGTTCTCCTCGGCCTCGTTAGCCAGGACGGGGAGCGAGAGGTCGGCTCCGATGACCACTTGGATCAGGGTCGGCGTTTTGCTCTTGTCCACTTCTCGCGGCTCGCCGGTAGCCGGGTCGATGGGCTTGATGACGCCTGGGATCGAGAGTACGCCGTCGCCTTCGTCCACGAGGACTGTCGAGCCGAGCGTGTTGAAGAGCCTGCGGGCTGCATCGGCGTCGAGGCCGAAGATGGCGCGTGCTACGTCGCGCGCGCCGTGGATGCCTCCGCGGCGAAGCTGCTGTTGCGCTAGCCAGATGGTCGCCAACGGCAGGATCGGCGTGTGCTTCTGGCCGCGCGGGAGCTTCCGCATCACGTCGGGCGGCACGCTCGTCGTCCTGCCCTGGTTCTCTTCGCGGAACGGGTCGGCGTCCGCGCGGATCGCGACGAT
>DATNOU010000072.1:0-11441 GCA_035601195.1 Gaiellaceae bacterium | reverse complement strand
TGCGCTACGTCTTCGGCCAGCGGAGCATGGCCTCGCTGATGATGCTCATGATCCTGGCCGGCCTCTTCGCGACTCCGCCGGTCGCGTTCATGATCCCGGGGCTGGTCCGCTTTCAGCTGCACGAAGGCGCGACCACGCTCGGGTTTCTGATCTCGCTCGTCGGCCTGGGATCCGTCTTCGGCTCCCTGGCGCTCTTGCGGCTCTCCGGCCGCCCCAACAAGGGCGAGCCGGCGATCGCCTCGTACCTCCTCTGCGCGGCGGCGATCGCGGGAATCGGCCTCTCGACGTCGGTACCGCTCTCATTCGCGCTCGCAGTGGTCGGCGGCTTCGCGGGAGTCGTCTTCATCGGGCTCTCGACGGTCGTCGTCCAGGCCTCGGCCACGCACGAGATGCGGGCGCGGGCGATGGCGATCTGGGCAGCGTGCTTCGTCGGCGTTCTCCCGATCGGGGCGCTCCTCACGGGGGGCCTGGCAGCCTGGCTCGGGGCCGGAGGAGCCGTCGCTGTCGACGGGTTCATCACGCTCGCGGGCGGGATCGCCGTGGTCCTGGCTCGCCCTGGAGTCCTGTGGCTCGGCTGCGCGGCGCTCCCGGAGACGTGCGTCGCCGCGACGGATCCCACGGCCCTCGCGCTTCTCGAAGAAACGGAGGCTCTCGCCCGCTAGTCGTCGTCGCGTGCGTGGCGGGGCGCGACGACTTCGTCCTCTTCGAGCTCCGTCGGGCCTGGCACATCCAGGCGGCAGAGACCGCCGTCCATCGTCGTCTCGAGGTCAGGCTCGGCCCGTTCGGTCTGTTCGGTGTCGGTTGCCATCGACCTAAGACCCATACCGTGCCATCCTGGTCGTAAACCTGTGAACCTAGAGAAGGAAATCGACCGCCTCTACGGCGCCGCTCCGGGCGACTTCGTCCGTCAGAGGAAGGCTCTCGCGAAGCGCCTCCGCGGCGAGGGCGAGCGCGCGGCCGCCATGAGAGTCGAGGATCTCCGCAAGCCGACGGCCGGGGCCGCGGTCGTGAATCAGCTCGCCCGGGGCGAGCGGATGAACGTGCGTGCACTGCTCGCCGCCGGCGAGCGCCTCCGCGAAGCTCAGGCCAAGCTCCTGGGCGGCGGGTCTCCGGACGCGGTTCGCAAGGCCGCCGACGATGAAAGAAGGGCAATCGCGGCGCTCCTCACCGCAGCCCGCCGGGACGGAGCGGGAGAGCCCGTCCTTCGCCGCGTCGAGCAGACGCTCCGCGCGGCCGCGATCGACGACGACGCGCGCACCCTCCTCAAGCAAGGCCGGCTGACCCACGACCTGCAGCCGGTTGGCTTCGGGTTTTCGGAGGAACAGGGCCGTAGCCGCAAACGTTCAAGTAAGTGAAACCATTCGATGACGAAGGAGACTCAATTGGAGAAGGCAACGTTCGGAGCAGGCTGCTTCTGGGGTGTTGAGGCGGCGTTCCGTCAGATTCCCGGTGTGGTCGCGACTCGCGTCGGCTATACGGGTGGGCAGACGGCCAACCCGACGTACGAGGCGGTGTGCTCGCACACAACCGGCCACGCGGAGGCTGTGGAGGTCACCTTCGACCCCACGCGCGCCTCGTATGAGCAGCTGCTTGATGTCTTCTGGACCAAGCACAACCCGACGACGAAGGATCGGCAGGGGCTGGACATCGGCTCGCAATACCGCTCGGCGATCTTCTTCCATTCTCCCGAGCAGCAGGCCGCAGCCGAGCGGACGAAGGCGGAGCAGCAGGCGAAGCTCCACTGGCCGCGCAAGATCGTGACCGAGATCGTTCCCGCGCCCGAGTTCTACGAGGCCGAGGACTACCACCAGCAGTACCTCGAGAAGCGCGGTCGCTCGAGCTGCACGGTCGAGCTCGCCGAAGCCGCCAGCGTCTAGCGGCCGTTTCCTGGGCCTCTGACGCGGGAAGGCGTCGCCGGGGACGAGTCCTCCGAGCGCGAGGGGCTCTCTCCGCTGCCGAGACCGGGGAGGAAGAGCGCGCTTGCCGGGGCCGCGGCGACCCACGCGGGCACGAAGGCCCAGCGCAGGCCGACGACCCCACGGGCGAAGAGCCGAACGAGGACGTCGCGAGTCATTCCGGCTCGCTACCCGGGCCCGGAGACCTCGAAGCATGCGTTTGCGGGCCGCCCGGTTGGCGAATACTGGAAACGACGCAAGGAGAGTCCCCATGTTCAAGCCCTCGTACCTCGCCAAGGGGTTCCCTGGACACTCGCTGCATCCGCCGCTGACCGACGCGACAATCGGCGCGTACACCGCGGCCACCGTGCTCGGGATCCTCGCCCATGCGGCGGCCGAAGGGTCGTAGTGCCTCCTCGCGCGATCTGGACCGGCTCCATCGCCTTCGGGCTCGTCAACGTCCCCGTGCGCATGTACAGCGCCGTGGAGGAGCACACGCTCCATTTCAACTTCGTGCACGCCCCGGACGGCAGCCGGATCGGCTACGAGAAGATCTGCAAGGCGGAGGACAAGTCCGTTCCGGACGACGAGATCGTCAAGGCCTTCGAGTACGAGAAGGGCGAGTGGGTCTACATGACCGATGAAGACTTCGAGGCCGCCGCCGCGGAGAACCACCGCACGATCGACATTCGCGCGTTCGTGCCCTTCGAGGACATCGACCCTATCTACTTCGAGCGGACCTATTACCTTGGCCCGGAAGAGAACGGTGAGCGCGTGTACTCGCTTCTCTCCCGTGCCATGGACGACTCCGGCCTCGCGGGGGTGGCCAAATGGGTCATGCGCGATCGCCAGAATCTTGGGCTCCTGCGTGTCCGCGACGGCGCGATCGTCCTCGAGCGCATGCATTTCGCGGACGAGATCCGCTCCACCGAGGGGATAGCGCCCGGCGACGTGAAGCTCGACAAGAGTGAGCTCGAGATGGCCGCCCAGTTGATCGAGCAGTACTCCGGGAAGTTCAAGCCTGAGGAGTACCGGGACACGTACCGCGACGCGCTCTGCGAGATCATCGAGGCGAAGCGGAAAGGCGAGGACGTGCGCGTCGAGGCGGAGCCGCAACCCGAAGCGCCAACCGATCTCATGGCGGCTCTGCGGGCGAGCGTGGAGGCCGCGAGGGGACGGCGGCGCGCGGCGTCGGCTCGGAAGGGAACCGAGGATCTCAAGGGCAAGTCCAAGGAAGAGCTCTACGAGCTGGCCAAGAAGGCCGATATTCCGGGCCGCTCGGACATGTCCAAGGAACAGCTTGTCGAAGCACTCCGGGCCGCATAGCCGTGCGCGCTGTTTTCACCGCCTACCTCGTTTCACCGTCGGTGTGCTGGCCTACTTCTGGGTCATCGGCCTGGCCCACTACTGAGATGCGGTTCGTCCGCGAGAACTCGCTCTCCCTCTTTTCGGCGCGCTCCTCCCCCTGACGCTCTTCGGGCAGTCCCTCGTCGGTCACAGCCTCTACAACGAGCAGGCGATTCAGCACTCCCAGGAGACAATCTCCTATCTCCGCTACCTCGCGTCTTCCGACTTCGGCGAGGCGGTGATGGAGAACTGGGAGTCGGAGTTTCTGCAGTTCACGCTCTACATCCTCGCAACCGTGTGGCTGGTGCAGAAGGGTTCGCCGGAGTCGAAGGAGCCGGGAGAGGCGGGACGGGGCACCGTCGCCGACTTCCTCAACGCCGCCTTGTCAAGCTCAAAGAGGACTAGACCGGGGTCAGACCCCAACTGGTCCTCCGTGGACGATGTTTCTGATTGATTTCCCGCTATTTGCGGTCGCAAATGTGCCCCGCGCCGTTACAAACGCCATGTCTCAATGCGCCAAGAGGGGGTCAGACCCCGTTGGCCTTTTAGGACCAGCCGAGCTCGGCGAGGCGGTCCTCGTCGATCCCGAAGTGGTGGGCGACCTCGTGGATGACGGTCACCCGGATCTCCTCTTCCAGCAGTTCGGAATCGTCGCCGAACTCGTCTTCCAGCGGCACCTGGTAGATGGCGATCTTGTCTGGGAGGACGCCGGTGTACTCGTCGCGCTCGGTCAGCGGGATCCCGAGGTAGAGGCCGAAGATGTCCGGGTCCTCTGGGTTCTCGTCCTCGACCACGATCTCGACGTTGGACATGGCCTCGCGCAGCTCAGCGGGCAGAGAATCGAGCGCGCTCCGGACATGCTCCTCGAAGGTCAATAGCTCGGGCGCAGCGGTCTCGGGCGACCGGTTGCGAATATCTTCACCGCAGCCAGGCCGAAGGCGAACCCGCCGACGTGCGCGAAGTACGCGACCCCGCCACCTGCCTGCGGCTGCACGAAGGAGAAGCCGCCGATGACGAGCTGGAAGAGGAACCAGATTCCGAGGAAGACGATCGCGGGGAGCTCGAAGAAGAAGAAGGGGAGGATGAACGTCAGCACCCGCCCCCACGGGATCAGCACGAAGTAGGCGCCGAGCACCGCCGCGATGGCGCCACTCGCACCCAGGTTGGGCACCTCAGCGTCGCGCTCCGTGCCGTAGCCGAGCGTGACGATCGATTGCAGCGCCGTCGCCGCAACCCCGCCGGCGAGATAGAAGAGGAGGAAGCGCACGCGACCGAACGTGTCCTCCACGTTGTTCCCGAAGATCCAGAGGAAGAGCATGTTGCCGAGGACGTGGTCCCAGCTCGCGTGCATGAACATGGACGTGAAGACATTTACGGGCCATGGCCACCCCGGCCCGTTGCACGAGTTCTCCACTTCGCAAGGGAAGTAGGCACCGTCCGCAAGCGAGTTGCGAAACCCGGGCTCGCCGCCGGCCTTCTCCCAGAAGATCCAGATCGCCAGGTTCGCGACGATGATCGCGACCGTGAGGATCGGAAACTGCCGGGTCGGGACGTTGTCCTTGAGGGGCAGCACGCCCCGGAATCCTTACCGGATGAGGGAGGCCATAAGCGCCTTTTGAGAGTGGAGGCGATTTTCGGCCTGGTCCCACACGGCCGAGCGGGGGCCGTAGAGGACCTCCTCCGTGATCTCCTCGCCGTAATGCGCCGGCAGGCAATGGAGCACGATCGCGCGCTCGCTGGCGAGGGCCACCAGCCCCTCGTCGATGCGATAGGCCTCGAGATCGCGGACGCGGCGGTCCCGCTCTTCCTCCTGGCCCATGCTCGCCCAGACGTCGGTGTAGAGGACGTCGGCACCCTGCGCGGCGGCACGCGGGTCGTGCCCGAGCTCCACGGAGCCGCCCGAGGCCTCGGCGGCCTCGCAGGCCCAGCCGACCACGGTCTCGGCCGGCTCGTAACCCTCGGGGGTGGCTGCGACGAAGTCCATCCCGAGCTTCGCGCACGCGACCATGAGCGAGTGGCAGACGTTGTTCCCGTCTCCCAGATACGCGACGCGGACGCCGTCGAACTCGCCGAAGCGCTCGCGAATCGTCATCACGTCCGCGAGCGCCTGGCACGGATGGAACTCGTCCGTGAGCCCGTTGATGACGGGGATGTCCGCGTGGGCGGCCAGCTCGTCGACGTCCGCCTGCGCCAACGTGCGGATCATGATCCCGTCGAGGTAGCGCGAAAGAACGCGGGCAGTGTCCTTGATCGTCTCGCCGCGGCCGAGCTGGAGGTCGCCCGCCGCGAGGTAGAGCGCCGTGCCCCCGAGATGGAACATCCCCACCTCGAAGGAGACGCGCGTCCGGGTCGAGGGCTTCTGGAAGATCATCCCGAGCGTCCTGCCCTCGAGGTGGCGGTGGTCGATGTGCTCCCGCTGACGCGCCTTCAGCCGGTCGGCCAACTCCAGCACGAACAGGAGCTCGTCGGGCGCCCAGTCGTTGACGCGCAGGAAGTCACGGCCTTTGAGCGCGACGGCAATCACGCGCGCATCCTAACGTTCTCGGGGAGTTGACAATAAGTGACTGAGGTTTTATCCTACCGAGGCATACAAATCAGAAAGGGGGTTGCGATATGGCACTCGTCCGTTGGGAGCCTTTCCGCGAGCTCGCCGCCCTCCAGAACGAGATGGGCCGCTGGATGAACCAGTTGGCCGGAGGGGTCGGCGCGCCACCCGGCAACGGCCAGAGTTCGACCTGGTTGCCGGCGGTCGACGTCTGGGAGACCGACGCGGAGCTGGTGCTCTCGTTCGACCTGCCCGGGATTCCGGAGGACAAGATCGCGGTCGAGCTCGATGACAACATCCTCACCGTCACCGGTGAGCGCGAGCGCACGCAGGAGCACTCGAGCGACCGTTTCTACCGCTTCGAGCGGCGCTTCGGTCAGTTCTCGCGCAGCGTGACGCTCCCCAACGGGGTCAAGGAGGGCGACATCAAGGCGGAGTTCAAGGACGGCGTCCTCGAGATCCGCGTCCCGAAGCCGGCTGAGCAGAAGCCGAAGCGAATCCAGATCGGCTCGGAAGGGGCGGTCGAAGGCAAGTCCACCCGCAAGTCCTCGAGCTAGAGAGGCTCACGTGGCTGAGGCCGGGACGATCCTCGTTCCGGCCTCGCCCTTTTCGAGTGCTTCCGCGCTCGTGATGAGCGCCTCCCCGCCGGTCTCGAGGACGAAGTGGAAGGCGGCCTCGACTTTTGGGCGCATGCTCCCCGCCGGGAGCCGCTCGACGATTTCATCGTCCCGGCCCGCGCGAAGCTCGGCCACCGCGCGGCGGTCGCCCGTTTCGAAGCCTTCGTAGACAGCCGCCACTTGAGTGAGGATCACGAGCCGCTCGGCGCCGAGCCCGACGGCAAGGAGCGCCGAGGCGTGGTCCTTGTCGATGACGGCGTCGATCCCGTCGTGGCGGCCGTCTCGCGAGACCACCGGTACGCCGCCGCCGCCGATTGCGACAACCAGGATCCCGCGTTCGAGCAGGATTCGAATCGAGTCGAGCTCGAGCACCTTCAGAGGTCGAGGCGAGGGGACGACGCGGCGCCATCCGCGTTCCGCGTCCTCCTTTACCACCCAGCCGCGTTCCTCTTCGAGAGCCCGAGCCCGTTCGGCGTCGTAGAACGGCCCCACTGGCTTCGTCGGGTTCTGGAAGGCGGGATCGGCTTCGTCCACCTCCACTCGCGTCATGACCACAGCCACGGGCCGGCCCGCAGCAGGCTCCAGCTCCGCGGCGATGAGCGCGCCGATCTCGGCCTGCGTCTGAGCGACGGCGATGTAGAGCGGCAACGGCGGAGCCTCCGCGCTAGCAAGTTCCTGACGGAGAAGCTCGTTTCCGACCTGTGGCCCATTCCCGTGCGTGACCACGAAGGGCCCGTCGCGGAGGAGTGGTTGGATCGCGCGGAACGTGGCCGCGAGGTTCGCCCTTTGCTCGGCCGCCGTCCCCCGCTCGCCCGGCTGCATGAGGGCGTTGCCTCCGAGGGCGATGACGGTCAGCAAGAAATTCCCTTGTGTTCCACAAGCACAAACACAGCGATTCCTCTATTCGAGCGGATCACGCGCCCCTCCTCTTGTCCCTTAAGGCCATCCAGAACCTTGTGCGTGTGAAACACAAACTCGTATGAGCGTTGTCCCGGATGGGACGCGCTCCGCGAGGCTCAGGCCGGCTGTGGGACTGAGTCGATGATTCCGCGCTCGGCGAGGAGCTCGGCCAGAGTCGGCTCTCCGAGCTCCTGGAGGCGGTACGTGACGCGGAGCGCCGGTTTGTCCAGCTCGATCACACGGCGGAGGTCGATTGGCGTCCCGATGAGCACGAGGTCGGCGTCCGAGCGTTCGATCGTCTCTCGCAGCTCCTCCATCTGCTTGCGCCCGTAGCCCATGGCGGGCAGGAGTTCGGTGAGATGCGGGTACTTGGCGAAAGTCTCTTTGATCGACCCGACCGCGAACGGGCGCGGGTCGACGAGCTCGGCTGCACCGCCTTGCTTGGCTGCAAGAACGGCGGCTCCGTAGCTCATCTCGCCGTGCGTCAGCGTTGGCCCGTCCTCGATCGCCAGCACCCGCTTGCCCGCGATCTGATGGGTGTCCTGCTCCACGACGAAGGGAGAAGCGGCCCGCACGATCTTCGCCTTCGGGTTCGCGCGTCTGATCGACTCGAGCACGGCCTCGACTCCCTCGCGGGGTGCGGTGTCGATCTTGTTGACGACGCAGGCGTCGGCCATGCGCAGGTTCTGCTCGCCCGGGTGGTAGCGAAGCTCGTGCCCCGGCCGGTGCGGGTCGACGACCACGATGTGAAGGTCGGGGTGGATGAACGGCGTGTCGTTGTTGCCGCCGTCCCAGACGATCACGTCCGCCTCCTGTTCCGCGCGCTCGAGAATGGCCGCGTAGTCGACCCCTGCGAAGACGATGTTCCCCTCGGCCAGGTGCGGCTCGTACTCCTCGCGCTCCTCGATGGTCACCTCCGCGACGTCCAGGTCCTCGTAGCGTTCGAAGCGCTGGACCGCCTGCTTCGTGAGGTCGCCGTAGGGCATGGGATGGCGGAGGACCGCGACTCGTTTCCCGGCGCCTCGCAGTACGGCGGCCACATGGCGGGTGGTCTGGCTCTTCCCCGAGCCCGTCCGCACGGCGCAGATCGCTACCACCGGCTTCTGGGAGCGAAGCTCGGTCGAGCGCGGCCCGAGCAGGACGTAGTCCGCGCCCGCCGCGAGGGAGGTCGAGCCCACGTGCATGACGTGCTCGTGGGTCACGTCCGAGTAGGCGAAGATGACCTCGTCGACCTCCTCCCGCGCCACGAGGTCGGCCAGCTCTTCCTCCGCGACGATCGGGATGCCGTCGGGATAGCCGGGCCCTGCGAGCTGGGATGGATAGACGCGTCCCTCGATATCGGGAATCTGCGTCGCCGTGAACGCGACGACACGAACGTCGTCTCGCCCTCGAAAGGCGACGTTGAAATTGTGAAAGTCGCGGCCGGCGGCGCCGGCGATCACCACGCGCCTCACGCCGCGACTGACTCCTCGATCCGCTCCGCGACTGCCGCGAGCTCCAGCTCGGCGCCCGCGACGTCATCGATCAGCTCGTCCGCGGTCGGGCGCTGCCCTTCGCTCCAGAGCTCCCGGAGGAGCGAGCCCGCCTCCGGGCGCGTGAACCAGGCGCGGCCGAACTCCTCGCGCAGGAATCCGCGGAGAGCCGACTCGAAAGACCAGGCCCGTAGATAGCTGGACGAGTAGAAGCCGGGGTCGACGTCCGCGAGGTAGTCCACCGCCGAGGCTTCGATCTTGAGTGCGTCGTACATGCGCTCGACATATCGCTGCCCCATCGGGTCGAGGTCGGTGGCCGCGTGCAGCTCGAGCTCGTAGAGGAACTTGGCCGCGTAGCGCCGGACGAAGTAGAGGAGTCCCGTCGCCGCCTCGGAGGCGAACTCGCCGGGCTTGGCGAAGTCGAGCCGGCGCTCGAGCCAGGCCGGGTCGTTCACCACGAGCTCGAAGAGCATCGCCCAGCCCTCGGTGACGGCGTTGTCGCCGAGCCGTCTCGCTTCCATCGGCAGCTCCGCCGAAGTGTGCGCGTAGTGCTCCGTGTGGCCCGCCTCGTGGAAGAGCGCGTGCCAATCGTCGGGGCCGCCCATCGGCTGGATGACGAGCATGACGCGGCCGGGCACCTCGATCGGCGCGCAGAAGGCGCGCGGGGTCTTGGTCGGGCGAGGCTCGAGATCGAGGTGGACGTTCTCCTGAGTGCGGAGGTCGATCCCCAGGCCGTCGAGCGTCGACTCGAGCGCCGGCACCATCTTGCTCGCAGGGAAGCCCGAGTCCCATTCGGGCGCGCGAAAGAGGCGCGGGACGTCCCAGCGCCGAGCCTCCTCGAGCGAGACGCCCACCCGCCTTCGAAAGAGACGATCGAAGGCGGAGACGAACAGTTCCTCGGTCTCCGCGAGAAAATGCTCGCACTGCGCGCCGAGCTCCTCCAGCGGGAAGCCGAAGCGCGTGTAGAGCTCGCGGTAGTTCGCGGCACCCAGCCGCGTGATCGCCTCGCGGCGCGTCTCGGCGATAGCGACGTAATGCGGGTTCAGCTGGGTCTCGCTCAGCTCGACGCGCGCCCGGTCGAGGCGTTCGCGGCGGTCACGGTCGGGCTCGTTCGCGAGCGCCGGCCGCAGCAGGCGAAAGCCGATCTCCTCACCGTCCACCTCGACCGTGAGCGAAGCCTCCAAGTGTGCGAGCTCCTCGGCCTGGCTTCGCGTGAGATCGCCCATGTAGCCCTCGCAAGCAAACCGCCAGAGCTCGATCGCGCCGCGATCACCGAGCTCGGTCGCCTCGCCCAGGCTGCGGCACGCATCGAGCGTCGCCAGGTCCGCGTGGCGCTCGTAAATCGGCGTCAGCTCGAAGTCTTCCTTCAGCCCGGCGAAGTGGAGGTAGTACTCCTCGTCGAGCGCGGCGATGAACCTGTCGGCCTCCTCCCGGTAGGCGTCCAGAGCTGCCGGGGCAGTGGCCATGTCTGCCGTAGGATAATCGGCCGTGCGGGAGATCGACCTTCAGACCGAGCGCAAGACGCAGCTCGTGAACATCACCGACCAGGTTCGCGCGGCGCTCGGAGGCAACGGGGAAGCCTCCGCGGCTCTGGTCTACGTTCCCCACACGACGGCTGGCGTCACGATCAACGAGAAGATCGACCCGGAGCTCGTGGAGGACTTCGAGGCTGCGTTCGAGCGGATCGTCGGCGAGGACTGGCGCTGGCAGCACGACGACGCCGACGGACCGAATGCGCCGGCGCATTTCCGCGCCTCGCTGGTCAGTCCCCAGGTTCTCGTCCCGGTCGAAGACGGCAACCTCGTCCTCGGCACCTACCAGGGGATCTTCTTCTGCGAGTTCGACGGCCCACGCCGCCGCAAGGTGTACGTCTCTACCCTGCGGTAGGGACATGGCCGCGCCTCTCCGGAAAGACCAGGAGCTTGAGCTCACAATCGACTCGCTCGCCTACGGCGGCAACGGCGTCGCGCGCCTGAACGGCTTCGTGGTCTTCGTTCGCCGCGGGCTTCCCGGCGACAAGGTCCGGGCGCGCGTCACGAAGGTGAAGCGCAGTCACGCCGAGGCGACTGCGCTCGAAGTCGTCGAGGCGGGGGCCCCTCGCGTCGACGCGCCCTGCGCCCACTTTCCCGAGTGTGGCGGCTGCCGTTTCCAGGACCTGGCCTACGAGGCGCAGCTCGACGCCAAGGCGCGCCAGGTAGTCGACGCCCTGGAGCGGATCGGCAAGCTCTCGGGCTTCGAGGCGGAACCCGCCGTCCCGGCCGAATCCCTCTTTCATTACCGGAACAAGCTCGAGTACTCGTTCACGCAGACGCCCGAGGGCGTAGCTCTTGGCTTTCACAAGGCGGGCCGCTGGGACGAGGTCCTGAACGTCGAGCGCTGCTGGCTCACCACCGACCTCGGCAACGCGATCCGCAACAGAGTCCGCGACTGGGCCAACGAGGAGGGTCTCGCCGCGTTCGACCAGGAGACGCACGAGGGCTATCTGCGCCATCTGGTCGTTCGCGAGGGGCGGAACACGAACCAGGCGCTCGTCGTCCTCGTGACCGCCCTTGGGACCCTCCCGGAGGAGCGCTTCGTCGCCGCCCTGCAAACCTTCCCCGAGGTCAGGTCGGTGCACTGGGCCGTGAACGACACTCCGGCCGAGGTGACGAACTTGCCGGGGAAG
>DATNOU010000071.1:0-2492 GCA_035601195.1 Gaiellaceae bacterium | reverse complement strand
CCGATCCCCCAGCCGCTGCGGCGCTGGCGGCTTGACCTGCCCTGCCCGTGGCACCACGCCTCCTCCGCACCCTCCACCAACACAAAGGACGCGGACAATACCACACCAACGAGGCCTAACTGACCGGCATTGCGGCTAGCGGCACGCCGCCGTAGATCAGGGTGTGCCAGAGCTGGTCGCGCACGCCGACGTCGGCGTCTTGTGCGAGCGCAGGGACGACGCGACGCGCCAGCTCCTCGGGCGCGCGGTTGAGCGCGCGGGCCCCGGCGCCGCGGACACCCGGCGATAGGTCTGCCGCCCACCGCTGGATGAGCGGCGAGTTGCCCTGCTGACGTCCCAGCTCATCGAGCATGGCGTCGCTGAAGCGGCCGATCGTGAGCTGGTGTTCGATCATGTGGGCCGCGAGCCGCGTCGCCAATGCTGGCGGCGCGCTCTGCGCCACCCGCTCAAGCGCGAACATCAAGGGCAGGTGGTTGGCTGGTCTTGCTGTCAGCGCCTCGCACGCCTCGATCCAGCCGTTCCAGCGCTCAAGCATCGCGACCGGGTCAGCCGACCGCACCAGCATGTCGCCGTAGCGGGCGCCGCGGGCGCGGAGCTCGGCGAGTTCGGTCTCCCAATCGAGGCGGGTCCGGCCGCGGTCGTTGTTGTCGACGAGGTCGACGTATGTACGCAGATCACCCTTGGCCCGCGGCGTGGGGACGTCGCCGCGACGTCGGCGGCGAAGGTGGAAGTAGCTCAAGACGGCCGCTGCGACCGGAAGTGGCAGTTCCTCAAGCCGGCCGGCAAGCCATTGCTCAGGTCCGCCCAGCACGCTGCGAGCGAGTTCTTGCAGATCCTTCGTCGGCTCCGCGCCGTAGGGCCCTGAATAGCCGTTGGCCACCTGTGCTACCGCATCGACGGCCGCCAGCGCGTTCAGCTGCTCGTCGGGGCGGAGGTCAAGGAAGCTGTCGCGAAACAGCGTGGCGCCGAGGCGGAGCAGGGCCTCGGTCTCGGCGTTGGCCGGCACGAACCCGGCGATGAGGGTGATAGCCCACTTGTGCGCGGCGGCCTGGCGCTCGGCTTCGAGCTGGAGGGTGAACGCGGCGGCGACCACAGCGGCGGCGACGCGCGCGGCGCCCGGCTGGCCGCGCGCCGTGGCCCACCACGCCTGGCTCTGCTCGCGGACGGCGCGCTGGATGTAGGCCAGCACGTAGGGGTCGCGGGCAGCATAGCCGATCGGGGCCAAGCGGTGGATACCGCGAATCTCGGTCAGCGCCGCGTCGCACGCACGAGGCGCCCCAGTGCGTCCACAGACGACGGTCGCCAGGCGCAACAGCACCCGCCAGGCCCGCGGCAGCTGGTCGCGGCCGAGCTTGGCCGCCGCCAGCGCCTCGACGAGCCGTACCGCGACCTGATCGGCGGCGTCGTCGTCGAGACGGTCGAGACGGTCGAGCGTGGCCTCGGCAAGCTGGCCGACGATCGCCCCGGCACCGGCGCCGAGCGCCTGGGCCGCGAGCATCACGTTTTCGAGTTCGCCAGCGGTCGTCGCCTGCTCCAGAAGCGCGACGAGGTCGCGCCGAATCGTTGCCAGCGCGTCGGCCGCTGCCGGGGTGGTGTCGACGCGCGCCTGACCGAGGGCTTCAAGCAGTGCGTACAACCGGCGCGGCGCGAAGGCGGCATACAGGTCCTGATAGCGCTGCAGCGGCCGCTCGCCGGCCTCGGGAAAGTAGCTCGCCCGCAGCAGGTGCTCGCGGACGACGTCCGGCGTGATCGTGTAGATGCGGGTGGCCTCTTCGACGACGCCGAGGTCGGCAAGCTCGTCGAGCCGCCGCCGCAGCTGCGGACGGTCGCCGCCGAGGATCTCGATCGCGGCGGCGACATCGTCGGCATCGCCAAGATCAAGGGAGCCGACGCCGGCGACTACTGCGAGCAGCTCGCGGGTCTGGCGGGACTCCACTCCGGCCCCGTGCAGCCGAACATTCACATGCTGTGCGAACAGCTCGGCCTGGGACAGCTCGCTTGGATAGTGGCCCGCCGCCGCCAGCTCGCCAGCGATCAGCGCGACCCCGACGTTGCCTTGCGAGACCGTAATGATCCAGCTGCGCATGCCCTCGCGTTCGATCCCGAACGGCGGGCCGCTGAGGATGGTGTCGAGCGCGCTGCGGCCGAGCAAGCCGAGCCGGAATCGCTCTGGTTGCGGCAACGCCAGGCCACGAAGCGCCGTCTCCACCACAGCGGCGTGACCGGGGCGGACGGTGAACACCAGCCGCGGCTTGGGGTCGCGCCACTCAAGCGCGCGCAGAAGCTGGTCGAGGTCGGTCCGCCGATGCGCGTCGTCGATGAGCACCGTCACGTCGTAGCCGGCCTCGGCTCTGAACTGCCCTGGGTTTGATGGAGGCCTGAACCGTTGGGTGTTTACACGACCTCCTTGGACGGTTGGTGCTCACGGTAGTAGCGGGCTTCGTGTTCTGCAGGTGGGATGTGGTCGAGCGCGCCGTGCAGGCGACGCTGGT
>DATNOU010000070.1:0-16446 GCA_035601195.1 Gaiellaceae bacterium | reverse complement strand
CCGCTGGATCAAGCGCGTGCTCCTCCGCATCCCGACAACGGCCGGAGCCAACTACGCGGTCGACCGCCGCGCCTTCCTCCGCGCCTACGAACAGGGCTTTCTCGTGGACGATCTCAACGTCGGCCCCGCGTTGAAGGCCCTGGGCGGACGCGTCGTCTACTCAGGTTCCCGACGGCTCCAGATTCTGGCCTCGGGGCGGAAGTTCCGCGGAGGATGGCTCAAGCTCATCCGCTATCTCCGCTACCGCCTGCTCTACAACCTACGCCTCCTGCCCGTTCGGCCGCGAGAGCCGCAGGAAACGCCCTACCATCAGAAGCCTCTCCGGTAGAGGATGGCTTCCCGCGGCGCAACCGTTCCGGCCTCCGACCTTTGGCGCGAGACGCCCTCCGAGCTCGTGCTCGCGCGCGGTCTCAGAGCTGATCTCCCCACCGTCACCTTCTTCTTCATCTTCTGGGCGAACATTGCGGTTGTCGCTACGCGCTTCCACGGGGTGCCGCAAGTTGTGGCCTCGGGAGTCGTGCTCCTCCTTGCTATCCCCCTCGCGAGGCACATCTTGCTCGAGCGGCAGCCGTTCGCCGTCACCCCCGTGTTCCCGCTCGTGTTCGTCTTTCTGGCAGCGCTCCTCCTGGCGGCCGCGCTCTCGAAGGACCCCAGCGCGTCTGCCGCCCCGGTGACTACCTATCTGACGGAGGGGCTGCTTCTCTTCCTGATCGTTTCGAATGCGGTGCGCTCGACCAAGACCCTGAGCCGGGTTCTCTGGGCGCTCATTCTGGCCGGGAGCTTCATGGGGACGCTGTCCATCTATCAAGAGTTAACCCACAGCTATGGCAACGACTACGCGGGCCTGGCCCAGATCGACCGCTTCGGGACGGGAGGCGGTTTCAACATCGCTCCCGACGCAGAGCAGAAGATCCTTCGACCGCGGCTCGGCGGTCCGCTGGGGAGTGAGAACCGCTACGCGCAGATCCTCGCTGCGGTCCTTCCGATCGCCCTCATCCTTACATTCCGCGAACGCAAACGCAGGCTCCGTCTGGCGGCAGCCGGCTGTTCGCTCTTGATCACGGGCGGACTTCTCCTCAGCTTCTCGCGGGGAGCAGCCGTCGCAGTCGCCGGGACGCTCGCATTCATGGCGCTCCTGCGGGAGCTTCCGCTTCGCCACTTGCTTGTCACGCTCGTCGTTGTCACGGGGGTCATAGCCTTGGTTGTCCCGGACTACGTCACCCGCTTGCGCTCGCTCGAAGGCGTTACGGCCATCTCCTCATCTGATTCTACGCAGCGGCCCGACGCCTCCATCGTCGGTCGGCGAACGGAGAACCTGGCCGCGTGGCACACGTTTCTCGACCACCCAATCGTCGGGGTCGGCCCGGGCGTGTACTTCAAGGAGTACTCACGCCAGTACGCGAACCGGCTCGGCCTTAGGTACCTGCAGAGCGAGCGCCGGGGCCATAGCCTCTACCTCGAGCTCGCCGCCGACACCGGGCTCATCGGCCTCACCGCCTTCCTGGCGATGGTGGGAACACCGATGGTGCTGCTGTATCGGAGCGCGAGGCGCTGGCGGAAGCGCGATCCGCAGCGGGCGATGGTCGCAAGCTCTCTCTTGTTCGCCCTCTTCGCGTACCTTGCCTGCGGGGTGTTCCTCCATCTCTCGTACCAGCGGTACTTCTGGGCGCTCCTCGCCCTCGCGAGCGCTGCTATCTGGACGCTACGCCGCGAGGCCGAGGACGAGCTCCTCCGGGAGCGGGCTCGGGCCTCGGAGTAACGTGCGCCCGAACGTCCTCCTCGTCATGGTCGACGCCTTCCGGGCCGATCGAGTCTGGGGCGGTGAGCGCCCCTGTGTCACGCCGTTCCTGGACGACCTCGTGACCCGCTCGACGATCTTCACGAAGGCATTCGCGCCAGCTTCGATGACCACGTGTTGCACGGCGACTCTGCTCACAGGGACGTACCCATTCGTGCACGGCATTCGGTCGCTCTCGGACTCCCGCCTCCCCCAGGACCTCCCCACGCTCGCCGAGCTCTTTAAACGGAGCGGCTTCCATACCTGGGCAGAGGTCACCGGGCCGCTCGTGCCCGTCACGGGCCTGGACCGAGGCTTCGACGAATACGTTCACCGCGGGCACACTGAGACGCTCGATACTCCTTGGGGCACAGAGCTCAGACAGAACCTCGCACAGGCTCAGGCGCCGTGGTTCGGTCTTCTGCATCTCTGGGAGCTCCACAATCCACGCCGGGTAACGCCGGAATTCGATCGACCCGAATACGGCCAGAGCCTCTACGACCGCGCCGTCTCCTCGCTCGACGCCCAGCTCCGCAGTCTCTTCGATGCGCTTCCGAACGACACGGTGGTCGTTCTGACGGGCGACCACGGCGAATTCGTGTCGGCCTCGCGGGGAGGCAACATCGTGGCGAGGCTGAAGCGCCCGCTCAAGTGGGCTCGAAAGAACCTACCCGGGGCCCGGACGGTCAAGCGCGTGACGCCGGCCCTGATGCGGCGGGCCGACCGGCTGACGCGGGGCAAGCAGGATCTGTACATGAACTGGCTCGGGCATGGCTACCACGTCTACGACTATCTTGTCCACGTCCCGCTCGTCGTCTTCGCTCCCGGTACCTTTCCGGCCGGGCGGCAGGTCGCTGAGCTCGCCAGCCACGTCGATCTGTATCCCACCCTCGCGTCAGCCTTCGAGCTCGATTCGCTCGACGGCCAGCCACAGGACGGCATCGACCTCCACGCAGTCGCTCGCGAGCCGGAGAAGAGACTTCCGGACCGGGCCGTGTACCTCGAGGCGAGCGGAGGGCGCATGCTGCCTCGCCCCGATCAGTGGCTCACCGCTATTCGCACCGAGCGGTACAAGTATGTCCGCGGCCTCGTCAACGACGAGTTGCCGGAGGAGCTCTACGACCTCGAGGCTGACCCGGGTGAGCGCGAGAACCTCCTTGCGGCGCGCCCTGCGGTAGCCGGCGAGCTGCGGGCGCGGCTCGCCGACCTCGTCGCCAGCGAGACGCAGACCGTCCCTATGGACGCGGCGGCCTATTCTGCAGAGGAGCAAGAGGTTCTGGAGGACCGTCTTCGAGACCTCGGGTACCTGGAGTAGCGCGACTTTGCATGCTCGCGCCCTCGTTGTCGGCTTCGACTGCGCCACCCCTCAGTGGGTCTTCGAGCCAAGGCTTCCGGAGCTCCCAACGATCCGCTCACTTACGGAACGGGCGGCCTGGGGCATCCTGAACAGCTGCGACCCGCCGATCACGGTCCCGGCCTGGGCGAGCATGACGTCCTCCCGCAGCCCGGGTACGCTCGGTTTCTATGGCTTCCGGAATCGTCGCAACCACTCCTACGACGCGCCCTCGCGTTCGCCGACTCACGCGCGTTGCGCGTACCGCGGCTATGGGATCTCCTCTCGGCGCGGGGCCGCCAAGTTATCGTGCTCGGCGTCCCCCAGACGTACCCCGTCAGCCGCGTCAACGGGGTCATGGTGTCCTGCTTCCTCACTCCCGACACGGAACAGAGCCAGTACACGTACCCACCCGAGCTCAAGAGTGAGATCGAGCGCGTTGTTGGTCGCTACATGGTCGACGTCTAGAACTTCCGCACGAACGACAAGGAGCGGCTGCTGAGCGAGATCGAGGAAATGACCGAAAAGCGCTTTCGCCTCGCCGAGCACCTGCTCGAGACGCGACCCCGGGATCTTTTCTTCATGGTCGAGATGGGCACGGACCGTATGCACCACGGCAAGTTGGTAGGGGGACCGTCCACGTGTTCGAAAACGAGACTGGCCCGACGATGCTAATCACGCGCACGAGCGCCTCTACGCACTGGTCGGCCCCGCTATCCCCGCCGGTCGCGGACCGACCGCGACCTGCGCGACATCGCTCCGACGCTGCTCGCCTTGCTCGGAGAGCCTGTTCCGGGCGATATGGAGGCCGGAGTATGTTCGGAGACGGCGGAAGCGAGGCCGTTCGGCCCAAGGGTTGAACCTTTCGAGCGAGCGTGTTATCCCTAACGGGCGGTGCGTGAAGCCCTCATAAGCGGCAGAGGGTCGGCGACGCGGCGTCTGCAGGCGACTATCATCGCTTTGCTCGCGCTCGTGCTCTTCGGCTTCACTGCGCAGGCCCGGGCGGCGCCGGGCGATATCGGTTACCAGGGCCCCTCGTTTTCGGGGGGTGGCTCCGGGATCACGGCCTCGAAGCCCGAGAGCAAGGTCTGGTGGAACGACGGCTCCTGGTGGGCAAGCATGTGGGATACGGCGAGTGCGGACTTCCACATCTTCAGGCTCAACCAGGGGACGCAGACCTGGGGGGATACGGGAGTCGCCCTGGACGACCGAGGAGGGACCCATGCGGACGTCCTTTGGGACGGCGTTGCGGGCAAGCTCTACGTGGCTTCCCACGTCTTCACCGAGTCGGCGGGGACGGGTGGGGTGAGCCGTCTCTACCGCTACGGCTACGACGCGGCCACCGATACATATACGAGGGATCCGGGATTTCCAGCCACGATCAACAGCTACAAGCTCGAGACGCTGGTGATCGCCAAGGACTCGACCGGCAAGCTCTGGGCGACCTGGCAGCAGGGCGGGAAGATCTGGGTCAACCGCACCCTGTGCACCCCTGCCTGCAACGACGCGAGCTGGGGAACGCCGTTTGTGATCTCGTCCACGACGGTCAAGGGGGACGACATCTCCTCCGTGATCGCCTTCGGAGGGAACAAGATCGGCGTCCTGTGGAGCGACCAGAACGCGGCGAAAGACGTCTTCGGCATCCACGCCGACGATCAAGCTGACAACGTCTGGTCATTCGAGAACGCCCTCCAAGGCCCAGGCCTCGCAGACGATCACATCAACCTGAAGACGGACGCGACCGGACGTGTGTTCGCTGCCGTCAAGACCTCGAAGAGCGCCTCGGCTGACCCACTCACGATGCTGCTCGTCCGGGGCTCGGCCGGGGGCTGGTCGAGCGCCATGTTCGGGCGGGTGCAGGACCACCACACGCGCCCGATCGTCGAGATCGACGAGGTAAACGGCATCGTGCACATGTTCGCCACCTCGCCCGAGTCGAGCGGGACGATCTTCGAGAAGACGTCTCCGGTCGGGTCGATCTCGTTTCCGACGGGCCTCGGGACGCCGATCATCAAGGACGCCGACGCCAAGGTCAACAACGCCACGTCGACCAAGCAGAACGTCGGCCCCTCCACAGGACTCGTCGTCCTCGCGTCGGGCTCGGCCACCCACTACTGGCACAACTTCTTCTCTCTGGGCGGCGGGGGCGGCCCCGTGCCGCCGACGGCCTCCTTCACGGCCGTGCCCACGAGCGGGCCGGCGCCGCTCACGGTCAACTTCACGGACACGTCGAGCGGGGGCCCCACAAGCTGGGCGTGGGATTTCGACAATGACGGCACCGTCGACTCGACGGCCCAGAATCCAAGCTTCAACTACACGACGCCGAACACATACACCGCCAAGCTCACGGTCACGAACACCGCGGGCTCGAGTAGCGCGACGAAGACGATCACAGTGACCCCGACGGGCGGCGGCGGTAGCTCGACAGTGACGTTCGTGCCGACGGACGACGCCTATGTCCGCTCCAACTACCCCGACGAGAACACGGGCGGGCAAGCCACGCTCCGGACGTACCGGGTCGATCAGACCTCGTCCTATCTCAAGTTCAACGTGGGCGGGGTAACAGCTCCCGTCACGTCGGTCAAGCTTCGCCTCTTCGTCACCGACCCGAGCACGGTCGCCGGCGCCATCTACTCGGTCGCGGACACGAACTGGACTGAAGGCGCGATCACCTGGACTACGCGACCCGCGGTCGGCTCGCTGCTTGGAGCCGGCGGCGCGGCGCCGGTCGGCACCTGGGTCGAGTTCAACCTCGGCGCGCCCTTCTCGGGCGACGGCGTCTACAGCTTCGCGCTCAAGGACGGCAATAGCGACGCCGTCTGGTACAGCAGCAAGGAAGGCGCGAACGCGCCGCAGCTCGTAGTCACGTTCGGCTCCTGATCGAGCGCCGCTGGTCTCGCGCGGTCAGTGGGGTGCGTGCGTCCAGTCTGTCCAGCCCACGTTCCGCCCAATTGTGCTGCCCATCTCGACGGGAAACGACTGTCCGTAGCGGTTCTTGATGATCCAGTAGACAGGCGTGGCCGGCTCCCACCATCCTTCGTCGGGGAAGGCTCGTTCGAGGTCGTACAGGAACCGCGTGGCGCGGAGCAGGGCCCGGTCCTCCCACTCGTACACGTCGTAGCCCTGCCGATATAGGAGCTCGGCGAGGGCGACGTAGCCACTTAGAGCCTCGCGGGGGTACTGGGTGTAGGCGGGCGGCCACTGGAACGGCCCGCCACGACGCATGTCGTCGGGAAGCGCGCCGTCGATGGAATGACCTTCCTTCATTGCTCCCTTCGGGTTCACGCCCCGCGGCCTGTCCGGATCGGCTTGCCAGGAGAGGTCGTCGTTGTATCCTCCAGCTCGGAAGCCTTTGCCGGTGTCGTCCGGTCGGAACAGCGGCCCCGGAATCCCCGGATACACCGACCGATCGCCCAGCCAGCCCTTCATCACCTTCGCCGCCCGCGCGAGGTCGCGCTCGTCGCGCAGGTATGCGTCGATTGCCACTCGACTCGCGCCCGCCATGCCGCCCCAGTTGCTTATCGAGCGCTCGGCCGTGCCGATGAGCGTCTCATCAGGAACTCGGGAGCCGAGCGGCTCCTGGCGAACCACCGCCAGCCACTCTCGGAATGAGGCCTCCCCGGCCGAATCGTATGATCGCAGGTCGATCAAATCCGCCGCGATCACGTACGAGAGCAGGTTGCGCCCGAGAGCGAGCGTCCTGCCGCCCCGCTCGGTGCCGAGAGCACCTTCGATCGCATCGGCGGCCTTCCGGCGGTAGCTCTCTTCGCCGGTGCGCGCGTACACGAGTGCGACGGCCATCGTCAGCACGTCGTGGTGGGAGTCTTGGTCGGCGATGTCCGCTTTGCCCAACGGTCCGTCGGCAGCGGCTTTCACCCGATTCCACGCGGCTCCTCGCATCGGAAGGCGCCTGACCTCCGCTCGCGAGATCCAGATTCCCCCAGCATCCGGCGACGAGGTCCGAGGAGGAGGTGGGGTCGTTTCGGCCTGCTGCTCCGCCTTCGTCTGCTCACGACGCTGGAGCTCCTGGTCCCCACCGTTCCCACTGCTGCAGCCGGAGGCCACGAGAACGCAGGCGATCCCGAAAGTCACGATGGCCCTCATCGCGAGAGCTTGACGCCACATGGCCGCGGCCAGGTGATCCCTGGCACCGCGATCGCGACTTTGGGAGTCCAGGAGGCGGCTGTCATTCCTCGGAGCCGTCGAGCAAGCTTACGCGGCGAGGGTGACACGAGGGCCGTCGTCCACTCCTACCTGCATCTCACGGGCGTGGTTCTGCCAGGATGAGGGGGCCCGGATAGCGGCCGGTCGCATCCGGGCTTCAACTGGACAGGGACGGGGGCATCCATGAAGGCATCGGCATCCGCGAGCCCTTCCGCCGACGCGATCCCCGTGGCGCCCGACGACGCTGCCACGAGAAACCAGATTCGAGGCTCGAGCCTCTTGCTCGTCGGGCGACTGGCGTCGCTCGGCGTCAACTTCGCTGTTCAGATCATCGTCATCCGCTATCTGAGCAAGAGCGACTACGGAGCGTTCGCGTATGCGCTCTCGCTAGTCAGCCTCGGCTCGAGCATCGCGACGTTCGGGCTCGACCGGTCGATAACGCGCTTCGTTCCGATTTACGACGAGCAGGGAAACTACGGCAAGGTCTGGGGAACGATCGTGCTGGCCGGCGGGGTCGTGACGTCGGTGGGTCTTCTCTGCGTCGCCCTCGTCTACGGACTCGAAGGCGTCCTCAACGGTTCGCTGATCGGGAACTCGAGCGCCTCGTCGGTGCTCCTCGTGCTTGTCCTCCTTGTCCCAATCCAGGGACTGGACGGCCTGCTCGTGGGGATGTTCGCGGTCTTTTCCAAGCCGCGGGCGATCTTCTTTCGAAAGTATGTCCTCGCGCCGGGACTACGGCTCACGATCGTGCTCCTGCTCGTCCTCGGCCATCAGGGCGTCGTCTTCCTCGCGGCCGGCTACGTCCTCTCCGCGGCTCTGGGCGTCGGTCTCTATCTGGTCATGCTCGAGCGGTTGCTGCGGAAGGAAGGATTGTTCGAGCGCTTCTCCCTCTCGTCGACGCAGATTCCGGCCCGAGAAATCTTCAGCTTCACGATTCCGCTCCTGAGCTCGGATCTTGTCTACACGGCCATGAACACCTCGGACGTCGTCCTCCTCGGGCATTACGGCGGCGCGACCGATGTGGCGGCTTTCAGGGTTGTGATGCCGGCGGCGATGCTGAACCAGGTCGTCATGTCGAGCTTCGCCCTGCTCTTCACGCCACTCGCTGCGCGCTTATTCGCCCGCGGGGACGAAGAGGGCATCAACCGGCTCTACTGGCAGACCGCCATCTGGATCGCCGTCCTGTCCTTCCCGATCTTCGCCCTCACCTTCTCGCTCGCCCACCCCGTGACCACGACGCTCTTCGGCGAGCGCTATGCGGACTCGGCGACGTACCTGGCACTTGTCTCGTTCGCGTACTACTTCAACGCAGCCCTCGGCTTCAACGGGCTCACGCTCAAGGTGTTCGGACGGCTTCGCTACATCGTCTCGATCAACGTTTTCGTGGCGCTCGTCAACCTCGGGGTCAACTTCTTGCTCATCCCAAGGTACGGACCGCTCGGCGCCGCGATCGGGACCTCGAGCACGCTCGTCCTGCACAACATCCTCAAGCAGGCGGGGCTCCGGCTCAACACTGGAGTCAGGCTCCTCCGCAGAACGGACCTCGCCGTCTACTCGACCATCGCCGGCGCCGCAGGGCTGATTCTCGCCATTCAGCTCGCGGTCTCGCCTCCTGCCTTCGTCGGCTTCACCATCGCGGCGCTGGCCTCTCTCTTCGTCGTGGCGTACAACCGCTCCGCTCTACGCGCCGCTGAGACGTTTCCGGAGCTCAGGCGGTTCCGCATCATCCGCCTCATCGTCGGGGAGTAGCGCCCGGGACGCCCGCGTCAGTCGCGCCCAGTCTGCAGCACCGCGCCGATGAGCTTCTTGCCGACGGGTTCGAGGCCCTGCAGGGCAGTTGTGACGTTCACGCGCTTCGTGTGCTCTGCCCGGACGACGAGCACAGTCGCTCTCGCAGCGCGGGCCCAGGTGAGCGTACTGCGGGAGTGGCTCGGAGGAGGCGCGTGGATGATCAACAGGTCCGCGTCAACGGAGAGAAGTGTCACCAGCTCTTCCGCCTCCTCGTGACTGAGACCGCGCGGCGCGAGACGAGGCAAGACGAAAACGAGCGGTGCCCCGGAACGCAAAGTGAAGCAGTCGAGGGTCGTCTCTCTGTATTTGAGAGCCTTGGCTCGGCTAACGAACCGGCTTCCCCCGCCGCGCTCATCGACCCCGAAAAGCGGTCTGATCCTGCCTCCTTCGAAGTCGGCGAGCACCACGCGCCATCCGTCCTGCGCGAGGGCGAGGGCGAGCTTTACCCCCACGGTGCAGCTGCCCTCCGAACGCTCAGCACCCACTACGACGAGGCTGCCGGGGATTTCTTCACGGTTTGCGACTGAGATTCTCGTGACCAGTCGCCGGTACGACGCGGCCTCCTCGAGGGAGCTTCGGGTCGGATCGAAGGACGACTGTCCCGCTCGAGGCCGGGCTCCGTTCACCGAGCCGAGCACGGGCAATCCGCCGATCTCCATGAGGTCGACCTCGTCCGTCACATTCGGTCTCCGCGTTTCAGCGACCAAGGCGAACGCGAGTGCTCCGAACAGGCCGGCCAGCGCGCCGAACTCGAGCAGCAGCAGAGACCGCGGTCGGACGCGAGCAGCTGAGGTTTCCCGGTCGACCACCCGGACCAGCGGCTGCTTCGTAGCGTGAGCACCGGGGGTGGGAGGAACTTGGGTAACGGAGAGGTACCACTTGAGACCGGCGGTCAGCTGATTTGCCAGCGCGACGGCTCGGGTGGGGTCGGTGTCGTCGGCGCGAATTTCGATGAGGCGTGTGTCCTGATCGGATTCGGCGCGGACGTTCTCACGCAGCTCGTCGACGGAGCCAGGTGATCCGGTCCTCCGAAGCGCGAAGGCGAGGACCGGCGTGCTCCTGACCATCTCGGCGTACGTGGGAACAAGCTCGGCGGCCTGAGTCGTGCCACCCGATTCGGGGTCGGCTTCGACCAGGACCTTGGCATTTGCTTCGTACGTCGGCGTAGCGCGCGACCCGTATACATAGGCCGCGAGGGCGCCCCCGACGACGGCGAGGGCGATGAGGAACCACCATCTCCGCAGGAACGAGGCCAAGCGGATGCGTGGATTTCCCATAGCCCTTTCCAGAGTAGTCCGCGCTCAGCTGCGGAGGGCCGCCAGGCGGCCCTCCGCAGCTCGTCGGTTGTGTCTAGAAGATCACCTCGATCGAGCGGCGAACGTCACTCGCGTTGACGCGCGCCCGGTCGCGGCCTTTTCCGCCCAGCAGGACGTCGCGGTATGCATCACGGGAGTAGAACGTGTCCCGACCCCTGCCGCCCACGAGACGATCGTTGCCGCCGAGGCCCTTCAAGGTGTCGTTCCCCCCGAGCCCACAGAGCTTGTCGTTCCCCCTGGTGCCGACGAGCAAGTTGTTCCCTCCGGTGCCTCTGATGCACGGAATGATCTGCAGGTAGGCGTGCCAGTAGCGCTTCGTCCTGGGGTTCGTGGCCAGGACGATCAAGCGGGTCGAGTTGCTGATCGTCTGCTTGGTCGAGGTCGGGTTCGCAATCTGGCTCCCGCTGTCCTGGATCACGCGGGTGCCCGCCGCAAGCACCGGAAACCCGATGTTGCCGAGGCGGGACTGCTTCATGTAGACGGCTGAGTTGCGCGTCGTCCCTTCGAACACGCGGATCCTATTGTGCTGCTGGTCGAGGAGGACGATCGGACGGGTGCGGTCGAGCGAGGCTCGCGAGACCGTGTTGCTGCTCCACCCTCCGCCGGCGGCACGGCGGCTGAGCACGGTGCCTGGCTTCGTCTGTCCGATGTACTTCGTCTTCGTGACCGCGTAAACGCGGCCGGAGGAATCCGCTTTCAGGTTGATGTGGTCGTCTGCCAGTTTCGGTGCGGTCGGACCGCCGAGGATGGCTTCCTCACCCAGCCATGTGCCGAGCGGCTGTCCGTCCATGTGGGAGTTGAACCGCATCTGCCCGACCCCCGCGCTCGTGTTGCTCCACACCACGCCCACCTTGTTCCCCCCGAAGCGAACGAGCGACGAGATGTCGTCCGCGCCGACGTCGTCGAGCGACTGAGGAGGCGCGGAGAAGTCGCAGTTCGTCAGGACGCCACCGACGCAGTTGCCGTTCGACTTGTTGACGTAGACGTGGTGCTGCGTGCCTCCGGAGTCCTCCTGCACCCACGTCGCCCAGATGGCTCCCGTGGAGTCGCGATCGATGACGAGCGCCTCACTCTTCTGCTCGTTGATCACCGCCGTGCCGTCCAGCGAGTAGGTGTTCGACCCCGCGCTGTAGCTGAAGCGGTAGAGACGCATCTGGTCTCCCGTGGTCGGCGTCGAATCGAAGTTGGAGACGTCGACGAACTTGTGCGAGGCGACGAAGAGCTTGCTCCCGGTCCACAGGACGTCCTGACGGGTGCTGTCGCGGCCATCGACGACCACGCCAGTGTCGATCCACCGCTGGGGCCGCAAACTCAGCCGGAAGATGTGGTAGTCGTTGTTCGTGGCACTGACCCTCTTGGCCATGACGGCCCACCAGAAGCCGTCGTTGAACCAGAGCTTGCTCTCGGGCTTCGACGTCGTCGGCGGGCCGCTTGTTCCGCCGGTGTAGGCCGGGCCCGGAATCCCGATGTCTGCCCGGACGACGCCGGGGACGAGCAGCGCGACGAAAAGGCCGCAGACAATCGCGCATGCGCAGATGACCCTACCCCTCATTCGTACCCCTCCCTTTTCTCAGTTTTGGACCATCCGGGGGCAAGCCGCAGTCCCGTGACCCGCTCCCCGGGCGCCGAACCTATCACTTTGAACTCAGATGGAAAAGCCGCGTCCGTAAGAAAATCGTGAACCTCCTCCGTTCGGGATCCGTAGGCGTGGCCACCACGGCAGCAGTTGCGCTCGGATGAGCGGCAGACCTGACGCGTGCCCGACGTTGATGCGCCGCAGGCGCAGCCAGTCGGCTCGCCGCAAGTCATTCGTCCCTCGTGTGGTCGCGAACGCGAGCTCGAATCCCGCTTCCGCGACGATGTCTGCCACGTACGCGTCCTGCGCCCCTCCTGGATAGGCGAAGACAGGGGGCGCGACGCCGATCTCGCGCTCGAGATCCTCAAGCGACCCGACGATCTCGTCGCGCACCGCCTCGCGCGGGAGACGATTGAGCAGCGGGTGAGAGCGGGAATGCGGCGCGAGGACGACCCCGTCGGCGGCGAGCGCACGTAGCTCCGGCCAGCCGAGGACGGCGGAGTCTGGCGTGGGTGCTCCAAGCGCCGCGCAAACTTCGTCGACGAGTCCCATCGCCTCCTCGTGCGAAAGCGCCTCCAGATGGACCCGGAGCCGCCGGAAGGCCTGCAGGCGGTCTGCTGCAGTCGCTAACGGAAGCTCTCCGACGGGAGTGGCAATCGGGCCTCGCGGGCCCGTCGAGACGAGCGCCCCGTAGAGCCGGTCCCACCAGAACGCCCTGTCCGGGTCACCCGGATACCCGGTGGGAACGAAGAGCGTGACCGGGATCCCATGGCGCTTCAGGATCGGCCAGGCGTGCTCGGCGAAGTCCCGGTAGCCGTCGTCGAACGTGACCAGCACCGAACGCGGCTCGAGACGAGCCTCACCGCGGCGCACGGCGCGGAGCTCCGTCAGCGAGATGGGCCGACACTGCGAGGCGAGAAAGCCCATCTGCTCCTCGAATTCGGCGGGCTGGGCGCTGATCAGCCCGGGGTAGAGGAGCGGCGAGGCAGACGGGTCGTCAACACGATGGTAGGTGAGCACGGCGAGAAGGTGGGGATGCGGCCGAGCGGCGCGCTCGAGCCCGGCGACGAGCCACGCGAACGCCTTGCTGCGCGCCGCGACGGAAGCCGACCGCCGGAGGGCTTGGCTAGCGCCCATTGCCGACCTTCCGCCGCAGCTTGCGGGCGATGCGCGCGAGGTCGACGACACCGGGTCGCGGGTCGTCGAGGGCGAGGACATCGAAGCCGTCCCCCGGGTAGGCGAGCCTGAGCGCGACCGCAAGCGCCTGGCGACGGCCTGGAGTCGGAATCAGGTGATAGCCATGGTTGCCGCGAAATGCCGAGCCGAGCCAGATGAACTCGAGATCGAGGTTGCGCGAGCGGACCCCGAGCTCATACCGCGTGTCCGGAGCGCCGTTCCGCTCAGGCAAACCGCCGAGATAGAGCTCCGCCATGCGGGCCGGGAAGTCCATCCCGCTCTTTACGGCCAGCGGTAGCGAACCCCAAATCCGGCCGTTGATCTCCATTAGACGCGGGCCTTGCTTCCCGAGCTTGAACTCCACCATCGCGAGCCCGGTCCAGTCGAGCGCGGCGAGCAGGCGAACGGCGTAGTCGTACAGGACGGGGTCCAGCGCGACGCTCTCCCTGAACGAGCTTGCCCCGCCGGTAATCGGTACCTCGCGCAGGCGTCTGTGCTGGAAGGCCGCGCGGGGGCGGCCGCTCTCGACGAGGAGCTCGACTCCGTGTCCCTCGCCCGGGTAATACTCCTGGAGCAGCACGTCAGATCGGCCCTCGAGCTGTTCCATCTGCTCCGAAAGTGCCCGAGCGTTCTCGGCGTAGGAGACCTCGTAGTGCTCGACGAGTCGACCGTCCTGGTAGACGCTCGTCGATCTGGGCTTCAGCACCACCGGCCAGCCGAGAGAGGGCGCGGCCGCGAGCGCTTCGCGCGTCGTACTCACCAGCTCGCTGCGGGGCTGCGGCACGCCGAGGCTGCGCGCGAGCTCGAGCGTTGCGAGCTTGTCGCGCGTCTTCGCGTACGCATCCCGGTCTGGCAGCGCCAGGGCGGAAACTCCGGCAAACCGGTCGCGACTCTCGGAGAGGAGGAGGACGGTTTCGTCCGTGACCGGAACGATGAGATCGACTCCGCGTGAGCGCGCGCCCTCCAGGAGAGCGGCGACCGCGGCTTCGGGGGCGGTGCGCGGCGAAGGGTAGCGGAGGCGACCCGATGCATAACGGGAATAGAAGCCTGGGCTACGAGCCTCCGAATCGGCCGCAATCACCTCCAGGCCGCGCCTCCCGAGCGAGCGGATGATCGCAATCGCCGAGGCCCGGGCCGAGTCGGTCACGAGTACGCGGGGGACGTGGCTCACGAGCGTGACCTTCCGAAAGCGGCGATCACATCGGCGACGTCGCGGGTGACCATTTCGAGGGGACGGCTCGCGTCGACGACCGCGAATTCCCGCAGCACCTGCCCCAGCTCCAGGTATTCGCGGCGGCGGCGTTCGAGCGACTCGAGCGTTCCCTCGCCCTTGCGCTCGAAGAGAATCTCGGCCGGCGCGTCGAGGTAGATGGCCAGGTCCGGCCGCGGGTAAATACGCGAGAGAACAAACCCATGGAGGCGCCTGCTGGCGGAGCGCCTTGGCTTGGCGGAGATGTCGTAGGCGTAGTAGTCGGCGAAGAAGTGTCGGTCGAAGACGACGATCGAGCCGCGACGCCTGTGCAAGAAGGCGACGAGGGCGCGGTGCCATTCCTCCGCGAGCCGGTTGCCGAGACGAAGGAACGATCTTCCCGAGCGGACCGTCCGGCGCAGGCGTCCCTTTGGAGCGGGGCCGTCTGGGCGGCTCGAGTCCCGGGGGCCCGCGGTATCTGGCCGAGCGCCCCGTGCTCGACGGAGGGCGTGCACGAGGCGCGTGGTCGGCAAAAGGTAGTTGCTCGAGTCGGGATTGACGCCCATGTAGAGGTACTTGACGGGCATGGGCAGCAGCTCCTCGACTCGCCGCGCCACCGTCGTCTTGCCCGCCCCGTCAGGCCCGATGAGTGCAACGGTAAACCCTCTCTTCGCCACCCTCGTCACCACACCAGCCCGTCGGCGTGGGCGATCGCATGCCGCCAGAGCGCGTAGTAGCGGTTCTGCTGAATCCAGGCGACGGCCTCCTCACTCATGGGCGCGGCCTCCTCGCCCCCGATCCGGTCGACGAGCCGCGCCACCGACCGCGCCCAGCAGGCGACGAAGAGCGGCGTGAGGAGCTCGCGCTCGAGCGCGAGCTCCCGCGCGTATGCCTCAACGCGCGCCCTCGCCCATCCGCCTCTAGCAAAGAAGGCGTCGTGGAAGGCCGCGACCTGCGCGGTTGTGTCCGCCGGGCGGCGCAGCGCGAAGGTCGCGTACGTAAGGAAATAGGCGAGGTCCTGGAGCGCGAGGCCGTGCTCTTCGGCGAGCTCCCAGTCGACGACGCCGACGCGATTCTCCCCGGTCCAGATGAGATTCGGGTAGGAGAGATCGCCATGTTCGACCACCTCGGGGATCTCCGCTTCTCGCAGCGGCTCGACGAGCTCAAGCGTTCGCTTCACGAGATCCACCTCGTCGGCGGGCAGTGGAAGCGACTCCGCGACATTCTCGAGCGGCCGCTCGAGCAAGCGCTCGTACCAGCCGGGCTCAATGCCGTTTCGACGAGTCGCGGCCAGCCCGATCAGCCAGGCGACGACTGCGTCGACGTATCGGGTCGGCTCGCGACGGAACATCGCGGGCGTGAGCAGCCGCCCGGGGAGCGCGGTCTCCACGAGCACCGGGCGGTCTCCTTCCTCGAACGCGACAATTCGCGGGACCGTTTTCGAGATGTCGGGCCAAGCCTCGTGAACGGCGGTCAGGACGGCCGCCTCGCGCGCGAGTCCGCCGCTGTCGCCCGGGACGCGGGGCATCTTGAGGACGAGCTTGGGCTCAACCGCTCCTTCCGGGACGAGCAGCCCAACGACGTGTCGCGACGTTCGAAAGCGAGGCGTGAGGAGGATGCAGGACGCGCGTTCGATGCGTCCCAGCGGCTCGAACGCTCCCACATCGCTATGTCCGGCGAGAAATGTCAGGAGCGCGTTCAGGCCCTCCCCTCCTCTCCCGCCCTTGCCGGGCGCCGGGCGAGGACGCTCGCGGAAGGGGCCACGGCGGCCAGGAGGTTGCAGGCAGCGAGGAGCGGCGCCAGCCGGACGACGAGCCGGGCACTGGCGTTCTGACGTCGTCGAGCGAGGGCCAGGCGGACGGCGAGCGCGTCCCCAAGAGGGACGATCACTCGGCACGAGGGGAAGTCCGGCCAGTGGAGGTGCCCCTGCACCTCCACGAGGCCGAGCCTGCGAAGCGCCGCCGCACAGCCGCGCGCCGATCGCCGGCCCCCGGGGAGCCGGCGACTGCCCGCGCTGTCGACCTCGACGTACATCCAGCCCCCCGGGCGCAAGAGGGGCACGGCGGCCACGAGCTCCGCTTCCGCCGGATTTCGCAGCACGACGACATCGTGCAGCGCGAGCTC
>DATNOU010000069.1:0-46435 GCA_035601195.1 Gaiellaceae bacterium | reverse complement strand
GACTTCATCGCCAGCCGCGTCGACGTGGCTCCTGCCACGCTCGAAAACTACAAGACAGCAAGGGAACGGCTCGTGCCGCTTCTGGGCGCCAGTGACCCTCTGAGGCTGTCCTGGCAGGACGTTCAGGAGGCTGTGACGGTTCTCTGCGCGGACCTCTCCCCTGCCACCGTTCGAATCTACGTCGGTACCTTGCGCCAGGTTCTCGACTTCGCCGGCTGCGATCCGAACCCGGCCAAAGATCGCCGCGTAAAGCTGCCTCGAAGCGAGTCGACTATCCCCGATCCGCCGAGTGAGTCCGCGGTGGCCGCGATCGTCGTCAACGCTCCCCCGAAGTGGCGGCTTGCCCTTCGGGTTCTCGAGCAGACGGGAATGAGGGCCGGCGAGCTCGCCAAGCTCGAATGGGCGGACGTGGATCAAACCAACTCCCGCTTCCGCGTCCGGGCCGGCAAGACGGCCGCGGCGCGGCGGTGGGTAGCCGTTCCCGAATGGCTCATGGAGGACGTTCTGGAAGCGTGCCCGCCTGACGATCGAACACCTGAGCGGCGGGTCTTCCCCGGAGCGACAAGGCAGGTTCTCGGCATGGCGATGCGGCGCGGCTGTCAGGCGGCAGGGTTGACGCTCTATTCGCCGCACGATCTACGGCACCGCTATGCCTCGGTGAAGATCCGCGAGGGCGTTCCCGTGACCGACCTGGCTGCACAACTCGGCCACGCCCGTAAGTCGATGACGCTCGACACGTACTCGCACGTCCTCTTGGAAGATGCCTAGAAACGCTCTCCCGGTGTGGTCCCCGTGTGGTCTCGGAGGCCATGCCGGGTGCGAAATGCCTGCAAAGCGGCAAGTAGTGTCATTAGGCGAGGAAGCGCAACAAACTCTGGACAGACCTGTACACAGCCGTCCGTCTCGGCTACTGCCCGAATGTCCAGTAAGAAACGGACGGACGACAGGTGTGGTGCCCATCTGCGGGTGGACAATTCAGTCGTGGACACAGCGGGCGCACGAGCACTTGCGCAGCGGATCGCCGAAGGCAGGCCGCCGGCGGACACCTTCCTGGAGCCAACCCCTCCCCAGACCCCGTCTTCCAAGAGGGCAGGAGATGGCGTCGTCTACATTCGGCCGCGAGCGGTCCGGGCCGCGGGCGAGGTGAGGATGTTCGTGCGCGGCCCCGACGGACGTCTGCACCGCTCCGGCTAGCAAACGCGAACCGCCTTGTCAGCCCGCGCAGAAGGTGCGATCATCGGCGCGGGATGAGGTTGCGGCTGATCGGGGTTGTGCTCGCGTGCGCCGTTGTCTTCGGGGCGACGGCGGCCTCCGCGGCTGCGCCGAGCTTTACGTTCCCGGTCCGACTCGGCTTCGAGCACGGGGACGACTGGGAGCCGGCGATCGCCGCGGATCGCGCCGGGCACGTGTACGCGAGCTGGACGCACTACGTCGGCTTCACCTCCACCTCAGGAGGCGATCCGGACCCGAGCTGCCCGACATGTCCAAGCCCGCACACCATGCTGCAGGTCTCGAACGACGGCGGCGCGACCTGGGAGGACCCCCGCGCACTCTGGCCCTCCACGACTCGCCAGGACGATCCCCAGATCGTCGTCGACGCCGCCGACGGCAAGACGGTGTACGCGGCCTTCATGCAGAACGACAAGTCGAGCCAGTTCGTCGCCCGTTCGGACAACTTCGGGCAGACCTGGCGCGCGATGCTCGTCGAGCCGCTCCAGCGCGGGACCGACAAGGACATCCTCGCCGCCCGCGGTGGGCACGTGTACCTCGTCTACCACACGCAGCAGAAGATCTTCGCCTCCGTCTCCCACGACGGCGGGCAGACGTGGTCGACACACAACATGGTCGGGACGACCAACTCCGAGCTCGGCGTCTCGCTTCCGAGTGGCGGCGCCATCGACTCGAAGGGCAACGCCTACTTCGCCTGGAACGGCGTCAACAGCCCCGGCCAGGCGAAGGGTGTCAAGAACCTGTACGTCACGAAGTCGACGGACGGCGGCAAGACCTGGACGACGACGCTCGTGGACGTCTCCCAGTCACCCAAGCAATGCGGCTGCCCCGGTTGGGACTACTGGGGCGCGCAGATGGCGCTCGCAATCGACGCCCGCGACCGCATCTACGTCCTCTGGGATGCAGCCAGCGTGAAGTACGGCGTGCAGCGAATGTACTTCGCGCGCTCGCCTGACGGAGCGGCCAGCTGGGATCGCCGCCAGGAGGTCTCCCTCGCGCCGACCGGCTCCAACAACCTCTTCCCGGCGATGGCCGCGCGTGGCAACGGCGAGGTTCGCATCGCGTGGCAGGACGACCGCAACGGCTTCGACACGGGTAACGACGACTCGAACGCCCGCTGGAACACCTACTACCGGTCCTCCACCGACGGCGGCGCCACCTGGTCCGCCGAGGCGAAGCTCTCCCAGTTCGTGACCGGGTACGGCTACAAGTCGGCGACTCCGCTCGACGGGTATGCCGAGCCGTACGGCGACTACTTCGAGCTCGACATCGACGGCGCGGGCATGACGCACGCGCTCTGGGGCGAGGGCTTCTCCTACAACGGCCCGGGCAACGTCTGGTACGCCCGCGGCCAGTAGCCGCTCGAAGCTGCTAGAGCCGGCCGGACCGGATCACGCCCCAGGCGAGCCAGAGCCCGAGGAGCGTCGAGATGCTGAAGCCGACGATCGAGAACACGTGCAGCCCGAGGATGTGCGGGCCAGAGTCGCCGAAGATCCCGAGCAGCGCCGAGCCGATGACGCCGGTCCCGGCGACGATCGCGATCACGAGCCTGTTTGCCACCCGGTCCATGTGCTGGAAGAGGTCGTCGAGGCCTTCGTGGCGGAAGCCCACCTCGATCTGGCCGTCGCGCACCTGCTCCATGGTGTCGTGCACCTGGTACGGAAGCTCCCTGAGCATGCGGGCGAGGTTCGAGGCCTCCCCGGCCGTGCGCCGCACCACGCGCTGCGGCGTGAAGCGCTCGATCATGAGCTCCCGCGCGTACGGCTTCGCCACGTCGAAGACGTTGAAGTCGGGATAGAGCTCCATGCCCACCGAGCCGAGCGTGGCGATGGCCCGGTCGAGCAGGACGAAGCGGGTCGGCAGCTGCAGGTGCATCCGGTAGATCAGCGCGAAGGCCTCGCGGATGAGCTGGATCGGGTCGATCTCTGAGAGCCGCGCGCCGTAGTAGCGGTAATAGACGTCGCGGAGTTCGGTGATGAACTCCTCCTCCTTGTCCTTCGGGTACCGGACGCCGAGCGCAGCGAGCCGCCGCGGGAGCGCCTCGATCCGCTCGTTGACCGCGTCGATGAAGAGACCGGTCAGCTTCGACATGTCCTCGTCGGTGAGCTTCCCGACCATCCCGAAGTCGACCAAGCCGATGTGCTCGCTCTGCTCGAGCACCATGATGTTCGACGGGTGCGGGTCGGCGTGGAAGAACCCGTGCCGGAAGATCATGTGCATCCACGCCTCGGCCACCAGGTAGGCGAGCCGCCGGCGCTCGTCGATCGTGTACGTCGAGAAGTCGAGATCGCGCAGGTGCACGCCATCCAGAAACTCGAGGGTCAGCACGCGCGTCCGCGAGTAGCTCCAGAAGACGCGCGGGACACGAACGTGCGGGTGGCCGACGAAATTACGGTGGAACTGCTCGGCGTTCCTCGCTTCCATCCGGTAGTCGAGCTCCTGCCGGATCGTCCTCGCGAACTCGTCGACGAGCGCTACGGTGTCGATGAACTCGAGCGCCTTCACGCGCTCGCGCACGAGGCGCGCGACCTGGTACATGAGCTCGAGGTCGGCCTCGATCTGGCGCGGGGCCTCCGGGCGCTGCACCTTGACGGCCACGCCCCGTCCGTTGGGGAGCACCGCGCGGTGCACCTGGCCGATGGACGCCGCCGCTATCGGGGTCTCGTCGAACTCGAGGAAGAGCTGCTCCACGGTGAGGCCGAGCTCCTCTCGGATGACCTGTTCGGCCTCCTCGAAGGAGAAGGGGGTGACGTCGTCCTGAAGCGCCTTGAGCTCGAAGACGATGTCGGGCGGGACGACATCGGGCCGGGTCGAGAGCAGCTGGCCGAACTTGACGAAGGTCGGGCCGAGCTCGTCCAGCATCTGGCGGAGACGCTGGCCACGCGTCGAGCCCGCGTCCGGCTCGGGCGCGATCTCGTGCTGGCGACGAGAAAGAAACGCTCCGGGCCCGTGCGTCTCGAAGAGATAGCCGAAGCCGTGCTTGGCCGCGACCTGGGAGATCTCAGAGATGCGGCCGAGCCTGCGGACGGCCGGGCGGGTGCTCACGGCTCCTGCTTCTCGACCAGCCGCAAACGATGCTCGAGTTGTGCGAGCCGGAGCTCGAGCTCCTCGTGCTCGCGGCGCGTGACGAGGCCGAGCTCGCGGAAGAAGGACGTCATCGTCGACCCGGCACGCTCGCCCACGCGAAGCGCATCGCCGCGCCAGCGTCCCATGACCTCGTCCACGAGGTTTCTGGCGTCGTCCTGGGTGAGCTTGCCCTTGGCGGACAGCTCCCCGACCAGCTCGTCGGCCCTCTCCTTGGTCAGCGCGACGGCGCCGACTCCGGCCAGGAGCACCTCCTCCGCGAGCTCGCGAAGCCTGCCGGAGCTGTTGTTACCTGGCTCTGCCATGAGGTCTCGCCCGCCTGCGCTTTCGTCGCTCCTCACGTCGAGCCGCTGCCGCCCCGTCCCCGTCGGGCGGCGGCGCCGGCGCTGACGCCACGGGCTCGGCGACAGCCACCTCTTCCGGCTCCTCCACGATCGGCGGCTCGTCGACCTCGGCATCCTCCAGCTTTTCCCTCAGGCCTGCCGTCTTCCGCTTCGCGAATTCCGGCTCGCGCTCCTTGAGGTAGACGAGGAGCGGCGTCGCGATGAAGATGGTCGAGTACGCGCCCGAGGCGATACCGACGAGCAGCGCGAAGGCGAAGTCCTTGAGCGTGTCGCCGCCGAAGATGAGGAGCGACGAGACCGGCAGCAGGGTGATGAACGTCGTCGCGAGCGAGCGGCGGATCGTCTCCCAGAGCGACTGGTTGGCGATCGCGGCGAAGCTCGAGCGCCGCATCAGCGGCACGTTCTCGCGCACGCGGTCGAAGATGATGATCGTGTCGTAGATCGAGTACCCGAGAATGGTCAGCACAGCGGCCACCGTCGCCGTCGTCACCTCCCGGCCGGTCACCGAGTAGATCCCGAGGGTGATGAAGATGTCGTGCACGAGGGCTGTCAGCACGGGAACGGCGAACTTGAACTCGAACCGCCAGGCCACGTAGCCGACGATCAGGAGCAGCGAGACAATGACCGCGATCAGCGCCTTCTTCAGGATCTGCTGCGAGAAGCTCGCGGAGACGTTCTTGACCCCGACCGAGCTGGCCGCGAACTTCGTCTTGAGCGCGTTCTGGAGATCGTTCTGCGTCTGGAGCGACAGCGACTTCGTGCGGACCTGGAATTGCTTGTAGCCGCCGCCCTCAGCCGTGCCGCGGCCCTGAATGACGGCGTCTCCCAGCCCGAGCGAAGCCGCTTCCCCGCGCACGTCCTGGACGCTGTGCGCCTGCGGCGTCTTGAAGGTGATCTGACTGCCGCCCTTGAAATCGATGCCGAGGTTCAGCCCCTGGTAGCCGAGTGACGCGATTCCGACGAGGAGGACGACTCCGGAGAGCGCAAACCAGACCCTCGTCTTGCCGATGAAATCGACCCGTTGCCAGGCGGGGATCTTCTGCGCGCTTGCGCCCATGAACGCCGGGTTGTTGAACCAGCGGAACCCGGCCACGACTCCGAGCAGAGCGCGGGTAGCCGCGACGGCGGTCACCATCGAGATCAGCGTTCCGATCAGAAGCATGAGGGCGAATCCCTTGACTCCGCCGGTCGCGGTGACAAAGAGGACGGCCGCCGTGATCATGGTTACGACGTTGGCGTCGACGATCGTGTTGAAGCCCTTGCGGTAGCCCGTGGCGATCGCGGCGCGCACGGACTTGCCGGCTCGCACTTCTTCCTTGATGCGCTCGAAGATGACGACGTTCGCGTCCGCGGCCACGCCGATCGTGAGCACGAGGCCCGCGAACCCCGGCAGCGTCATCGTGACGTTGAAGATGAGAATGGCGCCGTAGAGGAGAACGCCGTAGATGCCGAGGCCGAGGATCGCGATAACCCCGAGGAAGCGGTAGAAGAGGAGCAGGAAGAGGGCGACGGCGAGCAGACCGCCGATGCCCGCGATCAACGCCTGGTGGAGCGAGTCCTCACCGAGCGTGGCGGAGATGTCCTGGCGCTCGAGTTGGACGAACTCCACCGGCAGCGCGCCGGTCTGGAGCACGAGCGCGAGGTCCTTGGCTTCCCCGATCGAGTCGAGGCCGCTGATCTCCGCACGCCCGCCCGCGATCCCGTCGGGCAGCTTGTCGAAGTCGATCGACGGGAACGAGCGGATCTCGCCGTCGAGGACGATCGCGAAGCTCTGGTTGTAGTTCTCCCGCTCCGCGCCGGACGCACCCGCGAGGTTGGCCTGCTGGAGCCCTCGCTGCGCGAGTTGGCGGGTGATCTCGTGGAATTTGTCCCCGCCCTTGTTCGTGAACTCGAGCGTGACGATGGGCTCGTTGTTCTGCCCGAAGTCCTGTCGTGTTCCCTCCCCCTTGAGGTCGCTCCCGGTCAGCTCCGGGATCGGCTTCTCGGCATTGGTCGGCTCGTACTTGAAGAGGTAGTAGTAGTTGCGGGTGGGAGGCACCTGATTCACTCCCGGACAGAGCCGGGCGCTCGGCCCGCAGGTCAGGATCGTGCGCCCCTGGGGGACGGCGTAGAACTTCGAATTTTCGGGCGCCTGACCGCCGAAATCGCGCAGGATCTCTTCCTTGGAGTCGGCCGGGCCGGCGAGGCGCTTGCTAGCGCTCGAGTAGAGGTACCAGGCGGTCGGCGTCCCCTTCTCCGCGAGCTTCTGCTGGCTCTGGAGCAATGGAAGGAGGGCGAGGCTCGGCTGAATCCCGCCGTTCGCAGTTGCAGTTGGGGGAAGCGTGTCGCCCTGCAGGTCGTAGAACTGAAGCTGCGCCGTCTGGCCGACCAGCTCTGCGGCGCGGGCGGCGTCGTGGACGCCGGCGAGCTCGACGGCGATCTGATTGTTGCCCTGCCGGGTGATGACGGGCTCGGCCACGCCGGTCTTGTCCACGCGCTGCCGCATGATCTCGATCGAGCGATCGAGGTCCTCCTGTGTGATCTCCCGCCCGCGAGGCGCCTTCGCCTGGAGAACGACCTCGAGCCCGCCCTGGAGGTCCAGCCCGAGGGTGGGCGTCTTGAACAGCGCCAGCGCAACGACGCCGCCGACGGCGGCGAAGATGGCGGCGAGGATGATGAGGTAACGGCGCAAGTGTCTAGCGGCTGGAGGTGCGCTCCTCCGCGGTGAGCGGCTCCTCCACGTCCAGTCCCTCGTCGGTCTGGTCCTCCTCCGCAGCCTCGAGGCGCTGCAGCTCTTCGGGCGGGACGATGCTCGCGATCGAGCGCCTGGCCACGGCAATGCGCACGTCTTCGTCGATCTCGAGCATCACGCGCTCTTCGTCGAGCTGGACCACCTCGCCGTAGATGCCCCCTGCGGTCAGGACCTCGTCGCCAGGCTTGAGGGCGCCGAGCAGCTCCGCATGCTTCCGCTGCTGGGCCCGCTGCGGGCGGATCAGCAGGAAGTACAGGAAGGCGAACATCGCTAGAAGGACGAGGAAGAAACCACTACCCACGAGAAACCTCCTGGCCTGGCGCTGCGGTGGCTTGCTCGAGGCGGTGGAGGGCCGCCGCCTTGTACGCGGCGAGCTCACCTCGCTCGATCGCCGCCCGCGCCCCAGCCGTCAAGTCGAGCAGGAATCGGACGTTGTGCTCCGACAAAAGTATCAAGCCGAGGAGCTCCTGTTGGTTGACCAGATGGCGCAGGTACGCACGGCTGAAGCGGCTACACGCCGAACAGGGGCAATCCTCGTCCAGAGGCTCCCGGTCGCGCGCGAACCGCGCGTTTCGGAGGTTCAGGCGCCCCTCCCAGGTGAGCGCGGAGCCCGTCCGGCCGAGGCGAGTGGGCAGCACGCAGTCGAACATGTCGATTCCGCGGGCGACGACCTCCAGAATGCCTGCCGGATCCCCGATGCCCATGAAGTAGCGGGGCCGGTCGGCGGGTAGGAGCGGTGCCGACCACGACACGGTCTCGAGCATGGCTCCGCGCTCCTCGCCCACGCTGAGCCCGCCGAGCGCGAGCCCGTCGAACCCGAGCGCCGCCAGCTCCTCGATCGAGCGGCGACGAAGGTCGCGATCGTTTCCGCCTTGCGCCACCGCGAACAGGAGCTGGCCTTCGGCGCGCGGCGCGGCGAGCTGCCGCTCGGCCCAGCGCGTCGTCGTCTCGGTCGCGAGCTCGAGCTCCGGGCGCGAGACGTCCGCCGGAGGGCAGACGTCCAGGCACATGGCGACGTCGGACCCGAGCCGGCGCTGGACGTCGGCCGCCAGCTCGGGCGTCAAGCGCGCGGGCTGCCCGTCGTACACCGACCGGAACGTAACCCCATCCTCGTCGACAGCACTGATCGTGTCGCGCAGCGAGAAGACCTGGAAGCCCCCGGAATCGGTGAGGATCGGCCCGTCCCAGGCCATGAACGCGTGCAGGCCGCCAAGCTCCTCGATCAGCTCGGCTCCCGGCCGGAAGTGCAGGTGGTAGGTGTTTGCGAGCAGGATCGTGGTGCCGAGCTCCCGCAGGCGAACGGGGTCGAGCCCCTTGACCGTCGCCTTCGTCCCCACGGGCATGAAGGCGGGGGTGGGCACATCGCCGTGCGAGGTGTGGAGAACGCCGGCCCGGGCCTCGCCGTCGGTCGCAGTGATCTCGAAGCTCACCGTGCCCCCTTTTTCCTCTTTCGCCCCACTCCGCGCAACACACGCGAAGTTTCCCTGCGTACGCTGAATCCGGGAGGAGGCAAGGGGTGGCCCCTCACAAGATCAGCATCGCGTCGCCGAACGAGTAGAAGCGATAGCGCTCTTCGATCGCGAGCGCGTAGAGTCGCCTCGTCTCCTCGATTCCCGCAAAGGCCATGACGAGCGCCAGGAGCGACGAGCGCGGCAGGTGGAAGTTGGTCACGAGCGCGTTCACGCGCGCGAACTCGAATCCGGGGGTCACGAAGAGGCTCGTGCGCCCGGCGAGCGGTGCACCGCGCTCGAGCGACTCGAGCACCCGCACCGTGGTCGTCCCGATCGCGGTCACATGAGGCGCCGCGCGGATCCGCTCCCAGGCGTCGGACTCGACCTCGTACCGCTCGCTGTGCAGCTCGTGCCCACCGAGCGTCTCGGCGGTGATGGGGCGGAAGGTGTCGAGACCAACGTGGAGCCTGACCCGCTCGATCTCGAGCCGGCTCAGGAGCTCGGGCGTGAAATGCAATCCCGCCGTCGGCGCAGCCGCAGATCCGGTCTCCGCCGCGTAGACCGTCTGGTACCGCTCCGGATCCGCGAGCGGCTCGGTGATGTAGGGCGGCAGGGGAGCCTCCCCCGCCGGCTCGCCGGTGAGCCGGATCCGCCAGCGACCCCCACCCAGGCTCTCGAGGAACTCCACCGCTCCGAGCCGCATCCCCTGCTTCAAGCGCCGGCTAGGTCGCGCGAGTGCCTCCCACTGGTCGCCTTCGAGCCGCTCGAGCAGGAGGACTTCGGCCTCCCCGCCGCCCGGGCGACTCAGCTTCAGCCGCGCGGGAAGCACACGAGTGTCGTTGACCACGACGAGCGTCTCGGCAGGAAGCAGCGTCGGCAAGTCGCCAAAGCGAGTGTGTTCCACCCGGCCCGTCGAACGCTCGTACACGAGCAAGCGCGAGTCGTCCCGGCGGGCAAGGGGCCGCTGCGCGATGAGCTCGGCCGGCAACTCGTAGTCAAGATCGGACGTCCTCATGCCGACATCCGGAATGAAGACTAAGCTGCGGCCCATGGATCGCGACGCCATCGAAAGAGCCCGTATTCGCCTCGCCGCCGCCGGTGACGGCGGCCGTGAGGATGCCGCCCTCGAGGCGCTCCTCGAGCGCGCACGGGCAGGTCTCGAAGCTCTGGCCGTTACCACCGCCGAGCTCGAGACCGGCATGCCCGATCGCCTCGAGAGCGCGCTCCAGCAGGGTCTTCGGGAGGAAGTCCTCCCCGTCGCGCGCCACCTGGCCGAGGTGCGCGGCCTCTCCGGCCAGACGATCCGTCGTCTCGAGCGGCTCCAGGGCGACCTCGCCGCAGAGCGCAAGGCTCGCGTCGAGGATCTCGCTCTTCTGGTCGAGCTGATCACATCCGGCTGGCGCGGAGTCGAGCGGCGGCTCGATCGCCTCGAGCGCGTCCTCGACCGGCTCGAGCGAGCCCTCGAGAATCAGCCGGCCGCCGCGCCGGTGTACCGTATCGAGCGCAAGCCCGGCGCCTAGGAGGGTTTGGCGGAACGCCCCTCGTCGCCGGGACGCGCTGGTCGTTCCGAGGCAAGGACGCAGGGAGCCCTCGTATCGACTTGAGATACGGGGCGACTCGTCATTTTGAACGCGGATGCGTTGGGGCGAGCGGCGCGCCTCCGGCGGCACAGCTGATGTTTCGTCAAGCCCTCCTATGTCCTGCTAACGCCTGCCCGCCGGCAGCCGTAGCTCAAAGCGGGACCCTTTGCCGACCTCGGACTCGAGCGCGAGCTCTCCCCCCAGAGCGTGCGCCAGCTCGCGAGCGATCGGAAGGCCGAGCCCGGTCCCGTCACCCGCGCGCGACCAGAAGGGTCGAAAGATGCGCTCCCGCTCGGCAGGGCCGATCCCCGGCCCGGAGTCGGACACGCTGACTGCGATCTTGCCGTTCTCGGCAGCGAGCTCGAGCGCGACGCGGCCTCCGTCAGGCGTCCACGCGAACGCGTTGTCGAGCAGGTTGGACACGACCTGAAGCACCCGGTCGCCGTCCGTCGAGATGACGGGGTCGGCGCCGAACGAGCACTCGTAGTCGATCCCGCGGCGCCGGGCCTCCTCCGTGAAGCTCTGATAGGCCTGCTCGACCAGCCTGCGTAGCTCGACCTCCTCCTCCTCGAGCGTGAACTGGTGCGCCTCCATGCGCGCGAGGTCGAGGACGTCGCGTACGAGCCGGGCGAGCCGATCCGTCTCCGCTCGGATGACGGCCAGGGAGGCGTCACGAGCCTCCGCATCCTCCGCGAGACCCTCCCGGAGGGCGTCCACATGGCCCCGGATGGCGGTGACGGGCGTGCGCAGCTCATGAGAGACGACCATCAGGAAGTTGCGCTCCCGCCGCTGGGCCTCGTTGAGCTTCTGGGTCATCTCGCGGAAGCGGTCGGTCAGCTGGCCGACCTCGTCGCCGGTTTGAGACTGCGGCAGCTCGGCGTCGTAGTTGCCCGCCGCGACCTGATCAGCGGCCCGCGAGAGAGCGAGCACAGGCTTCGTCAGCCTCCGGGACAGGTACCAGATGAGACTGGCGGCGACGGCGAGTCCTCCGAGGAACGCCAGGCCCATCCGCCCAGCGAGAGGAAGCCAGCCGGAACGAAGCTGGGTGCGCGGCTTGGCCACGACGAGGGCGCCAAAGGTTTCCCCGCCGACCGTGATCGGATGGGCCGCGGCAAGGTAGGCGCGGTCGCTGCCGGGCGGCTTGAACTCGAACGTCTCGACTTTGCCGGCCTCGAGCATTTGCCAATCGAGGACGTCGCGGTCGAGCGGCCGTAGTCCCGATTTCTGGCCGGGGAAGATTTCCAGGCCGGCGTAGTAGATGCGGGAGCCAGTCGCCTCTTCCAGGAGCGGAGCCGCGAAGCCGGGCGCTTGCTTCGCCTCGTCGACGCTCCGGATCGCTTGCTCCTCGTACAGGCGCGCGAGCCCGGCCGCTTGACGGCGTAGCTCGGAGAGCGTGCGGTCGCGAGAGTCGTCCCGGAAGAGCCGTACCGCAAGAAGCGCGGTGATCGCCGCTGCCACGAGCACCCCGACGAGGAAGAACGCGGGGATCCGGTAGCGGAGGGAGCGCAACGGCCCGCCTAGGAGGCGCGGGCGACCTTCGGCTCCGCGGAGACCTTGTAGCCGACGCCCCAGACCGTCACGATCGGCGAAGCGTCGCCGAGCTTGCGCCGGAGTTGGCGGACGTGGACGTCGACCGTGCGGGTGTCCCCGGCGAAGGTGTAACCCCAGACTCGCTCGAGCAGCTGGTCGCGGTTGAGGACGAGCCCCTGGTGGTCCAGGAGCTCCCAGAGGAGGTCGAACTCCTTCGGCGCCAGCTGGATCTCATCGTCTCCGACGGTGACCTCGCGCCGCCCGGCATCGATGCTCAGATCGCCGTGCTCGAGGTAGGCGCTCTCGAGCTCGCGGCGCTCCGGGTTCGCGCGTCGCAGGATCGACTTGACCCGGGCCACTAGCTCGCCCGGATTGAAAGGCTTCGTGAGGTAGTCGTCGGCGCCGACCTCGAGCCCGATGATCTTGTCGATGTCGTCGTCGCGGGCGGTCAGCATGAGGATCGGGACGTCAGAGCGCTGGCGCACGCGGCGACACACGTCGATCCCGTCCAGGTCCGGGAGCATGAGGTCGAGCACGATCAACGAGGGCGCCTCGGCGCCCGCCTGCTCGATCGCGTCCTCCCCCGTTACGGCGACGCGAACGGCGAAGCCGGCCCGCTTCAGATACATGGCGACGAAGGAGGCGATGCTCGGCTCGTCCTCGACGATAAGGATCGAATGGCTTTGCGCCCGGCTCACCGCGCACATCCTGACAGAGACCTCGGAAGGCCGTGCCGGATGGGTTCAACAGCCGAGCCCGAGCTTGTACGTCGTGGCCTGGCGTGGCCAGCGCTTGAAGTCGGGAGACTGGATGCGGTACCAGCCGGTCGGTCCGACATCGAAGGCGTTGAGCGTCATGCAGCCACGCACGAATCCCGCAGCACTAATTCCCCGACCATTCAACCGCAGCCGCCAGCGCCCCTCGGTGTTGAAGACCTTGAAGCGGAGCTCGGTTCCGCGGTACGCCATCTGGGTCGGACTGATGCGGCGACGGGATTCCCAGCCCGTCACCGTGACGTTATTCGTCGCCGCGATTCGGCCACGAGCGACGTAACCGATGAACGTGCCGCGGAAGCGGATCTTCGCCACCCCGGCACCGGCCCTGAGCTCGATCTCCGCCGAACCCGGAGTCCTGTCCAGGATCACGCCGCTCGAGGCTGGCGCCACGACGACGCCGGCGACCAGCACGATGCCGATGAGAAAGAACCGCCGCAGCATTCCAGGGGAGTCGAGGCAACTATCCCGCCGCCGGGTGAGGGTTCTTTGAGCGATTTGTAAAGAGACTCTTAACGGCGAGCAGGAGCTTTTTCGCCTGCGCCGAAGCTGTCCAGCCGACGCACTAGGATCGGGCCTCTTCGGGGGCGCCTTTCTCATGGACTTGCTCACTCGTCACGACCGCACCGTCCGCCTGCTCGCCGATCGGCTCGAGACGCTGGCGGTGGCTTCGCTCCGCGTCCCCGGAGGCGACCGTGCCTACCGGGATCACATCCTCGCCGCGGTCGCGGCCACCCGGCATGCTGTCGCCCTGCGGCTCCTCTCCCCGGACGAGGCGACCGCCATCTGGGACGAGGTCGCCAGTCGCCACCCCGAGGCCGGCTGGTGCCGCAAGGGGCCCGACCTCGCGGGCCCGCTGGCCGCGTAGGAAGACCCCTCCTAAGCAACCCTGCGCACGGAGTTCCGCAAGCCGACGGCGTTTTCGTGGCTCGGGCGCCGTGGGTCACGCATCCATCCCGCACGCGCAGCCTCGGACTCGCAGAGGAAGCAGACGACGCGGCCGGAGGGAAGGTCCCGGCGGGCCCGCCAGTAGCGGTAGCTCTCGCCGGCAAGGAGGTTCCGGCGGCACACGGCGCACATCGTCACCGCCCGTAGATCCTAGGTCCCGCGCCGGACGTGCCCGCGGGGAACCTAGGTGTCGTAGACGAAGAAGCCGCGCCCGCTCTTGCGGCCCAGGCGGCCCTCGTCGCGCATGTCGATAAGCCGTGGCGGCGGCTCCATGCGAGCTTCGCCGAGAGCGGAATGGAGCGCCTCGGAAGCGTGCACGTGGACGTCGATTCCGATGAGGTCGATGAGTGCACACGGCCCGAGCGGCCAATTGAGCCCGGCTGTCATCGCCGTGTCGAGGTCCTCCGGGGTGACTCCCGCTTCGTCGAGCACGCGCACGCAGTCGTTCAGGAGGGGGATGAGGATCCGGTTGACGACGAAACCGGGGGTGTCCGCGCAGCGAATCGGCCGCTTGCCGATCCGCTCGGCGAAGGCGTATGCAGTCTCCACGGCATCCTCGGACGCCGCCTCCGTGCGCACGACCTCGACGAGCGGCAAGATCGGAGCCGGGTTGAAGAAGTGCAGGCCGACGACCCGCTCCGGCCGCTCCGCGGCGGACGCGATTGCGGTGACAGAGAGAGCGGAAGTGTTGGTCGCGAGCACGGCCTCTGGGACGACCACCTCCTCGAGCTCCCGAAAGAGCTGCCTCTTCGCGTCGAGCTCCTCGACGACCGCCTCGACGACGAGCTGGCAGCCGGCCAGGTCGGCGAGCTCCGTGGTCGTCGTGAGCCGATCCAGCGCCGCATCTCTCTCCTCGGGGGTCGACCGGCCCTTTTCGACTCCTCGGCCGAGGTAGTGGGCGATCCGCTCGCGGGCCCGCTCGGCAAGCTCCTCGCTCACCTCTCGGCCGACCGTCTCGATCCCAGCCTGAACGCACACCTGCGCGATCCCGGCGCCCATCGTGCCGAGCCCGACGACGCCCACCTTGCGAACCTCTACGGTCAAGAGCCGGAGCGTACTGATTGAATAGCCGTATGGCGGTCACGGCTCAGGAGCGCAAGCTCCTCCTCGACGGCGAGTGGATCGAGACGGGCGAGTGGCACGAGGTGCGCTCGCCGTACTCGGGCGAGACGGTCGCGCGAGTTCCGCAAGCGGGCGCCGACCATGCGCGCCGGGCGGTCGACGCGGCCGCGAAAGCGATGGAGAACCCACTGCCGGCACATCACCGCGCGGAAATCCTTGACCGTGTGGCGACTCTCCTCCGGGAGCGCCAAGACGACGTCGCCCAAACCATTTGCGCGGAGGCGGCCAAGCCGTTGAAAGCAGCCCGAGTAGAGGCGGAGCGGGCTGTCTCGACGTTCACGATGGCCGCGGTCGAAGCGCGCCGTCTCGCCGGGGCAATGGTCCCGATGGATGCCTCCCCCGCCGGCGTCGGCAAGCTCGCGTACACGCTCCGCGTCCCCATCGGTGTCGTCGGCGCGATCACTCCCTTCAACTTTCCGCTCAACCTCGTCGGGCACAAGGTCGCGCCTGCGCTCGCCGCGGGCTGCGCCGTCGTCCTGAAGCCCGCCGGACAGACTCCGCTCTCCGCCCTCCTCCTCGCCGAGCTGGAGACGGAAGCCGGACTGCCCGCCGGCTGGCTCAACGTCCTCGTCGGGCCCTCCGCGGAGATTGGAGACGTGCTCGTCGACGACGAGCGCGTGCGCCTGATCACGTTCACAGGGTCGGCCGAGGTCGGCTGGAGGATCCGCGAGCGCGCCGCGCGCAAGAAGGTGAACCTCGAGCTCGGGAACGCCACGCCCGTCGTTGTCGAGGCGGATGCCGAGCTCGAGCAGGCGGCCACGAAGCTCGCGACGAATGCCTTCGCCTTCGCGGGGCAGAGCTGCATCTCGGTGCAGCGGATCTACGTACACCGGTCGGCCTACCAGGACTTCATCGGCCGCTTCATCCCCAAGGTGGAGGCGCTGCAGGTCGGCGACCCGGCCCAAGAGGACACCGATGTGGGCCCCGTCATCGACGAGGACGCGCGCGAGCGCATCGTCTCCTGGATCGAAGAGGCCAAGGCAGGCGGGGCCACCGTCCTCACCGGTGGCGAGGTCGCCGACGGCCTGCTCCGCCCGACGGTGCTCGCCGACGTGACCCCGGAGATGAAGGTTTCCTGCCTGGAGGTGTTCGGGCCGCTCTGCACGGTGTCCGCCTACGACTCGGTCGACGAAGCCTTCGCGCTCGCGAACGGTACGGAGTACGGCCTGCAGGCCGGCATCTTCACGGGCAGCGTCCACACCGCCCTCGCGGCCGCCAACAAGCTCGAGTTCGGCGGCGTCACGGTGAACGAGGCGCCTACCTTCCGCGCCGACCAGATGCCCTACGGTGGCATCAAGGCATCGGGGAACACAAAGGAAGGTCCTCGTTACGCCGTTCGCGAGATGACCGAAGAGCGCCTGGTCGTGCTCGCCGTCTAACGCGTTAGACTCGGGCCGCACGATGCACTGGGTCAGGAGACCGCGACGGCCGCCTGCGGGGGAGCCGGCTCCCGAAGCGCCGGGCGTGGCGTCGCCCCGGGCCGCCGACCCGGTTGAGCAGCTACCTCGTCCCGCACGCATGCGCCGGGAGCGACGTCTCCTCGCACGCCAGCGTGAGGTCGAGCTCCGCGACGTGGGCGGGCTGGCCGTGGAGATGGCTCGCCGCGACCGCTTTCGTCCTGAGCTCATTTTCGAGCGCGCCAACGACGTCCTCCGTCTGGAACAGCGCATGCACGAGCTGGACGGATTCCTGATCGCGTTCGCCGCCGCTCCTCGCGGGATGCGTTCCGTGCCCACCTGCCTCTGTGGAGCACCTCTCCTCCCCGGCGCCCATTTCTGCTCCAACTGTGGCCGGCCCTCAGCCGCGGCGCCGCCGGTACTCACCTGCTCGCATTGCGGCCAGCCTCTTCCCGCCGACACGAACTTCTGCGCTTTCTGCGGAAACGAGGTCTCGGCCGAAGAGCTCGACGGCGCGCCGGACCTGAACGACACGATCGTTCCGCGGTGGTCGGCCCGCGAGGAGTCCTGATGTCCGAGCCGCCACCGCCGCCTCCGCCGCCCTCCGGCCCTGACGTCCCCCCTTCCCCCGAGCCGCCGCCGCCGGAGCCGGGCGTCTGCCCGCGGTGCGGAGCTCCCCACGATCCCTACCAGGAGTACTGCCTGGAGTGCGGCCACCGCCTGCCTTCGCCGTACGGCATGCGTACCCGAGAGATCTGGTCGCGCGACTCTCCGCTCTGGCTCTGGGCGGCGCTGCTCGCCCTTCTCCTCGTGGCGCTCGTGGCCGGGGCGATCGTGGCGATCGCCGCCACCCGCGGCGACAAAGAAGGTCAGCCGAAGACGTCCATACCGGTTGTGACGACCGGGCCGAGCACGACCGACACGGTCGGGGTCATCACCCAGCCTCCTACTACAGTCACCATCAATCCGCCAACGACGACCTTCGGGTCGACGACGACGCTGAGCACGACCACGACGACGACCGGGAACGTCACGTGGCCTGCCGGGAAGGACGGTTATTCCATCTTTCTCAAGTCGGTGCCCACGAGCGAGGGCCGCGCGAAGGCGGACGCAGCGGCGCAGCGGGCCCGTAACAACGGGCTGTCGCAGGTCGGCGTCCTGAACTCCTCCGACTTCTCGAGCCTGCGACCCGGCTACTGGGTGACGTTCACCGGCATCTATGACACACAGCAGCAGGCGAACGCTGCTCTTCCGAACGCCAGGGCCCGCGGCTTCCCGACCGCTTACACCAGACCGGTGCGCGACTAGCGCGCACGAGTTTGTAACACGGGCACCCGGATACTTTGTGACAGTACGGTCCGGGTGTAGGATGGCTCTCTAGAACGCTCCTCGCACGGCTCCTTAATCTTCGCTTAATGCAATTTGCAGGTATTTCATCGGGCAGCACGGTAAGCTCGATGCCGCCAGCCAGGACGGGAAGGTCGCCCGCATGTATCAGTACTCGAGAGCCATTTATCGCTCCATCAAAGACCTGATCGACCCGTACGCCGACGTCGAGAAGCAGCTCGAATACCGCCGCGAAGTGCTGGCCGCGTGCGAAGACACCATCGAGCGCCTGGCCAAAGATCCGCGCTACTTCGCGAACCCTGACCGGACGCTCTTCCAGGACATCCGCCGCTACTTCCCCATCACCTGCCAGGCCCAGGTCTCTTGGGCGGTGACCGAGGGCATCAACGCCGCGGTGGAGTTCATCGAGGCGCAGATCGAGGCGGGCGCGTTCGACGGCGGGGTCGCCCGCTGCCGCGCGACCACGCGCAAGGGCAAGCCGTGCCAGCGCACGCCGCTCCCCGAGCGCGAGTACTGCCCGTCGCACCAGCACCTCGAAGCCACCCCGGCCGCCGCGTAGCTTTCAGGGATAGAGCTTGCGGTGCTCGTCGAGCATCGCGACGAACTGAGCGAGACGCCGGGCGCGGGTCTCGGGCTTCTTCGCGTTCTGGAGCCGGTACAGGATCGCGTAGCGGTTCCTACTGTCGAGCGACGAGAAGAACTCCGCGGCTCGGGGGTTTGCGTCCAGCTGCCGCTGTAGGTCGTCGGGCACCGTGGCCGTCGATTGCGGCTCGTAGGCGGCCTCCCAGCGACCGTCGGCCTTGGCTCGCTCCACCTCCCTGAGCCCGGCCGGCTGCATCCGGCCACGCGCGATGAGGTCGAGCGCCTTCTCGCGGTTGACGCGCGACCACGTGCTCCTCGGCCCTCGAGGGGTGAACTTCTGCAGGAAGAACTGCTCGTCGAGCGCGCGCCGCTGACCGTCGATCCATCCGTGGCAGATGGCGATTTCGAGTGCCTCTGCGTGGTTGACGCTCTCTATTCCGGACGTCTTCTTGGCAATCTTGAGCCAGATGCCCGGCGAGATCTCATCATTGGCCCTTAGCCAGCGCTCCCACTCACGCTGGGACCGGAACGGCTTGATCGCCAGCTCGTTCATCTGGCCCTAGCCCAGGACGAGCTGCTGGTGCGGCTCGATGTTCGAGACGCTGACGCCGACGAGCCGGAGAGCGCCGGGCCGGTCCGCAAGCGCGCGGTCGAGGAGAGCGCAAGCCAGTTCCCCGATCCGCTCCGCGTCGGCAGAGCCGACCGGGGAAGTCGTGGAACGGCTGCGAATGGAGAAATCCGGATAGCGAAGCTTGGTCGTGACGGTGCGTGCGACCCGGTCGTCCCTCGTGAGGTGCTCGGCCAGGCCGAGGGCCATGCGGTGGAGCTCGGCGTGGAGCTGCTCGCGGTCGGCGACATCCCGCGGAAAGGTCTCCTCCTGGCTGATGGAGACATTCGCCGGTGCCGAACGCTCGAGCCGCCGCGTGTCGATCCCCCGCGCACGTTCGCGAAGCAGGCGCCCGATCTTCCCCGGGAGCACCCGTGCGAGATCTCCGTCTTCCAGCGCTGCCAGCCCGCCGATCTGATCGATCCCGGCGCCACGGAGACGCTGCTCGGCCCGTGGACCGACGCCCGGCAGGAGCCGCACGGCGAACGGCGCCAGAAACGCCGCCTCGCGTCCCGGCGACACGACGGTGATCCCGCCCGGCTTGCGCCTGTCGCTCGCCACCTTGGCGACGACCTTGCTGGTTGCCACGCCCAGAGAGCAGGAGAGACTCGTCGCTCCCTTGACGGCGACCTGGACGGCTTCTGCCAAGTCCCGCGCCTTACGGAAGTCCGCCAGGACTTCCGCGAAATCGAGGTAGCCCTCGTCCATCCCCGTGCGCTCCACCGTCGGGACGACCTCGCGCACGACCGTCCAGACGGAGCGTGAGTACTCGCCGTACGTCCGGTGCCGGGGACGTACGAACACCGCCCGCGGACACCGCCGGAGGGCCTCCGCGCAGCTCATCGCCGAGCGGATGCCGTACTTGCGAGCCTCGTAGTTGGCGGTGGCCACTACGCCCCGTCCGTGCGGGTCGCCGCCGACCACGAGTGGCCGCGTGGCGAGCTCCGGCTGCTCCAGCTCCTCGACGGCTGCGAAGAACGCGTCGAGATCGAGATGCGCGACGATCGCGGGAGAACTTGCCACGGCTGAAAGAATAGGACCCTTGTCGCACGACACTGACAAGCTGATCCGGCAACTGTCACTCGTTGCCTTCCTCATGGCGGAGCGGCGACCGCTGACCGCCCGGGACATCAAGTCGACTGTCGAGGGCTATTCCGAGATGTCGGACGAAGCGTTCGCCCGCCGGTTCTACTCGGACCGTACGGAGCTCATCAACCTCGGAGTCCCCCTCCACTCGCAACGGGACGAGTTCACCGGCGAGGAGCTCTACACCCTGCGCTCCGAGAACTACTTCCTGCCCGAGCTCAGGCTCGAGGAGGACGAGCTCGCGGCGCTGCAGACCGCGCTCTACCGTCTCGAGGGCGAGTTCGCCTATTCCGAGCCCTTGCGCCTCGCCCTCCAGAATCTCGCCCTCGGCCGCCCCGGCCTCGACGAAGAACGAACGGAAACCGCCGTGCGAATCGCCGTCCGCGACCCGGACTACTCGTCCGAGATGTCGGGTCGCCTGACCAAGCTCGAGAACGCGATCGCGAAGCAGCGCACCGTCAAGTTCCCTTACTACTCGATTGCTCGGAACGTCGAGTCCGATCGAACGGTCAACCCGTACGCCCTGCTCCACGACCGTGAATCTTGGTACGTGATCGGTCTGGATCAGGACGCCAAGGACATTCGCACCTTCCGGGTCTCACGCGTTCGCGGCGACATCCGCTTCGCCACCCGACGGGAGCGCGACTTTCGGGCGCCCACGGCATTCGAGCCAGCGGAGTATCGCGGCCGCCAGGACTGGCAGTTCGGCAAGATCGTCGGGGAGGCCGAGATCGAGCTCGACCCGAACACTGCCTGGTGGGCCGAGCGGATGATCGAGCGCGGCGAAGTGGAAGGGGATGTCTTCACGACGCCGTACGCCGGCCTGGACGCGCTGGCGGGCTGGGTCCTCCGCCAGGAAGGACGGGCGCGTCCACTCGCACCTCCGGCTCTCGTCAAGGAGGTCGAGCGCGGCCTCGGGCGCGTCGTCGAAGTGCACGAGGGTGAGCCGTCGAAGCCGCCACGGGCCGCAGCCGCCAAGAAGCCGGGTGCGGAGCCGGAGCGACCTGCCGGGCCCGTCACGGCCGAGCGCTTCGGCGTCCTCCAGGCGCTGCTCGCCTACCTCCTCGACAGCTGCGGCGAGCGCTCGTCCGGCGCTATCCCCGCGGACGAGCTCGTCGAGCGCTTCCACATTCCTCCCGATCAGCTCGACGACCACCTCCAGCTGCTCAACCTGGTCAACTTCGGAGGAGGCTGCTACGCGGTCTACGCCTCGCTCGAGGACGGCGTCGTGCGGGTGGACAAGGAGTTGTTCGGCGACACCTTCCGCAAGCCACCGCGGCTGACGCCGCTCGAGGCGCGCGCGATCCAGCTCGCGCTCGAGTTCGTCGGGCCGTCCATCGCGGCCCAGGCGAACACCCAACTCGACCGCGTGCGCCAGAAGCTCGCGGACACGTTCGGCGAGTTCGACGTCGAGGAGCCTCCCGACCGCATCGCACTGAGCGAGGAGGAGGGCCTGATCGCGACTCTTTCGAAGGCGATCGCCGAGCATCGCGTGGTGGAGATCGAATACACCGCCGTCGGCGAGGAGACAAGCGTTCGCGTGATCGAGCCACACGCGCTCGAGCGGGAGCTTCCCTGGTGGTACGTGCACAGCTGGGATCGCACCAGAGACGCGCAGCGAAGCTTCCGGCTCGACCGCATGCGCCGCGCCGAGCTGCTCGAGGAGAGCTTCGAGCCCCGGGGTGAGGTCGTGCCCCAGAAGCTCCGGGACGTCAGCACCGCGCGCGTCCTGTTCTCGCCCGTGGTAGGGCGCTGGCGGGTCGAGCGGGGCGCGCATCCGCTCGCCAAGGGCTACGCGCTCGAGGAGGTTCGCTTCGGCAGCCTGGATTGGCTGGTGGGAGAGATCCTCTCCTACCGCGGCGAGGCGGAGGTGCTCGAACCGGTGGAGCTGCGCCGCGAAGTCCTGCAGCGGGCCAAGCGGCTGAAGTCCCTGCTCGGCAAAAAACCGGCGCGGGCGCGCGGCTAGCTCGGCAATTGCTCCTCTACGACAGCCCGGTCTCCGGCAACTGCTACAAGGTTCGACTTCTGCTCGCGCACCTCGGGATCCCGTACGAGCGGCGCGAGCTCTCCGTCGTCGACCGCTCGAACCGCTCCGAGGTGCTCGGCGACTTGAACCCAGCGCAGCGCGTCCCAACGCTGGTGCTGGACGACGGCAGGGCGCTCGGCGAGTCGGGGGCCATCCTCTGGTACTTCGCCGAGGGAACCGAGTTCGTCCCCGAGGACCGCTACGAGCGGGCGCAGATGCTCCAGTGGATGTTCTTCGAGCAGTACGACCATGAGCCAGCGCTCGCCGTCGTGCGCTTCTGGGTTGCGTACTCGGGGCGTCCGGAGGCGTTCGCGGACCGGTTGGAGGAGCGGATGGCTGCCGGCTACCGCGCTCTCGACGCGATGGAGCGTCACCTGGACGGCAGGATCTTCTTCGTGGGCGACCGCCTATCGCTCGCCGACATCGCCCTCTACGCGTACACGCACGTAGCCCCCGAGGGCGGCTTCGAGCTCGACTCGTACCCGGCCATCGGAGCCTGGCTCAACCGGGTGGCCGCCAAGCCCGGGCACGTCCCCATCGACGCCTAGCTCAAGTACTACTAGCCGATCGGCAGCCGAATCGTGAACGTGGCGCCGCTCCCGGAGTCGGAGCGGACGTCGAGGGTGCCACCGTACGCCTCGGCGATCGACCGGGCAATGAAGAGCCCCAACCCGGCGCCCGCCGGAGTTGACGCGCCCGAACTTCTCGAAGACCAGACGCTGCTGGTCCGGGGGAATGCCTGGCCCGTGATCCTCGACGCTGACGAGGACCGCGCCCTTATCCGCGGCGGCGGCACGCACCTCGATCTCGTCTCCCGAGACCGTGTACTTGGCGGCGTTCGACAAGAGGTTGATGAGCAGCTGGCGGAGCCGGTCGCGGTCGCCGCGCACGACCGGCAGCGGCTCGACCACGCTCGCCGTCACCGTAACCTCGTCGGTTCCGAGCGAGACCATGGACGCGGTCTCGCGAACGAGGTCGCCAACGTCGACGTCCCCGAAGACGTAGGTGAACGTTCCCGCCTCGATCCGCGACGTGTCGAGGATGTCGCCGACCAGGGTCGACAGCCGTCCCGTCTCCTGCTCGATGAGCGCGAGGAACGATTCGCGCTGCTCGGCGGACAGCTCGCGCCAGCGCGCGCGTAAGGTCAGCGCACAGCCGATCACCGAGGCCATCGGCGCCCGCAGCTCGTGTGAGACGAGGGAGACGAAGTCGGCGCGAAGAGCCGAGAGGCGTCGCAGCTCCTCGGCCGCGTTCCGCTCGGCGGTGTATGTGCGGATGTTCTGGACTGCGGCCGCGAGCTGGCGGGCGAGCAGAGTGACCAGCTCGACTTCGTCCTCGCCGAAGCCGTCCGCCTCTTACCGGGAGACGGAGAGGATCCCGAGCGGCTGACCGCCGAGCGTTAGCGGGGCCACCACACGTGACTGAAGACCGAGCGTGGAGAGTTCGCGTTCCTCCGGGTAGCGCGGGTTGTCGGCCATGTCTCCACGCACGATCGTCTGCCCGCCTCTGAACACGTCTTCGATCACGGAGCCGCCGACGGGACGCGCGATCCCGCGGGGGAAGAGGCTGTCTTCGCCGCGGCCGGAATTCCCCATGACCACAGCCTCGTCACCCTCGACGAGGACGATCGCGAGGCGATCGAACTCGAAGACGCTCCTCACCTCGCCGAGGAACCGTTCGAGAGCCTCATCCTGTTCGAGCGAGGATCCGAGCGCCCGAGCCACCCTGTTGACCGCCTCGAGTTGGTCGCCCGTCGGCCAAGGCGGTCGCGCAGCTCCTCGGCCTCGGCGGCCCGGGCCTCGGCGATTTTCGCCTCACTGCCCAGCCGACTCGCCAGCCAGCCCACAAGGACTCCCACCATGATCTCGATGCCGAGAGGGAGAGTGACGGCGTCGGCGCTGAATTCGCGCCCGTAGCGGTCGGCGCGCAGAGCCTCGCCCCACGCAAGGAACGGAGCGAGCGCGAAGGGCAGCACCGCGCCGCCGATGACGCCGTAGCGAACAGCCGCTTCGGCGACCGGCAAGAAGAGGATCTGCCGGACCGGAGAATCCGGCTCGTAGCGGTAGTAGAGGACGACATAGGCGGAAACGACCCCGGCGTCGAGGCCGAGCGCTGCGAAGCCCAGGATCTTTTGTGCGCTCAGGCCGAGTTCAGCCCGTGCGAGAAACCAGAAGGCGGCGGCCCCGACCGCCAGCACGGCCGTGATGATCCACGCCCAGCTCTCGTAGCCGGGGGGATACCCGCTGGAGATAACGCCCACCTCGAAGACGGCGAACGGCACGGCGAACAGCCGCCCAGGCGATCCAGCGCTCGATCTGCCGGCGCCGCTCGACCTCAGCCGTCATCCCGAGCGGCGCCCTGCCGCCCAGAGCGCGTGCTCGCGCACCATCTCGTCCGGATCGTCTCGATAGCGGTCCACGGCCTCGGCAAGGGAAGGATCTCCGGAGTTGCCCGCAGCTACGAGCGCGTTTCGGCGCAAGTAGCGAGCGTCGTTGCGTGGAAAGTAGAGGCGGTCGTAGCGCGTTCGCAGCTCCTCTGCGGGCGCCTCGAGCCAGTCAAGGAGGGACACCACTGGCTCAGCTTCGCTCGGCAGCGGCTCGCCGGCCCGGCGCTTCTCCACGCCTCGGTTCCAGGGGCAAACGTCCTGGCAGATGTCGCACCCGTACACCTGAGCTCCGAGCTCGGCCCGGTACTCCTCTGGAATCGAGCCGGGCGCCTGCGTCCAGTAGGAGAGACAGCGCGTCGAGTCGAGCACGCCGGGCTCGTCGAGCGCGCCGGTGGGGCAGGCGTCGATGCAGCGCGTGCACGATCCGCAGTCGAGCGCCAGCGGGGCGCTCGCCTCGATCTCGGTGTCGCTGACCAGCGTCCCCAGTACCACCCACGAGCCGAACTTGCGGGTGATGAGAACCGTGTTCTTCCCGTAGAAGCCGACGCCCGCCCGGGCGGCGCCTTCCCGATCGACGTGCTGGTTCTCGTCCACGAGCACGCGATAGCGGCCCCCGATACGCGTGCCGAGCTCGTCGAGCTTCTCTCGCAGCTCCGCATAGAAGTCTCGCCAGGTGTAGCGCGGCAGGCGGCCTTCCCCGGGCTCAGGCTCCGGGCCGGGGACGTAATAGCTGAGCGCCGCGGAGACAACCGTGCGAGCGTCTGGCAGGAGAGTCTCCGGATGGCAGGACACCTCCGGCTGGGCCATCGTGAAGCGCATGCGGGCGAAGAGCCCGCGCTCGCGGCGGTCGCGGATGTGGCGCTCCGTTTCCTCGTACGGCTCCACCGGCGCCGCGCCCACGACGTCGATCCCGAGCTCGCGGGCCGCGCGTTCGAGCTCTCGCTGGGTCACAAGCGGAAGTTAGCAGCGAAAAACGTCCCGGTTAGGATGGGCGCGTGAAGGCTGTGCGCATCCACGAGGACGGCGGTCCCGAGGTGCTCCGCTACGAGGACGTGGCGGATCCGGCGCCCGGCCCTGGAGAGGTGCTCGTCCGCCTCCGGGCCGCCTCGCTCAACCATCTTGATCTCTGGATCCGGCAAGGGCTTCCCTCGGTCCCGAAGCCGCGGATACTCGGCGCGGACGGCGCGGGCGTCGTCGCGGCGCTGGGCGAGGGAGCCGACACGTTCTCCGAGGGAGACCGTGTCGTTCTGAACCCCGGCCTGGACGACGGCGCCCGCATCCTCGGCGAGCACATGGACGGGACGCACGCCGAGTTCGTCGCCGTGCCCGCGGAGTACGTCCATCCGATCCCCGGGGGCTTGTCCTTCGAGGAGGCGGCGGCCTTCCCACTGGTTTACGAGACCGCGTACCGCATGCTCGTGACCAAGGCGAGGATCGAAGAGGGCGAGTGGGTTCTCCTCTGGGGGATCGGGAGCGGCGTCGCCTTGGCCGCGTTCGTCATCGCCAAGGCCCTGGGAGCGCGCACGCTCGTCACGTCTTCGAGCGCGGAGAAGCTGGCGCGAGCCGCCGAGCTCGGCGCGGATGCGACGGTCAACCACGTGGAGGACGACGTCGCCGCGGCCGTCAAGGAGGCGACCGGCGGGCGCGGCGTCGACGTCGTCATCGAGCACGTTGGCGAGGCTACGTGGAAGACGTCGCTTCAGTCAGCCGCGCCGAATGCGCGGGTGGTCGTCTGCGGGGCGACGAGCGGCCCGAACCCGCCGGCGCAGCTCCATCGCATCTGGTGGAAGCAGCTCGCCGTGTACGGCTCGACCATGGGGACGAGGGAGGACTTCAAGGGCGCGTACGAGCTGGTTGCCCGCGGCGCCGCTCAGCCGATCGTCGACCGCGTCTTCCCGCTCGAGCAGGCCCCTGCGGCGCACGAATACCTCGAGGAAGGCCGCCAGTTCGGGAAGGTCGTCCTCGAGATTCCGGGATAGCCGCTAGCCGAAGCCGAGGACGAACTTGGCGTCGTCCGACATGCGCTCGGGTGACCACGGGGGGTCCCAGGTGAGCTCCGACTCGACCTGGTCGACGCCCACCATCCCCGAGACGGTCTCCTCGATCTGCTGCTGGATCATCGGGCCGACAGGGCAGCCCATCGAGGTGAGCGAGAACGTGACGTGGACCTTCGGCCCCTCGACCTCGACGTCGTAGAGAAGACCCAGCTCGACGATGTCCATGCCGAGCTCAGGGTCCTCGACGGCGCGGAGAGCATTGGTGACCTCGTCCTTGGAAGGCACAGTGCCAGTCTAGCCCGCAGCGAGTGCGACGCCCTCAGTACCCCTGCGGCGGCGTACACTTTTTCGAAGTGATGGCCCGGTCACCCTCTCCCCCACCCGAGCAGCGCCTCCGCGAGGCGATCGCAGCCGTCCCCGGAGGCCACCCCCTTGTCACGCTCGGTGAAGTCGCCCGAGCGATTCCGATCCCGCTTGGCGTGGAGACGATTGGAATCCGCCTCCGCGCGAAGGACGGTGAGAAGCTGTTCCACCTGCTCGCGATGGACGGCGCCGGCCCACGAGAGATCAGCCGTCGCGCTCTGGAGCCCTTCTCACTCGCCCTCATCCGGAGCCTCGTCGCGCTCGGCCCGGAGCACTCGCTGTCCCGCGGGCTGGGACATCGCTGGGTGGGAGGCCGCTGGATCTTCAACGGGAAGGAGGCGGTCGGCGTGCTCACCGCCGGGACCCGAACGGATCGCAAGCCAACCGAGGAGCAGGAGCAGCTTTTTACTGACGTCGCCACCCAGCTCGGCGCGGCGATTCGCTCGATCGACCGTTCGACGACGACGCTCGCGCGAGCCTCTGCGCTCCTCGCGCGCAACGCGAACGAGCCCGCGGTTCGGCCCAACCCGGCGCTCGACTCGCTCCGGCCACGTGAGCGGACGATCCTCGCTCTCTACGCCGAGGGATTGTCGGCCGAGGCGATCGGCCGCATGCTCTTCATCTCGCCGCACACTGTCCGCACGCACGTCAAGAACGCCTTCCGGCGGCTCGAAGTTCACTCGCGGGACGAGGCGGCCCGCCTCGTCCATACGGACGAAGTCGCCCGCATCATCTAGACCTCCTAACCCGATGCTCAGCCGAGCAGGCGAACTTCTTCGCGTCGCTCGCGCGCGAAGAAATGGATCCCGTCGACGAACCGGACCCAGTTGTGGCGGGTGCACATGACGATCGAATGCGTGCGCGCGCTGTCCGTCAGGAAGCGAACGCCCCGGAGGACGTCGCCGTTGGTGACACCGGTCGCGGCCACGATCACTTCCCCGGGCGCGAGCTCGTCCGTCGTGAAGACCTTGTTCACGTCGTCGATCCCGTGCTCCCTCGCGGCGTCGATCTCGCCGCGCGTCGTGGGCCAGAGCTGAGCCTGCAGCTCACCTCCAAGGCATCGCAGTGCAGCCGCGGAGAGCAGCGCCTGGCGAGCACCGCCGATGCCGATCGCCAGATGGTCGTTCGTCCCACGGATTGCGGCGGTGATCGAGGCGGTGACGTCGCCGTCCTGGATCAGCTTGATGCGGGCGCCCGCGGCCCTGATCTCTTCGATGAGGTCGTGGTGACGCGGACGGTCGAGAACGATTGTCGTGATGTCCTGCGTGTTGCGCCCGAAGGCTTCGGCGATGACGCGGATGTTCTCTCCGACCGGGAGCTCCAGGTCGATATGTCCCCGCGCGACAGGGCCAACGGCCATCTTGCGCATGTACATCGGGGGCAAGCTGGGGAAGCTGCCCGCCTCGCCCACTGCGATCATCGACATGGCGCCGTAGTCGCCGCGCGCCACCACCGCGCGCCCCTCCAGCGGGTCGACCGCCAGGTCCACGAGCTCGCCTCCCTGCCCGACGGTCGTCCCGATCGCGAGGGGATCGTCTTCAACCTCGCCTCCGACGACGATGCGTCCCTCGATGTCGAGCTCCTCGAGCCGCTCGCGCATCGCGCTAGTCGCCGCCTGCTCGGCCCCCTCCACATTGCCACGCCCGAGCCAGCGAGCGCCGGCCAGCGCGGCTGCCTCCGTCACGGCCGCGTAGGCCTCGCACCGGCACAGGGTGCGAACCTGCGTGCTCACAACGGGGCGCGCACGCGCTCGACCTCGGCGAGGACGAGCTCGACGACCTGGTCGACCGTCGTCTCCACGTTTGCGTTGTCGATCACCGGAATCCCTGTTTTGACCGCCCGCGCCACGAGGTGTTCCTGCAGCCGCCTGATGTCGGGAAGGGCCCGCAGATACTTGTCGAACGGGCGCAGGCCCTCGGAGTCGCGCGTCCAGAAATGCGCAGCGTGCTCGTCCTCGTCCTCGATCGTGAGAAGCACCTGGCAGAACACGGCTCCGTCGACCGGCTCGAGCAGGCCCGGGACGAGGTGAACGCCTTCGAGAGCGAGGGAGTACCCCTCCTCGAGCGCACGGCCGAGGACTGCCTTGACGCCGACCAGAACGTTCCGAGTCTGGTCGAGAAAGCCTCGGAGGACGGCATCCGCCTCCGAATCGTCCTCCGCCACGGCGGGCGCGGCCTCGAAGCTCGAATAGTGGATCGCGGGCATGAACTCGCGCGAGAAGAACGCACGCATGGTCTGGCGGACGACGTCGGTGGAGGTCACCCGCGTGATCCCGAGGCGGTGCGCGACCTCCGTGGCGACCGTGGACTTCCCCGTGCCCGTGGCCCCTCCCACGAGGACGACGAGAGGCACGTCGAGGCGGTCGAGAGCCTCGAGGCCGGACTGGGACACGGTGCCGATGAGGGCGGAGTCGGGAGGCCGGCGGTCGGTCATGCGGGCACGCCTCCGGCGACTCGGTCGGCCAGCGCGGCGACGAGCTGGTCGAGATCGTGCTCGCCGCGGAGCGGGCGTACCTCGTTGTCGCAGAGCACGAGCTCGACCTCGCGCTCCGCCGCCGTCTCCGCGACCACGTCGATCGCCGCTGCCTTCAGCTCGACGAGATAGACGTCGGCCGAGCGAGCCTCGACGGAGGCCAGGTCGGCCCGGAGCTCCTGCCGCCGGCCGAGATTCCCCGAGACGAGAACCACTTCGGCGCCGTGTTCCCGGGCCAGGTGCTCGCGCAGACGGGCGTGGATTCCGTCGGGCGCCGTGGAGAAGAAGGCCACCCGGCGTCCCTTGATCGAACCGACGGGATTCGGACGGAAGATCGTCTCGACGACCGGCAGACCGGGTCTGACGCGATCGATCGCCTCCTTCAGCGACTCGAGCTCCAGAGGATCGATCAGAGGTTCCTCGCAGCCGGTGAGGATGACGAGATCGGAGAGGAGCAGTCGATACGCGCCGAAAAAGCCGGTGATCGTCTCAGGGTCCTGCGCGGCTCCGGCGACGAGGATGCGCCCTCCCGTAGCGACCGGCGGGAAGGCTGCTCCGCTGCCCTCGAAGAGGACGAGATCGGGCGCCAGCGAGGCCGCGAGCCGTGCGGCCTGCGGAAGATTCGAGAAGAACGGCGCGCCCGCGAGACCTCCGCCGCAGCGGCGAGCTCCTACTGTCGTCACCCGCGCCATCGCGGCGTCCTCCAGGTAGTCGGAGGCCGCGTGCACGCCCGAGCGCGAGAGCTCGAGCAGGTCCTCGAGGGCCGGCTCCGGCTCTGCCACGATGGGCTCCCGGGGACCACCCCGACCCATCGCGACCACGACGACCTCGCGGTCGCGCGCGAGCAGGCGCGCCACGTGGCCGGCGACGGCGGTCTTGCCGACGCGCTTCCCCGTCCCGATGACGGCGAGCGAGGGAAGCTCGAACGGCTCGAACCGGACCGGATCGAAGCGGAAGTCGGCTCCCAGGTACGACAGCCCGGCCGCGAGCGCGCGGCTCGCGAGCTGGAAGCGTCCTCGCGGGTCGAGCACCGGCTCGTCGGAGAGATCGACGATCGCCTCGGCGCCCGTCGCCTCGATCCCCTCCTCGAGCGTCTTGAAGAGGGGGACGCCGTAATCCTCCCCGCCCCGGAGCTTCTCGGTCCCGCCCACCAGGACAGCCCCGAGGACCTCATGCGGCATGGCCACGAAGGCGACCCGGACGACGTCCGGATAATGCTCTCCGTCAATGAGCGCCAAGACGTTCACGGCCGGCTCCTGACCTCATCTTCGATGCGCGTCGTGTACTTCTCGAACTCGAGCGTGTCCGCCGAGAACTGAATGATGCGCTCCTGGTCGTGATAGGGGTACTTACGCCAGACGTCCACATGGCGTCCTTCGATCTCGAGCAGGTTGTAGCAGGGTCGCCCATTGCCTCTGAGTCTGAGCGAGGAGACGGTGCCGGCGTTGACGATGAAGATGTTCTCCAGGCGCCATGCGTACGGAACGTGCTTGTGCCCGGAGAGCACGAGGTTCACGCGCGCGCTCTGGAGAGCCTCGAGCGCGTCCCCGGCGTCGTAGACGACGTTCCGCTCGCGCCCCGTCCCCGGCACAGGCAGCAGGTGGTGGTGGAGGACGAAGATCCGGAAGTCGGCTTCTTGCGAGAACTGCTCTTTGATCCAGGAATAACGGCTGCGCCCGATATGGCCGTGATCGAGGTCCGGCTCGGTCGAATCGATGGCGACGACGGAGACGCCGTTCAGGTGGACGACCGGGTTGCGCTCGCCGAAGAGCTCCTCGAAGTGGATGTAGCCGACGTTCCGGGAGTCGTGGTTGCCGGGGACGACGACGAGCGCCTCGCACTTGAGCCGCTCGAGGTAGCCCTTGGCCTCAGCGTATTCCTGCTTGAAGCCGTAGGAGGTGAGATCGCCTGAGCAGACGACGATCGCCGGCTCGAGGTCGTTGATCTCCATAATCGCCCGCTCCATCAGGTCCGGGACGAAGTACGGCGACCCGCAATGAAGGTCGGAGATGTGTGCGATCCGAAACACGCGCCTCCCTTCGATACCGTCCACGGAACCCAATCGAAGTGTAATGCGGGGCCGTCCGGGCAGATTGCTACCCTCAAATACAGATGGCCTCGGAAACGCCCGGTTTGCAGGCAACTTCCAGTGTCGACGATCCCCACTTCGCCAACCAGGCGGAGGTGGAGTGCGCCAGGATCCTCGACTTCTACGGCCTGGAGTGGAAGTACGAGCCACGGTCGTTCGTCCTCGAGACGGATGACGAAGGCCGCGTGATCGAGGCGTTCACGCCCGACTTCTACCTCCCCGAGCAGGACCTCTACCTCGAGGTCACCGTGATGAAGCAGTCCCTCGTCACGCGCAAGAACCGGAAGATCCGAAAGCTGCGGGAGAAGTATCCCGAGATCAAGATCAAGCTCTTCACGCGGCGCGACTTCGATCGCCTGGCCCACAAATACAAACTGAACCTCGCCTCATAGAGCCGCTCGACCCGAGGATCGGAGAGATCTATCTCTCCCGTGACGAGATCAAGGCACGGGTCAACGAGCTGGGAGCGCAGATCGCGGACGATTACGCCGGTCGCGAGCCCGTCCTCGTCACCGTGCTCAAGGGCGCGTTCATCTTCCTGGCCGACCTCTCGCGGTCGATCCCGATCCCCCACGAGCTCGACTTCGTCGTCCTCGCAGGGTATGACGGCGCCCTCGGCGGCCAGACCAAGATTCGCCTGATCAAGGATCTCGACTTCCCGATCGCAGGGCGTGACGTCCTCATCATCGAGAACGTGATCGACACGGGCCTGACGCTCAACTACTTGATCAAGACGTTCGCCCTGCGCCGGCCGCGTGAGATCGCGGCTTGCACGCTGCTGGACCGGCCCTATCGGCGGCTCGTCGACGACATCCCGCTCCGCTACGTCGGCTTCACCGTGCCCGATCACTTCTTCGTCGGCTACGGGTTCGACTTGGAGGGACGGTTCCGGGGCCTCCCGGACATGCGGATCGTCCACTAGGAGGGCTTGGCGGAACGTCACTCGTCGCCCGGACGCGCCGGTCGTTCCGAGGCAAGGACGCAGGGAGGCCCGTGTCATTCTGAACGCGGATGCGTTGGGGGCGACCGAGGACACAGCCTCGGGGCGAGCGGCGCGCCTCCGGCGGCACAGATGATGTTTCGTCAAGCCCTCCTGGTTTCTCGCGCCCCGTCGCGGGGGACCACCCTTCCATGGCAGACGAGCGCGAAGTCCAGCACGCTCCGCAGGTGCTCGAGGGCGAAGACGACGTGCCGCGGCAGCCTTCGCCGCCGCTCGATCCCTACACGCCCGAGCCGGGGCCGGCGAGCGGCGTGCCTTCAAGTTCCTCCCGCTGGCGTGGATCGTCGTATTCGTCCTCGCCGGGATCATCCTCTACGCCGTTTTCCGCTAACCGTCGGGGTCAGACCCCCGCTGGCCGTTAAGGACCTGAGCCACTCGCATGGTTGAGCCAACCCTCCTCTAAGCGGACATGGCCGCTTGAGCCATCTCAGGGGTCAGACCCCTGTGGCTGCAGACGACATGGCCGTTAGAGGTAGTTCAGCGGGTCGACGGGCGTGCCGTTGACGCGTACCTCGAAGTGGAGATGGCAGCCGGTCGAATGGCCCGTCGAACCGACCGCGCCGATCGCCTGCCCCTGCGAGACGGAGCCACCGCCGACGTAGAGGGAAGACTGGTGGCCGTAGGCGGTCGCGAGGCCGCCGCCGTGGTCGATGATGGTGATGTTGCCGTAGCCGTCCATCCAGCCCGCGTAGATGACCGTGCCCGAGGCAGCCGCGCGGATCGTGGTCCCGCAGGCAGCTCCGATGTCGATACCTTCGTGCATGCGGCCCCACCGCCAGCCGAAGCCGCTCGTGATCGGACCGCTGACCGGCCAGATCAGGCTACTGGAGGAGGGCGTCCCGCCGGAGCCCGAGGACCCATCCGGGGCACCCTGGATCTGGGCGGCGATGGCGGCGCTCGCCGCCTGCATCGCCTCGAGATCCTCCTCGTTGTCATGTCGCTCCTGCTTCACGTCCGCGAGGAGGCCCTGCTTGCTGTCCCGCGCGACCGCCAGCGCCGCCTGCTGCGCGAGGAGGGCCGCACGCGCAGCCCGCTGCTCCTCGGTCTTCTGCGCAAGAATCGCGGTGGCAGTCGACACCTCCGCCTTCGTCGAGGCGGTCTCCTGCTTGGCCACCCGCATCTCGGTCTGAAGCCGCTTGATCGTGTCTGCGATCCGCTTGTCCTGCTGCCCGATGGCGCGGAAGTAGTCGAGCTGCTCGAGCAGGTCGGAGAAGGTCTGGGCCTGCAACAGGATCTCGAGCTCGCTGGCCTCGTTGCTCTGGTACAGCTGGACGAGGCGCTCCTCGAGCCGGCGTTGCGCGACCGCGTGTTGCTGAGTCAGGCGCTGAAGCGTGGCGGCTTGCTCGCGCAAACGAGCCTGGAGGCGAGCCAGGCGGCTCCGATGCGCCGCGAGGTCCCGTTCGAGCGTCGCGAGCTTGTCGCTGAGCACGGTGATGTTGCCGCCGAGCGCGTCGATCCGAGAGGACGCATCTGAGATCTCCGAGGAGAGGACGCCTTCGCGGGCCTTGGCGCGCTGGATGGAATCTTTCAGCCCGGAAATACGCGAGTCGACGGCGTTCTTGCGGTCGTAGAGGGACTGACCCAGCGCGACGGGAACGCACAGCGCCACGACCGCCGAGGCGGCGATGAGCGCGATGATGCGGCGGGGGATAAGCACCGGCTGAGAGTTTCGCCGGGCGCGCGGACGTCCCTGCGCGGCCAGCGTGAAGCCTTTCCTGCTTCGAGGCTCGGTGTTTTACATCAGATTGCGGGCGTTTTCCAGCGAGAGGCGGCCCCGCACCCGCCCCCCATCAGCGCTTGCGGCGCCCCTTCGACTGCGGCATCGGGGGATGCTCGGGCGCCGGCGGTGGCTCCACCGGAGAGGGCTCCGGGTCCGGGAAAGGCGTCGGCGGTTCGCCCTCGTCGGGCGGCGGCCAGGGCTCGGGAATGCGCGCAGGCTCCGGCGGCTGCTCCGCCTGGATCTTCTCAGTGGGCTTGACACCTGCCTGGGCGCGCTCAACTCGTTCGCCGGTCTGTCGGATGAGAGTCTCGATCTCGGCCTCCTTCCTGCTTATTCGCTCGACGATCACTTCGACGTCTGCCTTCGCAGACTTCGTTCCCCCTTTGTCGCCGTAGAACACGGCGTGTCCGAGCCGGTGGAGGCCGCGGCTCCGCTCCGCCTCGAGCTCGGCACGCTCGCGCCGCGCCCGAAAGAGCTCGAGCTGGCCGCGCGACCGGGCCGCCAGGGACTTGCGCGTGGCGAAGAAGCGCTCCCTGAAGCCGAGGAGGGCGTACTTGGCGGCCCGCCGCTCGGCCTCGCGCTGGGTGAGGAAGAGAACCCCCGCCGCCAGGAACGCCACCAGCCCCCACGCCCAGACTCCGCCGGCGAGCAGGACGATCGACCCGATCAAGACCAGGAAGGCGATGACGAGCACCGGATGCGGAGGCCAGCGCCGGCGCGGCGGTCGAATCGCGGTTGCGCCTCCCTCTTCCGTCAGAGGCCGGCCACACTCCGGGCAGAAACGGCTCTCCGCCGGAACCGAGGTACCGCAGTGGGGACAGTCACGCACGGACGTCCTCGCGCTTCGGATGAGCCTCATTCCTGGGCGGGTCGAGGGCGCGCAACGCCTCGGCTGCCTGGCGCCGAAGCGGAGCGACGAGCTCGCGGTAGTCGGCGTCGGAGATCTTGCCGGTGCGGTGGTCGAACTCCAGCTCCTTCAGCGCCGCGAGCGCCCGGTCACGCTCTTCAGCGATACGCACGCGCTCACGCTCCTGCGGCGAGAGCTCGGCGAGCCGGTCGTCCTCGGGCGCCGGCTCGCGGAGGAAGGGGCGCGCGACGAACGCCACGCACGCAACGGCGAGGAGAACCGCAAGAACCACGGCGGCTAGGTCCATAACTACGCCGGAGCGTAGGCGAAACGACGCGCGAGACGGCGTTGCTCGCGTGCATCCGGCCACATTGCGATAAGTGACCCACCGACGAAGACGAGGCCGGCAAGCCAGATCAGGTTGACGAGCGGGTTGATGAGCACCTTCACGAAGATCGAGCCGTCGTTGTTGAACTTGCCAACGATGACGAACAGGTCTTCCCCGCGCAGCCAGTCCGAACGGATGGCAACCTCGTTGGATGTCTGCTGCTCCGCGAAATAGCGGTTCTTGCCCGCGGAAAGGACTCCGAGGGGCTTTCCGTCCCGCGCCACGTCGAACCGTGCCCGCATTTCGAGGGCGTTCGCGCTCCGGCGCTGAGCGCTTCCCAGGTATGTGAGGTCGTATGCGCCGATTCGCATCGTGGCCCCCGGCGCGAGCGCGCGCCGCGGCTCGCGCGTCGTTCCGAACCCGCCGATTCCGATCGCGCCTATCAGGAGGATGACGATCGCCGCATGGACGACATAACCGCCGTAGCGACGGCGATTTCGCCCCACGAGCCCAGCGAAGGAGCCGAGCCACCCGTCGTCGCCCAGGGACCGCCGCGCACGCGTCCCGCGCGCGAACTCGAGCACGATCGCGGCGAGCACGAAGGAGGCGAACGTGTAGCCCACGAGGCCCGCCGGGCTCGACCCGGCGCCGGCCGCGAGCAGCAATGTGCCGGTCACGAGCGCGACCCCGGTCGGCCAGAGCAGCGACATGCCGAGCGCGCGGAGCGAGGCACGCCGCCAGGCGACGAGCGGACCGATTCCCATGAGGAGCACGAGGGGGAGACCGAAGGCGATGGCAAAGAAGTCGTAGTACGGCGCCCCGACCGTCACCGCGAAGCCGCGCACCGCCTCCGAGACCAGGGGATAAACAACGCCCCAGAGGACCGTGAGCGCGAGCGCGACGAGGAAGAGGTTGTTGTAGAGGAAGGCCGCCTCGCGCGAGACGAGCGACTCGAGCCGGGTCGGCGAGCGCAACAGCGGCAGGCGCACGAGGATGAGCGTGATCGAGGCGGCGATGACGACCGCAATGAAGCCTAGGAACCAGGCGCCAATCGAGGACTGGGTGAAGCTGTGAATGGAGCTGATCACCCCGCTGCGCGTGAGGAACGTTCCGAAGAGCGACAAGGCGAAGGCGCCCGTCACAAGCACCACGTTCCAGACGCGGAGCATGTTCTTCTTCTCCTGCACCATCACCGAGTGGAGGAAGGCCGTAGAGACCAGCCACGGCATCAGCGCTGCGTTCTCGACCGGATCCCACGCGTACCAGCCTCCCCACCCCACTTCCTCGTAGGCCCATTTCGCCCCGAGCAGGATCGCGAACCCGAGGAACCCCCACGAGGCGAGCGTCCAGCGGCGCGTGACCACGATCCAGCGCTCGTCGGTGCGCTTGGAAGCGAGCGCCGCCATGGCGAACGCGAACGGGATCGTCAGGCCGACGTAGCCGAGATAGAGGAGCGGCGGGTGGGCCATCATGTAGGGGTTCTGTAGGCTCGGATTGAGCCCCACTCCGTCTGCCGGAGCGGGCGCCGTGGCGAAGGGCGATGCGACGAAGACGAGCATGAAAACGAAGAAGCTCGCGATCCCGCCGAGGATCGGCACCGTCCACGGGAGAATCTCGCGGATGAGTCTGCGGTTCAGGGCCACGGCCGCCGAGCCCATCCCCGTGAGCACGAGGAGCCAGAGGAGCAGCGATCCCTGCTGCCCACCCCAGAAGGCGGAGACCGCGTAGCGAAGGGGCAGCTCGCGCGAAGTGTGGTCCGCGACGTAGACGAGCGAGAAGTCGTGGCGAACCAGGGCCGCCAGGAGGACGAGCGCCGCGACGGCTACCGCGCCGAGCGAGGCGAAGAGCGCATTGGTCGCGGAGTCGTGCAGCCGTCTCCGGCCGCGGAAAGCGGCGTAGCCTCCGGCGACCGCCGCGTAGACGATGAGCCCGAAGGCAACGACGAGCGCGGCTCGGCCGAGCTCGGGCACGTCAGGAGGGCTTCGACTTGGAGTCCGGAGCGTACTTCGACGGGCACTTGGTCACGAGCGAATCCCGCTCCGCGACGAAGAGCCCGTTCTGGAGCTTGCCTCGCACCGAGACGTCGCGTCCCGGGGCGAAGAGGTCGGGGACGGAACCGGTGTAGACGACCGGGACGGACCCGGCTCCGTTGATGTCGCGGAGTCGGAAGCGCAGGCCGCCCTCATGGGCATCCCCCCGCAGGGGAGAAAGCACGACGCCGGCCAGGCTGACCGTGCCGGAATGCGCCGCGAGCTGGCTCGGGTGCAGGGACGGCGTGGAGCCGCCCACCAGGCTCGTGTAGAGCAGGAAGACTGCCAGGGCGGCCGCCACCGAGAGCGCGACCACAAGACGAGCGGGACTGCGCCTCCTGGGCACGCCCCGAGTTTAGCGGGGTCGGGCTCTAGATTTCGGGGATCGCCGCGGGCTTGCGATCCGGGATCCTGTAGCCGTGGTCACGGCAGAGGGAGCCCGGAGCGTCCTCTGTGAGCGCGTCGCAGTAACCCTTCCCGTAAGCAGCACGAAGGAAGGCCGCGACGACCTCGAGGTTCCACTCGCTCACCCCGCAGGCCTCGCCCCAGAGGTCCGCGAGCCGGAGGTCGATGTCCAGCTCGAGGAGCTCGATGCGCGTCGGTCGCTTCGCCATGACAAAGACCGTACTCTTGGCGTCGGACGGCATGACCACTCACTTTGGACCCGCCCGCGTGCCCAGCCGCAAGAGCCCTGAGGCCGCGGTGGAGCTCCTGGTCGAGCGCGGCTACACCGCCTGCGAGATCGACTTCGAGGGGGGCTTCTGGATGAAGCCCGAGTGGGAATGGGCCGGGCGCCTCGGCGAGCTCGCCCGCGAGCATGGGATCGCCCTCTCCGTCCACTCGCCAATCGCCGCCATCCTGGGGCACCTCCCCGGGGACGAACAGAAGCGCAAGCGCGCCTTCGGCATGCTCGACCACACGGCCGGGGTGGCGGTCGCGTGCGGAGCCGGGGTCGTTGTCGTCCATCCCGGGTACCTCCTCGGGCGAGCACGGGAAGCTGCCCTCGAAAGCGTGGCGAAAGACCTCTCGGACCTGCGCGAACGTCTGGAGGCGAAGGAACGTAGCGTCGACTTCGGCGTCGAGATCATGGGACGCGTGCGCGAGCTCGGCACGGCCGAGGACGTGTTCTGGCTCGCGGCCCGCTTCGAGTGGGTGCTACCCGTGATTGACTTCGCCCATCTACACGCCGTCACTGACGGATCGTTCGTCGATGAAACCGCGTTCAGAGGGGTTCTCGAGGCCGCGGACGCACTCCTGGAGCCTGACGCCCCCTTTCACGTCCATTTCTCGGACATCGCGTTCGCGAATCGCAACGAGACGAAGCACCTGCCGTACGGCGAGGGGACGCTTCGCGCGGAACCCCTGCGCGACGCGCTCGCGCGCTTCGACCGACCGGCGACGGTGATCAGCGAGTCGCCGAACGAGGAGAGCCACCAGGCAGTCAAGTCGATCCTGGTGGGGTCGGCCGTCCGCTAGGTCCCGTCGGGCCCGAGCCCTCGGGCCCGACGGTCGCGTTGGCCAGGTCGCTGGTCACGAGCAGCCTGTGGCTACGCTTCCGACGGGATGACCCGGACCCGCACGTTGGCGCTTCTCTTGCTCGCCGCGATCGGCTTCGGCGCGCTCGTGGCCGCCGTCAAAGGGCAGGACGTCGGCGTGCGCAACGCGCTCGGGAACACGAGCGCGCCTTGGATCGTCGTGCCATTCCTCGCGGGCGCCTTGCAGCCGCGCGCGTGGCAGGCGGCGGTTATCGGAGTCGCGGCGACGCTCGCCGCGTTCTTCGGCTTCTATCTCGCGGAGGCGGCCGTTCTCGATCTCGGGCCGCATCCCTGGTACGTCGACCTGAAGCTCACGCTTGGATCAGGTCACGTCTACGAGATCTGGGGAGCGCCCATCGGGCTCGTCTATGGGATGCTCGGATGGCTCTGGGCGTCGCACCGGTCCGTCGCGGCGGCGACCGCCGTTGGGCTGGCCTTTGTGACCGAGCCGCTCATCGTCTTCGGTCTGCAGCGCGGCGGGATCTGGGGCGGCGGAGGCCTGCTCGACTACCCCTGGCTGTGGGCGACGGAGATCGCTATCGGACTCGGCGGGATCGCGTGCGCGCTCGTCTGGGCTCGCGGATGGGCGACTCGGACGGGCTAGGAAACCCGCTTAGCCGACGATCCGAAACGGGTTTCCGCGCTCGCTGAGAGCAACCGTGCGCTCCGCGCCGCGGTTCCGCCATTCGCCGCCGAGCTTCTCGTCCAGCTTGGCCTCGAGCTCTCCGCTGGCCGCGAGCTCCTGAACGATGTCCGCGCCGCCGATCAGCTCACCGCCCACGAACACCTGTGGAATCGTCGGCCAGCTCGAGAGTGCCGAGAGCTCCTGGCGAATCGCCGGATCCGGGAGCACGTCCACCGCCGCGAACGACGCGCCAACCGCACGCAGCGCCTGCATCGCCCGCTCCGAGTTGCCGCAGTAGGCCTGCTCGTGCGTGCCCTTGACGAACGCGACGACCGGCTCGCGCTCGATCGTCTCCCTGATCTGCTCTCTCAGCTCGCTCATGTCTCTCCTCGGGTTGTGATTCGCAGCTCGTGGATCGTCCCGTCCGCCATTGGGCCTTCCAGAGCGGCGTAGACGAGCCGATGCTGTTCTATCAGCGACAGCCCGTTGAACCGCGGGCTCACGACGGTGACCTGGAAATGGTCTCCGCCGCCGGTACGGTCGAGCACGGCGAGCTCCCGCGCGTCGGGGAAGGCCTGCCGCAGCAAGTTCTCGATCGGGGCGGTCACCGCCTCCGACGATAGCGCCTCAGTGGATGTGCAGGTTGACGCCGAGCAGGACGAGCGGCCACAGGATCACGGCTAGGACGGCCGAGAGGACGCGCTTGGCCGTGTCGAAGTTCTTGAAGTAGTCGTGCGTCGACGCGACGATGATGCCGATGACGAGATAGACGAAGCCGAGGAGCGAATTGACACGCATCCCAGTACTTCTTCCCGAACTCTGGAAGAAAAAACCGAATGCGCGTCAGTGCTTCTTGTGCCGTTTCGCAGGCGCCTTGTGCTTCTTCTGGTGCTGCTTCGGAGTCTTCGTCGTCTCCGTGGAGAGCGAGCCGGGCGCGTGCGAGGGCACGTTGGGCGGTTCCCAGGATCCCATCGCGTTCCCGGCCCACAACACGGCCGCGCCGAAAAGGGTGGCGAGAAGGCTGACGTAGACGAGCACGCGCAGCATCTCTTCTTCGGTCGGCACCAAAAGGGCCTCACGAGTCCCTCGGAAGAGGGAGCTAGCCCAAGTCTGCGTACGGTAGCTTTGGTCAATGGCGCAGACACTCTTCGACCGCATCTGGGAGAGCCACGTCGTCGCGGAGCCGCCCGGAGAGCCGGCCCTGCTCTACGTCGATCTCCACCTCATCCACGAGGTGACCTCGCCGCAGGCGTTCGACGGCCTGCGTCTCGCCGGTCGGACCGTGCGCCGCCCGGATCTCTCCCTCGCCACGATGGACCACAACGTGCCGACCGAGGGCGGGCCGGTCAGCGATCCGCTTGCGCGCGCCCAGCTCGAGGCCCTGACGGCGAACTGCGCGGAATTCGGAGTTCCTCTCTACGCAACCGGCAGCGGACGCGAGGGCATCGTGCACGTGATCGGCCCGGAGCTCGGCCTGACGCAGCCCGGCATGACAGTCGTCTGCGGGGACAGCCACACGTCCACGCACGGGGCGTTCGGCACGCTGGCCATCGGGATCGGCACGTCGGAGGTCGAGCACGTGCTGGCGACCCAGACCCTCCCCCAGCGCAAGCCGAATTCGATGCGCCTCAGCTTCGAGGGCGAGCTCCCTTTCGGCGTGACGGCGAAGGACGTCATCCTCGGAGCAATCGGCAGGATCGGCGTCTCGGGCGGCGTCGGCCACGTGGTCGAATACGCCGGGGAGGTGATTCGCGGCCTCTCGATGGAGAGCCGGATGACGGTCTGCAACATGTCCATCGAGGCCGGCGCGCGCGCCGGGATGATCGCTCCGGACGACACCACGTTCGCCTACCTCGAAGGGCGGCCGGCGGCTCCGACAGGCGCGGATTGGGAGCGCGCTCTCGATCGCTGGCGCGGCCTCGTCTCCGACGAGGACGCCACCTACGACCGCGACGTCGAGATCGACGTCCGCGAGCTTGCTCCCCAGGTCACCTGGGGAACGAATCCCGGCATGGTCACGTCGATCGAGGGGGCCGTCCCGGATCCCGCCGATTACGCCGACCAGGACGAGCGTGAGTCGGTGGAGCGTGCGCTCGCGTACATGGCCCTCGAGCCGGGTACGGCGATCAAGGACATTCGTCTCAACCGCATCTTCATCGGCTCCTGCACCAACGCGCGCATCGAGGATCTGAGGACGGCTGCTGCGGTAGTCGCCGGGAAGCGTGTCCACCCGGACGTCCGCGCGATGGTGGTGCCGGGGTCGGCGACCGTGAAGGCCCAGGCCGAAGCCGAAGGGCTCGACCGCACGTTCGAAGCGGCGGGCTTCGAGTGGCGCCGCGCCGGTTGCTCGATGTGCCTCGGCATGAACCCGGACATTCTCGCGCCGGGCGAGCGCTGCGCCTCGACGTCGAACCGCAACTTCGAGGGCCGACAGGGCCGGGGCGGGCGCACGCACCTCGTCAGCCCGGCGATGGCCGCCGCCGCTGCGCTCGAGGGCCATTTCGTCGACATCCGCGAATACGCTCTGGAGCCCGTCGCGTGAGGCCGTTCCGCAGCGTGACGGGGCGCGCAGCCGTGCTCGACCGGGCGGACGTGGACACCGATCAGATCGTCCCGAAGCAGTTCCTGAAGCGGATCGAGCGCACCGGGTTCGGCGAGTTCCTCTTCTACGACTGGGCGAAGGAGCCCGATTTCGAGCTCAATCACCCGGAGGCCGAGGGGGCCAAGATCCTCCTCACGGGCCGCAACTTCGGTTGCGGCTCCTCCCGCGAGCATGCGCCCTGGGCGCTCCAGGACTGGGGCTTCGAGGCGATCGTCGCGCCGTCCTTCGGCGACATCTTCCGGACGAACTGCGTGAAGATCGGGCTCGTCCCGATCGTGTTGTCGCAGGAGCAGGTGAAGGAGCTCATGCGGGATCCCGGCGAGCTCACCGTCGACCTCGAGGCGCAGACGGTCGGGCCTTACTCCTTCGAGTTCGACCCGTTCGAGCGCCATTGCCTCCTCGAAGGTCTCGACGACGTCGCGCGGGCGCTCCAGCACGAAGACGAGATTGCGGCTTTCGAAGCGGCGCACCCGCCGCGCTTCGCTACGACAACGCTCTGAGCACGGCGTCGCCGAACTCCGCGGTCGTCGCGGTGCCGCCCAGGTCGGGCGTGGGAGCCTGCGCAAGCGCGACTTCGACGGCCGCCGCCAGAGCCCGCGCTTCCTCGGGACGGCCGAGACCGTGCTCCAGCATCAGGGCGGTGGAGCGCAGCATGGCGGCCGGGTTCGCAATCCCGAGGCCCGCGATGTCCGGCGCCGAGCCGTGCACGGGCTCGAAGATCCCCGGTCCACCGTCCGAGAGGGACGCGGAGGGCGCGAGCCCGAGGCCACCGGTCACGGCAGCGGCGAGATCGCTAAGGATGTCCCCGAACATGTTCTCCGTGACCAGCACGTCGAACCGGTCAGGCGCTGAAGCGAGCTGCATCGCGGCGTTGTCGACCAGCATGTGCTCGACCTCGACGTCGTCGTAGCCCGCAGCGACCTCGTTCACTACCCGGCGCCAGAGGCGCGACGTCTCGAGGACGTTCGCCTTGTCGACCGAGGTGAGCTTCCCGTTCCGGGTGCGCGCCAGCTCGAACGCGCGGCGGGCGATCCGCTCGACCTGGCTGGGGTGGTACTCGCAGGTGTCGAAGGCGGTCCCGTCTTCCCGAACGCCGCTCGCCCCGAAGTAGAGGCCGCCGACGAGCTCCCGCACGATGAGGACGTCGACCGAGTCGCTACTCGCCGGCCGCAGGTTGGCGTAGACGTCGAGCTCCGCGCGCAGGCGGAGCATTCCCTGCTCCGGCCGCACGTCAGCCGCGTCGAACTCCGGATCTCCGATCGGCGCCTTGAGGACAGCCTCCGCCGTGCGGCAGGCTGCGAGCGTCTCCTTTGGCAGCGGATCGCCCGTATCGCGGATCGCCTTCGCGCCGAAGGGACGCTCCTCCAGCTCCAGCTCGGGGGCCAGCACCGCAAGTGCCCGCCGCGCCTCGTGCATCACCTCCGGGCCGATGCCGTCTCCCGGGAGGCAAACGACGGTCACGTGAGCACGCCGAGCCGCTCCAGGAGAACGTCTGCGTCGGCTTCGACATCCACGGGGTCGAACAAGCCGCCGACGGGGCCGGGTGTCTTCAATCCGTCCCCGGTGACGACCAGGACGACTCGGTCTTCGGGGCCGAGCTCACCCCGCTCGACGGCCTCTCGAAGCGCTCCGAGCGTCACTCCGGCTGCTGTCTCGCCGAAGACGCCGGAATGATCGGCGAGGAGGGCCATGTTCGACCCGACGTCGTCCTCCGCCACCGCGTAGATCGCGCCTTCGGTGTTGCGTGCCGTGGCGACGGCCTTGTCCCCGTCGGCCGGGTTCCCGATGGCCAGCGAGCGGGCGACCGTATGCGGGCGTATCGGTGTGACGCGGGCGTCTGCGGCGAACGCGGCGGCGACAGGCGAACAGCCCTCCGCCTGGCCCCCGAAGAGGCGTGGGGTCGCGGCGTCGATCAGCCCGACCTGGCGGAGTTGCTCGAATCCGTCGGCGATCTTCGAGTAGAGAGAGCCCGAGGCGATCGGGGCCACGACGGCGTCAGGTGCGTCCCAGCCGAGCTGCTCGGCGATCTCGAACGCGACGGTCTTCGAGCCCTCCGCGTAATACGAGCGCAGGCCCACGTTGACGAACGCCCAGGGGAGCTCGAAGGACAGCTCGACCGTCAGCCGGCTGCAATCGTCGTAGGTCCCGCGAACGGCGTAGATGGTGGCGCCGAAGACCGCGGTGGCGACGAGCTTCTCCGGCTCGAGGTCGGCCGGGCAGAAGACCGCTGCCTCCATCCCCTCGGCCGCCGCGCGCGCGGCGACGGCGTTGGCCAGGTTCCCGGTAGAGGAGCACGCCAGCGTCTCGAGGCCGAGCGCGCGAGCCTTCTGTGCGGCCACGGCGACGACGCGGTCCTTGAAGGAATGAGTCGGATTGGCGGTGTCCAGCTTGAGCCAGAGCTCTCGGACGCCGACCTCCTCCGCCAGGCGTCGGGCAGGGAAGAGCGGTGTCAGGCCGGGCGCCAGGCGCGCCTCGTCCGGCGCCTCGACCGGAAGGAGCGGCGCGTACCGCCAGATCGAAGCAGGGCCGGCTGCAATAGTCTCGCGACTGACGCTACGGGCGAGAGCCTCCCAGTCGTAGACGGGGTCGAGGGGGCCGAAGCAGGTGGTGCACGTGCCGATGTCTTCGAGCGCGTACTCGGTCGCGCAGCTACGGCAACGGAGGGATTCGGCGGGCACTGTGGTCTCCTTTCTCGCTGACATCCTCCCGAGCCCGGAGACTCGGACGGGTTTGGCACCTTGCTCCGTCGGAGTAGGTTGCCGAGGCTTCACAGGGCCGTTCCCTCAGCCTCTCTTGATGCGAGCGGGGCCGCTGCCCGTCGCTCATTTCTCAGTATATGAGTCGGGTGCGGGCCCGGTCACTGCGCCCTCCGAGGCAGACGAGACCAGCGCCGCATACTTGGCGAAGACACCCGTGGCGTAGCGAGGCGGAGGCGGACTCCAGCGCTCGAGCCGAGCCGCGAGCTCGTCGTCGGAAAGCTCGACGGACAACGTCCTGGCCTCCACATCGATGACGACGATGTCGCCGTCCTGGAGAGCGGCGAGCGGGCCGCCCCGCGCCGCCTCAGGCGAAACATGGCCGGCCATGAGCCCGTGGGTCGCCCCCGAGAAGCGCCCGTCTGTGACGAGGGCGATCTCCTCGCCGAGCCCTTCCCCGACGATCGCGCCCGTCACGTGGAGCATCTCGCGCATCCCGGGGCCCCCCGCCGGGCCTTCGTAGCGAATGACCACGACGTCTCCCGGGACGATTCGCCTCTCGTTGACCGCGGCGAAGCAGGCCTCTTCAGAGTCGAACACACGCGCCGGCCCTCGGTGGTGGAGACGCTCGTGGCCGGCGAGCTTGACGACGCACCCTGCGGGCGCCAGGTTCCCCCGCAGGACGGCGAGCCCGCCGATGGGCTTAATCGGAGTCTCGATCGGAACGACGACCTCCTGCCCAGGCCGCTCTGCGACCGCGGCCGCGATCTCACCCAGCGAGCGGCCGTCCACGTTCGGCGACCCCGCGTGGACGAGCTCCCGCTTGAGGAGCTCGCGCGCCACGAGGGCGACGCCGCCGGCCTCGTACATGTCGGTGGCGACGAAGCGCCCGCCCGGCTTCAGGCTCGCGACGATCGGCGTTCGCGCCGCGATGTCGTCGAGGTCGTCCAGTTCGAGCGGGACGCCGAGCTCGCGCGCGATGGCGAGAAGATGGAGTACGCCGTTCGTGGAGCCGCCCGTGGCGACGATCGCCGCCGCGGCGTTCTCGAGCGCGTCCCGCGTGATGATCTGGGAGGGACGAACGTCCCGGCGGATGAGATCCATGGCGAGCCTCCCGGCCTCTTCTGCAGCCTCGTTTTTCGTCGGATGAAGCGCGGGGATTCCGTTCAGGCCTGCGGGGCTGATCCCGAGGAAGTCGAGCGCGGTCGACATCGTGTTGGCGGTGAACTGCCCGCCGCACGCTCCCGCGCCCGGACAGGCAACGCCTTCGAGCTCGAGCAGGTCTGCATCGCTCATCCTCCCGACCGCGTGTGCGCCCACCGCCTCGAAGACGTCCTGGATGGTGACGTCGCGCCCGCGGAAGCGGCCGGGCGCGATCGAGCCGTTGTAGAGCACGAGCCCGGGCACGTCGAGGCGCGCAAGCGCCATCACGGCCGCGGGAATCGTCTTGTCGCAGCCGACGAGGCAGACGAGGCCGTCGAACAGGTGCCCGCGAGCGACGAGCTCGATCGAGTCGGCGATCACCTCGCGCGAGACGAGCGAGGCGCGCATTCCCTCCGTACCCATGGAAACGCCGTCGGAGACGGAGATCGTGTTGAACTCGATCGGCGTCCCGCGGGCCGCCCTAACGCCGCGCTTGACGTGCTGGGCCAGCTCGCGCTGGTTCAGGTTGCACGGCATCGTCTCGATCCACGTCGTCGCGACGCCGACGAGCGGCCGCGCGAGGTCGGCGTCGGTGAAGCCGGTGCCCTTGAGCATCGCCCGCGCGGGTGCGCGGTCGACGCCGTCCGTCAGCGCCGCGCTCCGCCGCTTCGCCGCATCCGAGGGGCCGTACGGGTCAGCGGACGGCATCTACCTCGGCTACCTGCCGCTCGTTGAGGGCGCGGAGCCGCCTGCCGACCTGCTCG
>DATNOU010000068.1:0-1693 GCA_035601195.1 Gaiellaceae bacterium | reverse complement strand
GACCACGAAGGCGCCGCTGACGCCGAAGAAGGTCGTGAAGAAGAAGAAGAAGCCGAAGGTCGTCTCGCACAAAAAGCCGAAGGCGACCGGCTAACACAAGACAACAGGGTGGGGCGGCCAACAGGCCGCCCCACCTGCATCTGCGCCCGCTTCGGACGCTGACCTCGCAGGAGGTGGCCGAGCTGACCGACGGGTTCAGCCCTCCGGCGGATCCGCTCCGGCCGAAAACTGCTGCGGTGGACCCTCGACAAAGCCGGAAACCTGAGTAAAGTTCAGTCTGGGAAGGTACTCACGAGGGGGAAGGGGCGCGGGAATGGGGCGATTGTTTACGTGGAAGGCGCTTGTCTTGAGCGGGGTTGTTTCCGCCTTCATGGTTTTTGGTGTGTCGGCCGCGCTGGCCGACGATTTTCACGGGATCGCATTCGCGAAGGGCTGTACGAGCCCCGTGAAAGTGGGCGACCCGTACACGTGTCAGGTGCAGATCCTGAACGTGGTCGACACCGCGCACGACACCTTGCGCGTGACGGGATTCAGCGACGTCGTGCATTCCGCGGGCGGCAACGTGGCGACCGGGAACATCCTCCCGACGACGGGGCTGGTCTTCTCAGGCGGGGCCTCGTGCACGGGCGGTAGCGGCGCAGGGACATCTGGCGATCCATACATCGGTGCGACGGAGTGTCTGTTGCCGTTCAACGCGTCGATCACGACGAAGTCGTTCTCGCACTACACGGTGCAGGCGAACGACTTCAACCTGCCCAACCATCAGCTGACGGACACGGCGACGCTGAACTGGAACAACACCTGTACGGCGCCGAGCCCGAACTGCACTACCGATCCGCAGGAAATCACGGCGGGCTCGTCGGCGATCGTGCAGCTCCCGTCGGCGACCGCGACGAGCATCCACAACGCCAACCACCAGGTGGTTACGGCCGTGGAGATCGGATCGACGGTGCATGACTTCGTGACCGTGACCGGCCAGGCGAACAGCCCGGCGCCGAGCGGCAACGTGAACATCGACTGGTTCCTGAACGGGACCTGCACGGGCCAGCCGGCCGCGAACTCCGGCAGTCTGGGCCCGTTGGACGCGAACGGAGAACTCGATGCGACCGGTTTCGCGTTCACGGTGAATACTGCCGGGGCCCGCGCGTTCAAGGCTCATTACGAGGGTAATTCCACGTACCTGCCTTCGGACGGTGCTTGTGAGCCGTTGGCGGTCGTCGACGCGAACATCCAGATCACGCCCAACGGCGTGAATCCGATCGGGAAGACGCATACGTTCACGGCGCACGTCAACGTGAACGACGGCAACGGGTCCATGAATGCACCCGACGGGACGCAGATCAGCTTCACGATCGATTCCGGCCCGGGTGGCTTCGTGACGACCAACCCGTGCACCACCGCAGGCGGTACGGGCTCCTGCGCGATCGGCCTGAGCTCGGGGATCACGGGCTCCACGATCGTCAGCGCCCATACCACCATCGCCGTGGGCAGTGTCACGCTGACACGTCACACGGACGGCACCGGGGCGAACTCAGGTCCGGCGACCAAGGCTTGGGCGGATGCGACTGCGCGGACGGATATTTTGAATGCGCAGGGGACTGTGATCCTGTCGGCGGTTGCGGGCACGGTTGTGCGTGACAAGGTGTTCGTGGCTCGGGCGGCGGGGACGCCGGCTGGGGTGCCGGATCCGACT
>DATNOU010000067.1:0-8514 GCA_035601195.1 Gaiellaceae bacterium | reverse complement strand
CAGAGAGCGGCAGCGAGATGAACGCCGCCGCGCAGGCGGCCAGCCCGGCTCCGGCCGCGAGCGTCGCGGCGTGGACGGCCCTCCGACGCCGGGAATCGAGGTCGCGGGCGGCCTCCTCGAGAGCGCGCTCGTGCATGCCTCGAGGGTAGCCGCTAGTCCAGGGGGTGGAACTCCTGCTCGGCGAGGAGTGCCTGCCCTTGCTCGGTGTCGCGGAGGTTCCAGGCGCTCACCCGCTCGGGCACGAACCGGATGGTGACGTCGTCGGTGGCCAGGTAGCGGTCCACCGGCTCGAGATCCCGTCCGCGCTCGGTCACGTACTTCAGGTGGATGCGCCGGTTCGTAGCGAGTGCGTCATCTCCGTCGAGCAGCTCGGCGCGGCCGACGAGCGTGATCCCACGCAGGTCGAAGCCGCCCCGGGAATCGTCGATCATGATCGTGGCGCGAGGATCGCGGGCGATGTTCTTGGCCTTGCGGGTGGTGTGGCTCGTCGGTAGGAGAAGCGCCTCGCCGTCCCAGAGAAACCACATGCCCACCAGGTGCACGCCGCCGTCGGCGTCGATGGTTGCGAGGTTGGCGATCAGGCGGGCGCCGAGCAGCTCGCGCGCGAGCTCTCCGCCTAGAACGTCTCGCTTTTCTCCGCGACTTCCTGGTACCACCGTTTGCGGGGGCCGATCCGGGCCCTCATCCTCCATTTGCCGGTCTTGGGCTCCTCTTCGATGGCTCTCTCGAGCGCCTCGATCCGTTCCTCGACGATTTGCGCCTGGCCGGCGTCGAGCTCGCCGTCGCCCAGGTGTCCGCGCAGCCTTTCCAGATTGGTCGTGACTGTGTAGTAGAACCCCCAGTCCGCGCCGAGCAGGCGCGCGACGTATGTGTGGTCGATCGCATCCTTTCCGCTCGCGTCCAGCGAGTGCTCGAGCAGGAGGACGAGGGAGTCCTTCACGTCCTTCGGGTTTAGCTCGACGATCTGCATCTTCTCGAGCAGGAGGTCGGTCGGTGTGATCGTCGGGTAGTCGAGCTCGAGGCGGTCCCGGAGCGGAATCGGATGACAGAAGTAGAGCTCGTCGAAGAAGATGTCGAGCGCCGTTCCGGAGCTGGGCTCGGTGAAGCAGTAGCGCTTGCCCTCGGTCGCGACGACGATGTCCTGGTCGACGACGAACCCGCGCGCCTCGAGCCACGTCCGGACGTCCCGCCGCTGGTCGCCGCGCGCCGCGAGGTCGATGTCGGTCAGGTCCCGCTTCATCTGCTCGAAGAGCTCGATGTTCGCGGGACAGTGGAGACGGTAGGCCAGGGAGCCCAGAATCCGGAGCTCGAGCCCCTGCTTGCGGGCGTCCTCGACGAGGTCGAGAGCGCGGTCCACGTACTCCAGGTGCTCCACGGGCACTACGGATACCTCCGCCGGTGCTCCTCCACGGCCTGCTCGAAGCACGCGAGCGGGGCGCGAAGGGTCCCCGCGCCAATCTGACCGCCGCCCCGTCCGGCCACGCCGATGTCCATGGCCGGAGTGATGCCCGTCTCGACCACCCGATAGGCGTCGATGCCGCTTGGCACTCCACGGAAGCCGAAGAAGGGGATCTTGAACTCCGGGTGCTCGCCCGCCGTGATCTCGTACATCTGGAGGTTCGTCTCCACCATACGCTCCGCTGAGCCGCCCTGATACTCCTGCAGCGGAAACGCGGCCGCCTGGGCGAAACCGCCCAGCCCGATCGTCTCGTTGATGACGCTTTCCCCGCCCATGTACTCGACGTCTTCCTTCGTGTAGCCGTCGAAGAGCTTCGGCTCCATCGTCGGCATCGGGGCGTCGAACCACGTGTCTCCGAGTCCACTGGCCTTGATGGAGAAGTTTCGGCAGTTGAAGGTCATGGCACTCACGATGCTCGAGCCCTCCACGCCGTGTGCCGCATCGGCGGTCGCCTTCGACGAGGCCATCGAGAGTCGCAGGAAGAAGTAGTCGCTCGAGCTCAAGTACTCGAGCGTTCGCCGCACGTCGTCGCCTTGCTCGGCGGCGAGGTCGAGCAGCGTGGGAAAGAGGTCGCGGGTGAACAGAAGCGTCGCGGCCGTGTTCCGGCTGTGGAGCTCGTCGCCCATGTGGAGAGCGCGGCGGACGATCGGGCGCAGGGGAACGCCGCCTGCCGCCCGCACCGCCTCGCCGAGCACCGGCCCCACGACGTCGGCGATGAACCCGAGGCTCTCTCGAACCGCCTCGTTGTACACGCCATAGTTCAGCCGCGCCGGCGAGGGGCCCTCGAAAAGGTTGCAGAAGGCCCGGTTTCCGCCCTTTGCGTTCTCGACGACGAAGACCGGCATGGAGGCCGTGTAGATGCCGGCCAGCGAGCCGACGCAACCGTGCTCGTGACAGGTCGCCACGCGGATGCGGCCGGTGCGGATCCGCTCGTCCGCCTCCTCGGCGTCCTCCGCCAGGCCCTCGGAGAGCGCCCCGCCAATCACGCCGGAACGCTGGCCGCCGAAGTACTCCTCCCAGGAGAGCGGCGCGCCCGAGGTGAGAACGGTCGCTGGGGTGAGGCCCGGGACCACCTCGATTGCGGGGCGAACGTCCACGAGCACGGGCTCGGCTGCCCACATGCGCTCGAGCGCCTCGGCGTTCGCCTGCTCGCGAAGGCCGGCCTGCTGGGCCACCGCGTCAGGGGAGCGGCTTGTCATAACCCTCCTTGAGCAGCTGGAACTCTTGCCACTCGCGGTCGACAGCCGGCCAGAAGTGTTCGGGGTGCTCAGCCGCCCAGATCTGCGAGCGAATGACGAAGTTGTCCGGGTCGAGGTCGAGGGCTGCCCGCCAGACGGCAATCGCCTCCTCTTCCTGCCCATCGGCGTAGAGGGCAACTCCTTCCGCGAAGCGCTCGAGGGCTCCCGGATCCATGGTTCCTTCCGAGTCCGGAGGCTCGGTCGGCTCGCCGGCGAGGAACCGCTCCAAATTCCAGCGCACGCGGGGGTCTGCGACGTCGAAGTCCTTCACGTGGTGGTAGCGGACGATCCCCTCGGAGTCGACGAAGAACCCGCTCGGAACGATCTGAAATCCGAGCACGCGAGCAAGGTCGCTCGCACGGTCGACCAGGACAGGGAAGCTCACGTGCCGCTCCTCCACAACGGGCCGGACCCGCTCCTCACCCTGGACGTCCTGGGCAACGGCAAGGAGGCGAAAGCTCCGCCCCCGGTCCTCCCAGCCACGCTGCCACCCGGGCAGCTGCTCGCGACATGTTCACCAGGTCGCGAAGCAGAAGAGGACGGACGGCGAGCCGAGGAGATCCGCCTTGGTCCACGTCCGACCCTCGAGGTCGGGCAGAACGAAGTCCGGCAGCGGATCTCCGAGGCTTACGCGCGCGCTCACTCGATCGGGATCTCCTTGAACGCGAGGTCGACATTGACGCCCTGCCTGCGGCGGATGAACCACATGATCCAGTAGATGACGAACGAGCCGACGAACCAGCCGATCAGCACGGACATGCTGTGGCGGGCGTGCCCGGCGGCGAAGTCGTCGAAGAAGAGGTTGAAGAAGTAGAAGAACGCCGCGGCCGCGCCCAGCGCGCACGCGACGCTCATGACCGGGAGCCCGGCGATCTTCATGTTGGCCAGCGCACCCTTGTTGTAGATGTCCGGCCGTCGGTAGGGGAAGAACACCCCAGCGAGCAGGACGATCGCCCAGGCGAGCACCGCGACCTCGATGAAGATGACGAGCTGGAAATAGGTCGTGAAGGCGAGCATCCCGACGAAGGTGATCCCGCCCGCGAGGCATAGCAGGATGGCCGGGATCGGCGTGTGCGTACGCTCGCTCACGGTGCCGAGCTTGTCGGGGGCGACGCGGTCGAGCGACCAGGCCACCACCGCCCGAGTCGGATAGAGGATCTGCGTCGGGACCCAGAGCCAGATCCAACCGATGAACCCGAGTGCGATCAGGATCGTCAGAGCGACAGAGGTCGTGCCGAGACCGGTGAGCAATGTCGGGAACGGGGTCACCGGGGTGGCCGCGCCCTCGACGCCGTTCAGACTCGAGTAGGTCACTGCGCCGAGGAAGTCCCTGCCCATCGTCCTGAAGACGAGGGCGATCGAGACGATCCAGACGATGACCGAGGTGACGATCGCTCCGATGATGCCGAGCGTCTGTCCCCGGCCGACCTGCTTGATCTCGCCGCCGATCGAGATCGAGAACGCGGCGCCGATCAGCGGCAGGAACGCCCAGTTCGAGAGCAAGAGCGTCTGCTTCCAGTCGAAGCCCGGGTCGGACCAGCCGGCCTGCGTAGCGGCCTGGATGACCCCGTTGTACGCGTCGTCGCCGACGTCCAGCCGGTCGCCCATGACGCTGTTCCAGTTGGACACGAAGTCGGCCCTGGAGGTGAAGAGGAGCGACCCGATGAAGACCAGAGTCCCGATGACCGCGATCGAGAACATCACCTTCTGGGTGAAGAAAAAACGTCGCATGCCACTCGCGAGGATGATCGCGCCGACGATCAGCGCGCCCGACCCGATTAGGAAGGTTCCCCACTTGCCCGCGAGGTCGGCGCCGAAGCTCTCGACTCCCGGCTTGTCCGTGATGATGCCAATCGCCGTCACGGAGGGCGCGATTCCCAACTGCGCGAGGTAAACCGCTCCGAACGAGCCGTAGAAGAGCCATGCAGTCACCTCGACGAAGCTGAGCGTGAACGCAAGGGGCGGCCACATACTCCTCGTGCCGAAGTTGTAGATGCCGCCGGATCGCGGGATCGTGATCGTCCACGCGAGCATCCCGAACCCGACGAGCAACATCGCCCCGCCGGCGATGAGAGTCCCCACGTAGAGGCTCCCGCCGAGGTAGACCGCGGGGCCGTAGAAAAGCAGGAACCCGAGCCCGAGACCGATCGAGACGAGCCCGAGGTCGTAGATCAGGACGTCGGTGTTCGAAGCGGACTTGATGAGGCCCGAAGCCTTCCTGAGAAAAACACGTTCACCTACTGGCGTCGCCATGCTCCCTCCTCGTTAGCCCTGCGTGAGGTGCACGTCGCGCACCTCTCCTTGCCTGAGTCGGATCAGCGAGCCGTTGAGCACGCCCTCGCTGTAGTTGGAGCCGGGGTTCACGCACACCGTTCGGTCGATGCGCGCGATCCCGCGACCTTCGTGGATGTGCCCGTGCAGCCCGAGCAGCGGCTGGTGGGCCTCGATCAACTCGCGCACCGCGGTCGAACCTGCCGACGTCATCACCGGGTTGCCGCCGCTCGAGACCGGCCTGAGGTTCTCATCCAGCTTGGGGCACTGGTCGAGCGCAGTCGCATGCGGGGGCACGTGGATGTTGAAGATCGCGTTCTCCGGCCGCTCCAGCCGGTCGATCATCTCCATGATCTTCGCCCGAAGCTCGCCTTCGGACGTCTCGCGCTCGGTCTTCCACGGCGTCTCGTTCGACCAGCCCGTCGTGAGCATCTCGATGCCGTCCACCTCGACGACACGCCCCTCCAGGAGCTCGATCGCACCCGAGTCGGCGAACAGCTCGTCGATGAAGAATGCGTCGTCGTTGCCGGGCGCCGCGAAGCACTTGACTCCCTGCTCGGCGAGCCGGGGACGGGCGTAGTCGATCCACTCCTCGAGCCGCTTGCGGATGAGCTCATGGAAGAGCGTCTCCTGCCCTTCCGGATCCTCCCGAAGCTCCTGGAACTCCTCTTCGGACATGACCTTCGGATAGAAGCCCATGTCCGACACCTGCTGCTCGAGCGCGGCTGCTTCCTCGCCCTCCAGCCTCAGCTCCTTGCCGGCGGACGACGCAAGATAGGAGCCGTCTTTTTGTCGCGCGATCGGCACCATCATCTTGCCGGTCACGTCCCCGCCCAGAATGAGGACGCTCGCCCCGTAGAACTTCCCCGCGTTGACGAACTTCTTGAAGCACACGTTCGAGCCGTGGAGGTCTGTGGCGAAGAAGATCGCGAGCTCGCCGCTTGAGTCGCGCTTGCGGAACATTTAGAAGAAGGTCAGGTAGCGGTCGATCTCCCACGGCGAGATCTCGTTGTGGTAGTCCCACCACTCGTCGCTCTTCAGCTCGACGTACGAGCGATGGAGATCGTCGCCGAAGACCTGGGCCATCAGTGGGTCGCTCTCGAACGCCTCGACCGCCTCCAGAAGCGTTCGCGGCAGGGTGCCGACGCCGAGCTCGCGGAGCTCGTCGTCGGTCAGGAGATACATGTTCTGGGGTAGCGGATCACCCGGGTCGAGCTCCTGCTCGATGCCTTCGAGGCCCGCCTGAAGGTACGCGGCCGCGGCCAGGTACGTGTTGCAGGTCGCGTCGACTGCGCGGCTCTCGACCCGTGGGCTCGTGAGCGGGATGCGCAGCATGTGCGTGCGGTTGTTCCGTCCGTAGGAGCGGAAGATCGGAGCCCAGGTGAAGCCTGTCATCGAGCCCGTCTTCACGAGACGCTTGTACGAGTTGACGGTCGGGCAGGCGATGGCGGTGAGCGCGGGCGCGTGGCGGAGGACGCCGGCGATGAACTGGTAGGCGAGCGTCGAGACGCCGGCCTCGCGGGGGTCGTCCGGATCCGCGAACACGTTCTCCCCGGAGCTGTCCGCGAGGGACATGTTGAAGTGGGCGCCCGTACCGGTCCGGTTGGCATACGGCTTCGGCATGAAGGTCACGTCGAACCCGTGCTTGCGCGCGGTCTCCTTCATCATCATTCGCCAGAGGGTCTGCCGGTCGGCCATGCTCATGACGTCCGTGTGGGAGAAGTCGAACTCGAACTGCGAGTTGGAGTCCTCGTGGTCGAAGGAGTGGACGTCCCAGCCGAGGACGTTCATGTAGCCGATCATCTCGTCTAGGAACGGCAAGTTGTCGAGCAGGTCGACGATGTCGTAGGCCGCCTTGGCGAGGACGTCCCGCTCGTTCGCCGGTACGACGGAGCCGTTCTCCCGGCGCACGAGATAGAACTCAGTCTCGATCCCCAGGTTGAAGGTGAAGCCGAGTTGCGCGGCATGGTCAACGGCGCGCTGCAGGACGACCCGGCTGCACATTGGCCACAGCTCGTTGTGGTAGTAGAGCGATCCGGGCGCCCAGGCGACGCCGGGACGCCACGGGAGCTCGAGCACCCGCTCGAGATCGGGGCGGACGGAGAGCTCGTCGTCGCTCGGCTCCTGGCCGAGGCCGTCGAGCGCCGCGCCCGTGAAAAGTTCCGAGCCGCGCATCATCGACGTGAAGTGGTCGATCGGGACGGCCTTCGCCTTCCCCACGCCGTGTACGTCCGTGTAGGCCGCGAGCACGTAGCGGATGCCCGCGGCGCGAAGCTCATCCCGTTTCGCCGCGTACTCGGGCCTGTCCTCCGCCAGCACGGGAATGCTTGTCTGTACAGCCATTCCTGGTAGCTCCTCTCCTCCGGATACGGCGTCACCCGGACGGAAGTCACGGCAACGATACGACGCACTGGGCGCGAAAATCAAGAGACCCCCGGGAGTGTCGTAGAAAATCGCGGCTGGACCCTTGAGTCTAGTGTGTCAACTTGTTATGACAACGCCGAACCCGACAGGAGGCCCTCATGGCCGAAGACGGCAAACCGCACGACGGGCAGTTTCGGGGCACCCGCAACCTCCGTCGGCTGGCTGACATCTCGGACCGCAAGCAGCGGGAAGCGGTCGAGCGGGGACTCGAGCTCGGCCTCGAGGCAGCACCCTCGGTCAACGACCGGACGATCTCGACCTTCGCCCGCGGGCAGCAGCCTGCGTTCGCCGGGATCAACACGTTTCGGAAGGCCCCCTACCTCGAAGACGTCCACGAGGTCGGCAAGCACGAGGTGGCTATTCTCGGCGCCCCCTTCGACATGGGAACGACCTATCGCGCCGGGTGCCGCTTCGGCCCGCAGGCGATCCGACGTATCTCGGCTCTCTACGATTCGTACTCGGTCGACATGGCCGTGGACCTCGAGGAGGAGCTCGACCTCGTCGACCTCGGCGACGTCTTCGTCATCCCTTCCAACATCGAGAAGAGCTTCGACCAGATCGACCGGGCCGTCTCGTGGGTCGTCGGCGAGGGGGTCTTCCCCGTCGTCTTGGGCGGCGACCATTCGATCGGCTACCCCGACGTTCGCGCGATCGCCCCTCACATCGACGGCCGCGTCGGGATCATCCACCTGGACCGCCACCTGGACATCCAGGAGCGCGACATGGACGAGCGAATGCACACGACGCCTTGGTTCCACGCCACGAACATCGAAAACGCCCCGCCCGCCAACCTGGTCCAGATGGGCATCGGCGGCTGGTACGGGTCACGACCGGGTGTCAAGGTCGCGCGCGACCGCCGGACAACCGTTCTCACGATCACCGACATCGAGGAAGTCGGCGTCGAGCGGGCTGCGGAGGTCGCCCTCGAGGTCGCCTGGAAGGACGCGGACGCAGTCTTCCTCTCGTTCGACATCGACAGCGTCGACGCCGGCTTCGTGCCCGGCACGGGTTCGCCCGAGCCCGGCGGCCTTCTGCCGCGCGAAGCGCTCAAGCTCTTACGGCTGATCGCCCGTGAGGGCATCTGCGGCATGGAGGTCGTCGAGGTGGCGCCACCCTACGACG
>DATNOU010000066.1:0-46545 GCA_035601195.1 Gaiellaceae bacterium | reverse complement strand
GGGAATCCGCTTCGTTTCCTGGCTGGCCGAGCGGCGGAATCTCAAGGAAGCGCCGGTCCAAAAATAGAGGCGGCCGTGGTGCCGAGCCGCCTCCTCTCGGGCCGAGACGTAGACTGCGGCGCCCCACGTCATCCTGACCCGCTATGGACGGACCATGGCCCAGGATCAGTTCAGGCGCCATGACCGAATGGGGTAATCGGCGCCTACGTCTTTATGTGCGGCCTCAGTGGCCGTCGAAAAAGCCGAGCTCGAATCCGCAGGCGAAGGCGAGCGCGACGAGAACGATCAGCGCGGCTGCAGCTGGAAGGGGCATGCGCACGCAGGCAGTGTCCTGCTGGCTTCGGAGCGCGTCAAGAGGGCGGAAAGGGACGTGCTCGTAACGCCCGACGTGGGAAGATCTGTCCACATGGAGAACCACGTCTATGACTTCTCGGCAGGCGCCGAGCTCGGGCGCGGGCTGCTCGGAGGCAAGGGCGCCGGGCTCGCGGAGATGACCGCTATCGGCATCCCCGTCCCGGCCGGCTTCACGGTCACAACGGCGGCCTGCATCGAGTACGTGCAAAACGGGCGCAAGCTGCCGCCCGGGCTCGAGGAGGAGATCGCCGCGCACCTTGAGGGACTCGAGGAGGCAACGGGGAAGCGCTTCGGCGACGCTCGGGACCCGCTGCTCGTCTCGGTGCGTTCCGGGGCGGCGGTCTCGATGCCCGGGATGATGGACACGATCCTCAACCTGGGGCTCAACGACGAGTCGGTCGAGGGCCTCGCCCGGGCAACCGGGAACGAGCGCTTCGCCTGGGATGCCTACCGGCGGCTGGTGCAGATGTACGGCAACGTGGTCGAGGGTGTCGACGCGCATGCGTTCGAGCAGGCGCTGGCGGCCCTCAAGGAGTCTCGGCGCGTGCGTGACGAAGTCGATCTCCGTGCGGACGATCTCCGCGAGCTCGTCGAGCGTTTCAAGGAGATCTATCGTGAGGGCACCGGCTCGGACTTCCCCCAGGAGCCGGGAGTGCAGCTCGAGCGCGCCGTGCGGGCTGTGTTCGACTCCTGGGAAACGCCGCGCGCCCAGGTCTACCGGCGCGCCAACGGGATTCCCGACGATCTCGGCACGGCGGTGAACGTCGTCCAGATGGTTTTCGGCAACAAGGGCGAGGATTCCGGGACGGGCGTCGCCTTCACCAGGAACCCCTCCACGGGCGAGCAAGGGATCTGGGGGGAGTTCCTGACCAACGCGCAGGGGGAGGACGTGGTCGCCGGGATCCGCACCCCGCTGCCGATCACGGAGATGAAGAATCGCTTGCCGGAGGCCTTCGACCAGCTCGTCGACACCATGCGCCGCCTGGAAGAGCGCTACCGCGAGATGCAGGACATCGAGTTCACGGTCGAGGAGGGCAAGCTCTACCTTCTCCAGACCCGGAGCGGGAAACGCACCGCGCAGGCTGCCCTCAAGATCGCTGTCGACATGGTCGAGGCGGGCTTGATCTCCCGCGAGGAGGCTGTCGCCCGGATCGATCCCAAGCAGCTCGACCAGCTTCTCCATCCCATGATCGACCCGGAGGCCCACTACGAGGCCGCCGCGAAGGGCCTGAACGCTTCGCCCGGAGCCGCGACCGGGAAGATCGTGCTCGACGCCGACACGGCAGAAGAACGCGGCAAGGCAGGCGAGGACGTCATCCTCGTCCGCTGGGAGACGAATCCGGACGACATCCACGGCCTCCTCGAGGCGCGCGGCATCCTCACCGCTCAGGGCGGCATGACCTCGCACGCCGCCGTCGTCGCCCGCGGGATGGGGAAGCCGTGTGTGGCCGGCTGCGAAGGCCTCTCCATCGATCTCGAGGGCCGCCAGATCTCGCTCGACGGCCGCGAGGTAGCCGAGGGCGAGGTGATCACGATCGACGGTGGCACGGGCGAGGTGATCGTCGGCGAAGTCGAGCTCGTCCCCCCGCAGATCAACGAGGATTTCCAGCGCCTGCTCGGCTGGGCGGACGACGTGCGGCGCCTGAAGGTGCGCGCCAACGCGGACACGCCGCAGGACGCTGCGAAGGCGCGCGAGTTCGGCGCGGAGGGGATCGGGCTCTGCCGCACCGAGCACATGTTCATGGCCGAGGACCGGCTACCCCTCGTGCGGGCGATGATCATGGCCTCCGGCGAAGACGAGCGGCGCCAGACGCTGGAGAAGCTCCTCCCGCACCAGCAGGAGGACTTCGAGGGCATCTTCGAGGCGATGGCGGGCCTGCCGGTGACCATCCGCCTGCTCGACCCGCCGCTGCACGAGTTCCTCCCTCCGCTCGCCGAAGCCGAGTCGCCCGAGATGGCGCGCCGCATCCGTGCGCTCCGCGAGGCGAACCCGATGCTCGGTACGCGCGGCTGCCGGCTAGGGCTGCTCTATCCCGAGATCTACGAGATGCAGGTGCGCGCGATCGTTCGGGCTGCGGCCGCCGTGGAGGAACGAACGGGAGCTGCACCGCTCGTGGAGATCATGCATCCCCTCGTCGCGTTCGGCGAGGAACTGCACCGCCTGCGCGAGCTCACGGTGCGGACGGCCGGGGAAGTGGCGGAGGTGGACTATCTCTGCGGGACGATGATCGAGCTCCCGCGAGCCTGTGTTCGGGCCGACGAGATCGCAGAGCACGCCGACTTCTTCAGCTTCGGCACGAACGACCTCACGCAGACGACCCTCGGCTTTTCGCGCGACGACGCCGAGGGGAAGTTCCTGACGCACTACCTCGACGAGCGGATCCTGAACGAGAACCCGTTCGAGACCCTCGACCTGAGCGGCGTGGGTGATCTCATGCAGATCGCGGTCGATCGTGCACGCAGCGTCAAGCCCGACATCAAGCTAGGGATCTGCGGAGAGCACGGCGGCGATCCCGCCTCGGTGGCCTTCTGCCACGAACTGGGGCTCGATTACGTCTCTTGCTCGCCTTACCGCGTGCCGCTCGCACGGCTCGCCGCCGCCCAGGCGACGCTCAAGGAAGCTGGCGTCGGCGCGGTGCAGGTCGGCTAGAACCGATCTGACACACGGTCCGCACGCCGAGCCATATTGAGGTGTGAACGCCGTGTTGACCGAGCCCGCAGACGCCGTCTTGCTCAGCCGAGCCCAGGAGGGAGACGCCGACGCGTTCGGCGTCCTCTTCGAACGACATGCCCCCTCCGTGCTCCGCTTCTGCTTTCGGCGCACCGGAAACGCGACTCTGGCCGAAGACCTCACGTCGATCGTCTTTCTGGAGGCCTGGCGAGCCCGCGGCAAGGCCGCCTTCTTCGAAGGCCGCGCGCGACCCTGGTTGCTCGGAGTCGCGCTGAACGTCCTTCGCTCCCAGGCGCGGGCCGAGCGCCGCCACCGGGACGCCCTCTCGCGCCTTCCGCGTGAGGCGCCGCCCGAATCGGAAAGCTCGGCGGCGATCTCACGTCTCGACGCAGAACAGAGGATGGCAGCGGTGCTGCTCGCCGTCTCAAAGCTCGATCGTCGCGAGCGCGAGGCGATCGAGCTCTGTGTCTGGGCTGAGCTGACCCCCGAAGAAGCGGCACAGGCCCTGGGAATCTCGGCCGGCGCGGTGCGCTCGCGCCTCTCGCGCGCCCGCCGCCGGCTACCGCTGCTCGAGGGAGCGCTGACCGCCTGATGGAAGGAACGCCGATGACTTCTCAGATCCTCAATCCGCCCTCGATCGAGCCCACGACTGCTTGGCTCGCCGCCCGCCGCGCACATCTCGCGAGCGAGCTGCAAAGCGACCTTCTTCCCGCCCGTGGGCTACCCGCTCGCGGTTGGCGCCTTGCGATCGTGGCGGCTGCGGCTCTTCTCCTGCTCGCGGGCGGAGCCCTCGCCGCGAACCAGTTCGGGCTCTTCGACTGGCTGAGCTCGTCGAACCCGGGGGAAGCGCGTTTCTCGATCGACGAGAGCATGACAGTGGCCTGGCCGGCTCCTGAACGAATCGCTTGCGACGAGGCTGGCGAGGGAGAGTTCTCCTGCGCAGCGGGAGGCAGCGGTCGGCGGGTTTACGAGTCCTATGGCCGCGTCGAGAAGGAGTTCGAGGTGACGCGCGAGCGGGTGCTGGCCGGGTTGGCCGAGTCGGAGCGGAACGGCATCGTCGGCCACGAGGAAGCAGACGAGATTCGTGCTCTCGTCGCTGCCGTCGGAGACGACTTCTTCGAGAAGATGAACGTGCTTTCCAGCCTGAGCTCCGTTGCCTCACCGCGTCAGGTGCGACCCGGCGTCTACCGCGTCCCGCCCAAGGGCGTTCCCCAGATCGTCACCTGCCGGCCCGACGGCTCCGTCTACAGCTGCCGCGACCTCGCCGCTTCCACCGACGTCCCGGTGGGCGCGCCGATCTACGGCCTGCGCGAGAGCACGGACTGGGTCGAGGCGACGCAAGCACCCCAGGGGACGAACTTCGACGCACTCGTCGAGAGCGTCCTCGGCCGCCCGCTGACACAGGCGGAGGTCCAGCTGCTCAGAGTCTTCACGACGCCGAGGGCCGGGGAAAGCGGCGGAGGCGAGACTGGGGTCGAAACGGTTTCGAGCGGCGGCTAGCTGCCGAGCGGAACGATGTAGCGCTTGTAGGCGGCCAGGCTCTTCGGCTTCGATCCGAGGTCGAAGATGGAGCCCCGTTCGCTTTTGTAGTAGACGATCGCCTCGACGCGTGGGTGGGTCGAGACGAACTGTGCCATGCGCCTCACGAAGGCTGGATCGTCGATGCCCCAGAGGCCCCATTCGCCGAGTGCGTAGCGCTTGGAAGGATGCGACCTGAAGAGCGCCAGGTTCGTATCCCATTCGGCTTTGAAGCGAATGTCGTAGAGGTCGTTCGCGACGACGTTCACGTAGCGGTCTCCGGGGTAGTAGGAGTTCGCGCTGTTCCTCGGCAGATCGGGACTGCCGAAGCCTTGTGGGTTCCAGACCACGCGGACGAGCGGATTCTCGGGGATGTCGCCGGAGATGCGCAACGGGGGCATCCCGATGTTCGCCAGACGTGCGTTGATATCCGTGCGTGTGCCGCCCTTCATGATCAGGTAGATGCGGCGGAAGGCTCTGCGGAAGTTCCGCGTCGAGTGGGCACTGCCCCGATAGGAGCCGTTCGAGTTGTAGGCGCAGTAGTAATTCCAGTGCCCGTTCATCTCTGCGAGCGGCCGAATGTACGCCGCGCTCCCGAAGCGGTTCGCCGCCTTGCTGATCCGGGTGAGGTAGCGGTCGCCGAAGCCCTTTGCGATCCCACGAGGCGTGATCGCCTCGGCTCCGCCGTTCGCTTTGGTGCCGAATGAGATCATCGGAATCGGCCCGTGCGCTGCGAAGAAGTTGTCGAGCCAGCTCGGGTTGTTGACACCGCTTCCCCAGTTCATGAACGCGAGGTCGATCTGGGAACGCTGACCAGTTTGCGACCGGAATCTCGCCTTGTCGCCGGACACGCCGAGGCGTACGGCCGCCCCTGACGACGTGGGGAGGACGAGGACGACCAGCACCGCAATGAAGAGAAAACGCCGCACCGGCTCAAAGTATCGGCAGGCGACCGGGGGTGCCCTTCCCCTATTCGAGCGTGCTTTCTCCCGGGGGAAGCGGCGCTGCCGAATAGTGGCCGCGGATGTCGTCGACGAATGCAGCCAGGCGCTCGGCCAGCTCGGCATCTTCGAGCTCGAGGACGTTTTCGGCGTTCCGCTCGCCGGAGTGCGAGAGGTTGAAGCTGCCCGCGAAGACGTAGTCGTCGGTCACGACGACCTTGGCGTGCATGTAGTCGTGCACATCGCCCTGGCCATAAGGCGTCGACTCCTTGCCCGAGAACGGTGCTTGGCCGAGCACGCGCGCGATCAGCGGCATCTTCCACGAGGCGTTCCCGTTCAGCGTCCACTGGTGGTAGACGCCCTTCATCTGGGTGGCATCGACGACGCCTGCGACGTCGACCTTGCCGTCGGAGATCGCCTCCGCGAGCGCCCCCAGGACTGGGCCCGAGGTGATGACCGGGGAAGAGACGCGGATCCGGCTCTTGGCACGCTTGATCCGGTGCGCGATGCGCGTCGCCATGGCCTCGCCGTGGCCGGGTGAGAACCAGGCCCGCACGCGTCTCCCGTCCACTCGGATGGGATTGGGATCGACGAAGCCGCTCTCGGCGACGTTGCCCGTGCTCCAGAGCTGCTCGAAGTCGGTTGCATACGCGTGCGCCACCCCGTCCGATTGGACGACGGCGATGACGTTCTCCTCGCGGCTCCAGGAGTCGTCCGTCCAGTTGGTCGAGCCGGTGAAGACGGCCTCCCCGTCACGGACGACGTACTTGTGGTGCATGAGGTCGGGAACGCCCGGAATCGGCTTGGTCGGCACGTCGAGGCTGTCGATGAGATTCGGCTCGGCGCGCGGGGGCGGGGGCACCGGGATCGGGTTTGCGTAGTCCGCGTTGAATGCCAGCCGAACGGCGACACCACGCCGGGCGACGTTCGACAGCGCGCTTGCCACGAGTCGGGCGGTCGGCTGCTCGAGGTCGAAGTCATACAGGGCGAGGTCGAGGCTCTCCCGCGCGGCGGAGATGAACTCCCCGACGTATTCGGCGATCTCGAGAGCGCTCTGGCCGCCGTCCGTCAGTGTTCGGACTTCGACCGTCAGGCGTACCCGCGCACGCGGAGGTAGGCGATGGCGACGCTGACGATGCCGATCGCGAGGAGGCCCGCGGCCGCGGCGAGGTCGAAGCGGCCGTAGACGGCGTGCCCCTTGCCGAAGCGCGAGAGGACGAGCACCGTGAGGGCACCGCCGACGAGCCCGCTGATGTGGCTCCCGATCGAGATGTATGAGACCGTGAAGCTGAAGGCGAGGTTGAAGATAACGACGAAGAGCGCAGACCCGCCGAAGACGTTGATGCGGTTGCGTTCGAGCACGAGTCCCGCCCCGAGGATGCCGAAAACGGCTCCCGAGGCTCCGATGGTCGGGTTCGTGGGCGACAGAAGCAGGGCCCCTGCGCCACCGGCGAGGATCGACAGGAAGTAGACAGCGAGGAAGCGGCCGCGCCCCAACAGAGCCTCGAGCGCCCGGCCGAACCACCAGAGCATGAGCATGTTGAAGAGAAGGTGGATCGGGCTCCCGTGCAGGAAGCCGTACGTGATGAGCCGCCACCACTCGCCGGCTCCGACCTCGTATGCGCGCAGGTAGCCCTTCTGGAAGATCTCTCCTGCGGGGTTCGTGAACGTCCCCCCTCCGGAGGCCTGCACGAGATAGACGGCGATGTTGGCGACGATCAGCGCGTTGGTCACGCTGAAGCCCGTGCCTTCACTCGCAGCGGCCCGGACGCGGGTAGCGGCCCGTTTCGGCCCGGTCGGCTGCCCGGCGCATTCGGGGCACTTGATGCCGACAGCGCTGAAGACCATACAGTCGGTGCAGATCGGGCGCCCGCAGTTGGAGCAACTGACGGCGGTTTCGTTCCGTGGATGGCGGTAGCAGACCTGGGTCTGCGTCTGCTCGGGCGTTGCCATCGGGTTCATCGTAACGAGGCCGCGCGCGGATAACGTCACGAGCCGTGCGCGTGCACGTCGCCTTTACACCAGCCGAGGCAACCGCGGTCCCGACGGGCATCGTGGTCGACGTCTTGCGCGCCAGCTCGACGATCGTCCAGGCGCTCGAGAGCGGTTATCGGCGCGTGCTCTGCTGCGCGGAGGTCGAGCAAGCGCAGGCGCTCAGGGAGGAGATCGAGGACGCCGTCCTCGCGGGAGAACGGCAGGCGCTCCGCGTCGAAGGCTTCGACTTCGGCAACTCGCCGCAGGATTTCCTCGAGCCGAAGGCCGAGACGCTGATCCTCACGACGACCAACGGAACGCGGGCCATCGTCGAGGCCGCGGCGGACTGCGACGTCGTCTTCGTCGGCAGCCTGCTCAACCTCGAGAGGGTCGCGTCGGCGGCTCGTGAGCGTGGGGAGGACGTGGAAGTGGTCTGCGCGGGCGTCGACGGCCAGTTCGCTCTGGACGACGCCTACTGCGCGGGCCGGATCGCCGAGCTGCTCGGCGGCGAGCGGACGGACGGGGCCGAGGCGGCGGTGAGGATCGCCCGATCGTTCCCGACTGCCGAGGACGCCTTCCGGGCTTCGGTCAACCCACACCACCGAAGCATCGAAAAGGACCTTGTCTGGTGCGCTCGCGAGAACGTCGCGAGCGCAGTGCCGCGCTTCGTGGCGATGCGAGGCCCCGCGGCTGAGATAGTTCGCGCATGAAGGGCATCCTGCTCGTCGTCCTGCTGGTGCTGGCGGGCTGTTCCTCGAGCGAAACCGAGACCGTCGAGATCACCACGACGGTCCAGGCGACGACGACGGTCGAGGCGGCAGCGCCGACGGTCGCCACGACCACGGCTGCGCCCGCGGGTAACGATCCCGACGACGTCGACGGCCAGCTCGACATCCGCAACCTGAACGCCACCCGGACCGGCGACCTGCTAGCGGTGTCGCTCGCGACCTACGAGCCCTGGAGCTCGAATGTTCTCGTCGGCCCTGCTTTGGGCGAGCAAGGGCCCAACAGAATCACGATCTTTTACGACGTCGACCTCGACGGGCAGGCCGACTACCGCGGACGGATGATCTGGGGTGACGGCGAACTCGCACTGCGCCTGAGCGGTAGCGGCTCGGAGTTCGAGCCCATTCCGATCGAGCGTCCGGACAACGTGACGGCGCAGTTCGTCCATCCGGTCGACGTCTTCTTCGTTCCTTCGGGCGGATCGAGCGAGGTGGACATTCAGATTCGCGCGAAGAGCCTCTACAACGGGCGGGAGGACAGGGTGCCCGACGCCGGCAATTGGCTTCGGGTTCCATTCAACCCGTAAGAGATGGCACGCGTCCCCTATCGGCGAAGGAAGCGCCGAAGGGGGCGAGGAACGCCGGCATAACCGTCCTATACTCGACGTATGACAGCGCCTTGGCGCTGCTTTTTACGATTGCCTCCCGGTCACAAATGGGGCAGGCGTGGTTGGACGAGCGCACATACCTCCGGTGTGAGCGCTGTGGGGAAGGAAAAGTGGCCCGTTCCCTCCGCTCCCATAGAGAAAGCCATAAGGTGGTCGTGGATCCCCCGCTCTGGCCGCCGGAAGCCTTAGGATTTGGCTTAGATAAAGCGAAAGGCGCTTAAAGCACGACTACGGATTCGCGCTGTTGCCGTCCGTGGCTTGGAGCGCGTGGCCCTTCACGGCGGCCTCACGATGCTGGCTCGGCTCGCCAGGCGCTCAGTCGGGCGCAGGCCGTTCCGCTCACTCGATCGAAGGCGGCCGCGCGTCTCGTCAAACCCTCCTGGCCTGTTATTTCGCCAAACCCTCCTTGACAGGAGAACGTGTGTTCGTGTAGAACATACGTTCCCATGATCGCATGCCTGAACATTCCAGCTTTCGCACTGCGGGCCGCTCTCCGGGATCGGCCTGAGCTTCGCAAAGCACCTGTCGCTCTCGCAGCCGCGCCTGGAGAGCGGCCGCTCGTCGGTGCGTGCACACGCGCGGCCGAGGAGGCGGGGGTGCGCCCGGGAATGCGGCTCTCCGAGGCGCTCGCCACCTGCCCTGATCTCCATCTGGTCGAGCAGGATCCGGCCGGCGTCGAGGCGGAGTGGGAGCGGATCCTGCGCCGGCTCGAAGAGTCCGGCCTGGCGGTGGAGCCGGCTGAGCCGGGCTGTGCCTATTTCGAGACTCGCGGAATCGAACGGCTCGCGGGGGGAGTGCAAGCTGCTGTGCAGCGGGCGCTCGACGCCGTCGGGTCCGTTTGGGAGCCTCAGGTAGGAGTGGCTGAGCGGCGATTCGCCGCCCTTGCAGCCGCGAGCGTCGCTCCTGCTGGACGCGCTCTCGTCATCGACGACGAGGAGACAGAGCTCTTTCTTGCGCCGCTGCCGCTCCATCTTCTCCCGCTCGGTCCCGAGCGCCGTGAAGAGCTATCCGAGCTGGGGGTCAAACGGCTGGGAGACCTCGCCCGCCTTCCACATGCAGCGGTCGCCGATCGTCTGGGTGCGGAGGGAGGGGAAGCCTGGCGGCTCGCCAACGGGGAAGGCGACGCACGGATCACGGCCCGGAGGCCTCCTGCGGAGATCGCCGAGGCGCTCGAGTTCCCCGAGCCGGTGGCAAACGAGCTCACGCTCGCGCGGGCGCTGTCGGCGCTCCTCGATCGTCTCCTCGCCCGTGACGAGCGCGGCGGCCGGATGCCCCGGCGTGTGGCGGTCTCCGCGAGGCTCGTGGGCGGGGGCTCCTGGCGGCGGGTGGTGACCCTGCGCGAGCCGACCGCCGAGCGGACACGGCTCCGGCAGGCGCTCGCGCCGAAACTTTTAGAACTGCCCGCGCCGGCGGTCGAGCTTCGCCTCGAGCTGGGGGAACTGACGGAGTCCGTGGGGACTCAGGCCGAGCTCGTCCGTCCGCGCGGCAGTCGACTCCGGGGCCGTCTCCGCGAAGGGCTGCGGCAGGTACGTGCGGCTGTCGGGATCGACGCCGTCTGCACCGTCGTGGAGGTCGCGCCGTGGTCGCGCATTCCCGAGACCAGGGCGATTCTCGTGCCGCGCGACGACTGAACGAGCCCCGCCTGGCCGACGTCGAGGCGCTCGAAGGGGTGCCGACGGCGGTCGGCGGGGTGGTGGTCTCGTCCCTGCGCGAGGAATGGCGCGTTGCCGACCGCTGGTGGACCGACGAGCCGGTTCGGCGGCGGTACTTCGACCTCGTCCTCGAGACGGGCGAGAACATCTCGGTCTTCTATGACGAAGAGCGGGAGAGGTGGTTCAGGCAGAAGGCCTAGTGGTCGCGACCGTGAGTGCGTTCCCGGCTCGCCGGCGAAAACCGATACGCGTCCGCGTTCAGTTACACAGGAGAGGCCGCATACCGACTCTAGGTATGGGGCCGACCGAGGACTCAGGGATGCGACGGTTTGCAGACGGCGAGGCGGACAACCGTACTCGCGGTCGTGGCCACTTATCTGAGGGCCTGGTCGGCCAAGGCGGGCCAGCGGTCGGCGTGTGTGTGCGGGACGGCGACCCACTCCTTGAACGGCCGCCCGCGTTCACCGGGGTCGAACAGGGCCGCTCCGTCGAGGGCGAGCGCCTGCTCTCGTTGGGCTGCATCCGGAAGCTTGAAGACCATCGTGTCCTTCCAGAACCCGACGACGAGCTTCCCGTTCCGCTTCACGGACGGCATGCCCATCATCTGCGTCTTCTCGAGATCTCCGTTTTTCGCGAGGACGTCGTCGACGATCTCGTCGAAGCGGGTCTGTGCGTCCACGGTTTCAACCTCCAAGTTAGTGGGGCCACCCCGAACCACCACCCGCTGTCAGCGTATCGCTGGAAGGCGCGCGGGTGGCGCGCGGAACGTAACGCATGAGCTACATCGAGCTCCATGCCCACTCGGCCTACTCCTTCCTCGACGGCGCCTCGCTTCCCGAAGAGCTGGCTGTGCGCGCGGCCGAGCTCGGCTATTCCGCGCTCGCGCTCACCGACCACGACGGCGTCTACGGTTCGCTCGAGTTCGCTCACGCCGCCAAGGCGGTCGGCGTCAAGCCGATCACGGGCGCGGAAGCGACGCTCGCCGACGGCTCGCATGTCACCCTCCTCGTGGAGTCGCCGCGAGGCTACGCGAACCTCTGCCGCCTGCTCACGGCCGCCCACGCGCACGAGCGTCTGAACCCGCGCCTCGACCTTACCCTGCTCACCGAGCGGAACGAGGGCCTCGTCTGTCTTTCCGGCTGCGCCCGCCACGGCCTTGCCGTCCGGAATCCGAACGCGGCCGCGCGCCTCGCACGCGCCTTCGGCCGCGACCGCTTCTTCGTCGAGCTGCAGCGCCCGTACTCCCGTGGCGACGCGCGCCGCAACGCCGCACTCCGCGACCTCGCTCGGGAGCTCGGAGTCCGCACGATCGCGACCGGTGACCCGCATGCGCACCATCCGCGTCGCCTCCACCTGCAGGACGTGCTCGTGGCCGTGAAGCACAAGGTCCCGCTGGAGGCCTGCGAGGCGGAACGGCATGGGAACGGAGAGCGAGCCCTCCTCTCCCCAACGGAGGCCACCGCCCGCTTCCCCGACGACCCCGGCGCAGTGCAGGCGACCGCCGAGCTCGCCGAGCGTCTGGAGTTCGATCTCACCCAGGAGCTCGGCTACCGCTATCCGGACTTCTCCGACGGCCTCGATCCCGCGGATGTCCAGCTCGCACGGGTCTGCGAGCGAGCTTTTCAGGACCGCTACAGGAATGCGCCTGCTTCCCTGCGCACCCGAGCGGAAGCCCGGTTGCGGGAGGAGCTGGCGCTGATCACCGAGCTTGGCCTCTCGGGCTTCTTCCTCCTCCATTGGGAGGTGCTCGAGCTCGCCCGCGAAGTCTCCTTCGAGGTGAGAGGGCCCGGCTCCCCGCGCCATTTACTTCCCCCAGGAAGAGGGCGAGGAAGCTCGGTCGGCTCGATCGTCTGCTTCCTCACCGGCCTCTCGCACGTCGATCCGGTCTCGGCCGGCCTCGCCCTCGGGCGCTTCCTCAATCGTGAGCTGGTCGCGGTGCCGGACATCGACCTCGATTTCCCCCGCGACATCCGCGAGAAGCTGATCGTCGCCGTGATCGAGAAATACGGGCCCGAGCACACGGCGCTCGTGGCGAGCTTCTCCACGTACCGCTCGCGCGGGGCCATCCGTGACGTGGGGAAGGCGCTCGGGCTCCCGCCGGCCGAGCTGGAGCGGCTCGCGCGTCTCACCGAGGGCAGCCCTCGCCGCGTCGCCGAGGAGATCGAGCATCTGCCCGGGGCGGCAGCCAAGCTCCGCTCGCCGCGCTGGCGGGCGCTCGGCGAGCTCGCAGCGGAAATAGGCGGCCTCCCGCGCCACCTCTCCCAGCACCCGGGCGGGATGGTCATCTCCACCCGGCCGCTCGTCGAGATCGTCCCCGTCGAGCCTGCGGCCATGGAAGGGCGGCGTAACTGCCAGTGGGACAAGGACTCCTGCGCCGATGCCGGCTTCCTCAAGATCGACCTCCTCGGCCTGGGCATGCTCTCGGCGGTCGAGGAGTGCGTCGACCAGATCGTCCGCCTGCGCGGCGAGACGATCGACCTCTCGCGCATTCCGTTGGACGACCAGGCGGTCTACAGGGAGATCCAGGGGGCGGACACCGTCGGTCTCTTCCAGATCGAGAGCCGCGCCCAGATGCAGAGCCTCCTCCGCACCCGACCGGAGAACCTCGACGACCTTACGGTCCAGGTCGCGCTCGTGCGCCCGGGGCCGATCCAGGGGAAGGCGGTGCATCCGTACGTCGAGCGCCGGCAGCGCAAGCGGGAGGACCCGGGCTACGCAGTCCCTTACGACCACCCGCTCCTCGCCGAGTGCCTCGAGGACACCCTCGGCGCGATCATCTTCCAGGAGCAGGTGCTCGACGTCGCCATGGCGCTTGCCGGCTTCAGCGTGGGGGAGGCCGAGGGCCTTCGACGAGCGATGAGCCGCAAGCGGAGCCACGACGCCATCGAGGCATATCGCGAGCGTTTCTACGAAGGCTCTGCGAGCAACGGCGTCGACCGGGGGACCGCCGAGCTCGTCTTCACGAAGATCAACGGCTTCGCATCGTTCGGCTTCCCCAAGTCGCACGCGGCCGCTTTCGCGCTCCTCGCCTACCAGTCGGCCTGGCTGCGCCACCACTACCCGGCCGAGTTTCTCTGTGCCCTCCTGAACGCCCAGCCGATGGGCTTCTACCCGCCCGCCAGCCTCGTCCGTGACTCACAGCGCCGCGGGGTCGAGGTTTTGCCTCCGGACGTGAACACGAGCTCCGACAAGTGCCGGATCGAAGGCGACGGCGTCCGCGTCGGGCTGGGTTACGTCAAGGGCCTCGGCGAGGGGCCGGCTAAGGACTTCGTCGAGGAGCGCGAGCGCGCGGGCTCCTTCCGCAGCGTGATCGAGCTGGCGCAGCGTGCACCGCTCGACCGGCCGGCGCTGGAAGCTCTGGTCGCGTCCGGAGCATGCGATTCGTTTGGATGGCCACGGCGACAGCTCCTCTGGCGGCTCGGGCTGGCTCCACGTTCGGCGAGTGTGGGAGCCGGCGGCGCGGAGAGGCAGCTGGCTCTCCCGTTCGAGCCCACGTCGGAGATCCCCGACCTCCCCGAGCAAACCCCGTGGGAGCGGATGCTGGCCGACTATCGCACGACGAGCCTCTCTGTGGGTGTGCATCCGCTCGAGCTCCTCCGGCCGCATCTCCCCGCCCAGGTCCTGACGAGCCTCGACCTCGAGCATCTGGAGAACAGGAGCCCGGTGACCATTGCCGGCCTCGTCGTCGCGCGCCAGCGCCCCGCGACTGCGAACGGCGTCGTCTTCATGCTCCTCGAGGACGAGCACGCCCAGGTGAACCTCGTCGTGCCGCCCGCCGTGTACGAGCGCTACCGGGCCCTCGTCCGGGGGGAGCCGCTCCTGCTCGCCCGCGGCCGCTTCGAACGCTACGAGCGCAACAGGAACGTCGTCGTGGAGGAGTTCACCACCCTGGGCCCGCTCGCCCGACAGGCCGCCAACGAAGCCGAAGTGGTCGCGGCGATGCCAGGAGCGCACCACTTCGGAGGCCGCTAAGGAACCATCCGGCGCCGCGGCCAGTCTCACCGGCATGAAGCTCGTTTGCCTCCTCGCCGCCGTCACGGTTCTGACCGCGTGCGGCGGGAGCTCCGCAGGCGGCGCAGACTCCGGCATTCGCGGTCGCGCGCTCCTCGGACCGGCATGCCCCGTCGAGCCATGTTCGATTTCAGAGCCGCCCTACACCGGCTCCTTCGTGGTGCGAAAGGACGGCGCCGTCGTCGCGAAGGTGAAGACGGACGGACAGGGGCGGTTCGAGGTGCGCCTCGTGCCGGGCCGGTACGTCCTGGAGTCGGAGTCCGCAGGACTGCCGTTCCTGAAGCCGGTCGACGTCACCGTGCACGCGCACGAGTTCGCGGAGGTCGAGCTGGCGTTCGACAGCGGCATCCGCTGAGCGCTCGGTAGGGTTGGGCGAATGGCGGTGGCCCGCTCCCTTTGGCTCCAGGAGGCGCTTCTCGGCGAGGAAGCAGCCGAGACTCCCGAGCTCTTCGAGACCATCGAGGCCGATGTCTGCATCGTCGGCGGGGGCTATACGGGGCTCTGGACGGCGCTCCGCATCAAGGAGCTCCAGCCCGATGCCACCGTCGTCATGCTCGAAGCCGACATCTGCGGCGGGGGCCCTTCCGGCCGAAATGGCGGCTTCGCCCTCTCCTGGTGGCCGAAGATCGAGACCCTTCAGAAGCGACTGGGGAAGGAGGAGGCACTCCGGCTCGTGAAGGCCTCCGAAGCGGCGATCGCGGAGATCGGAGAGTTCTGCGAGCGCGAGGGGGTGGACGCGCACTTCCACCAGGGCGGTTGGCTATGGACGGCGACCTCTCCCGCGCAGGTCGGCTCCTGGGAAGGGGCAGTTGCAGCTGCGGAGGCGTACGGGGAGCATCCGTTCGAGCTCCTGAGCGCGGCGGAGGTGCAAGCGCGCACCGGTTCGCCGGTGCACCTGGGCGCCGCCTACGAAAAGACCGCGGCCACCGTCCAGCCGGCATTACTCGCGCGCGGCCTCCGGCGCGTCGCCCTGGAACGGGGAGTGCGGATTTACGAGCGCACCGCGATGATCGACCTCGACCGGGAGGCGGGGGTGGTGCGCACGCCTTCCGGGGCGGTCCGCGCCGGCGCCGTCGTCCTCGCGCTGAACGCGTGGGCGATCAAGATCCCCGAGCTGTCCCGCGCACTCGTCGCGGTCGCAAGCGACATGGTGGCGACGGCGCCGATGCCGGAGCGGCTCGCCGAGAGCGGCTGGACCGGGGGCGAGGCGATCTCGAACAGCCGCCTGATGGTGCACTACTACCGGACGACCAAAGATGGTCGCGTCGCGTTCGGCCGCGGCGGCGGCCGGCTCGCCTTCGGCGGTCGCGTGAACTCGAACTTCGACTACAGCGGCGACCAGACCGAGGAGCTGAAGGCCGACCTCGTCCGCCTCGTGCCAGCCGCCGAAGGCGTGCCCGTGACGAATGCCTGGGGAGGACCGATCGACCGGACGACGGACGGGCTTCCCTTTGCCGGGCGTCTGTCGGGCCGGGTCCCGATCGTCTACGGCACCGGTTACTCGGGGAACGGCGTGGCGCCGTCGCTCACCTTCGCCAAGATCCTGACCTCGAGCGCGCTCGGGCTCGCCGACGAATGGTCGGGAGCCGGCTTGAACCGCGGGGTCCCGGCCCGCTTCCCTCCCGAGCCGGCCCGCTTTCTCGGCGGCCTCGTCGTTCGCGCGGCGGTCCGGCGGAAGGAGCGCCGTGAGGACCGGGACCTCGGAGTCGACCCAGTGACGCGAGCCCTCGCCGGGCTCGCGCCACCGGGTTTCTTCAGGGTCTCTCGCTAGTAGCCGCCGGCGTATACGAGACCGCTGTAGAAGCGACCGGACACGCCGGTGAAGCCGTAGCTCGACGGCTGCGCCGCCGCGTCGCTGCGCAGCTTCTGCATGATCTGCGCGGGGGTGCCCGAGCAAGCCCCGGTGCTGATGCAGAGTGCGGCCGTCCCGGTGACGTGGGGCGAGGCCATGCTGGTACCGGAGATCGTGTTGTAGCCGCCACCCTTCCACGTCGAGAGGATGCAGACGCCGGGCGCGGCGATCGTGTGGCTCTGGTCGCTCGCGAGCGTCGCGTAGTTCGAGAAGTCCGCGGCGGTGTCGTCGACGTCTGCGCGGCAGGTGGCCGCCGCGCCGCCGCCGGACTGACCGTTGAAGTCGGCCACGGCGGTCACGGTCAGAACCTGATCGTACGCGGCCGGCACGAATCCCTTGAAGTCGGTGCCGCTGTTCCCGGCGGCAACGACGTACGTGATTCCGGCGCCGACCGAGTTGCAGATTGCCTGGTGGAGCGCGTCGGAATTGCAGGCGCCGTCGGAACCGGAGCCGCCGAGGCTCATGTTCGCGACCTTGATGCCCTTCGACGCGGCGTTAGCGGTCACCCAGTTGATCCCGCAGACGATCGAGGACCACGAGCCCGAGCCGCTGTTGTTCAGGACGCGCACGGCGTAGAGAGCCGCTCCCGGCGCCATGCCGACGACGCCGTTTCCGTCGTCCTTGGCCGCGATCGTGCCGGCGACGTGCGTGCCATGGCCGTTACCGTCGTTGTAGCTCCGCCCGGTCGAACAGTTCTTTCCACCGGCCACGTTCAGGTCGGGGTGTGAGCGATCGATCCCGGTGTCGATGACCGCAACGGCGGTGCCAACCGACCCGCTCCCGTTGCCCGAGAGGGTGCTCGAGCTGTCGCCCTGAATGCGGTTGATCCCCGTCGGCAGCGTCTGAGCGACGGCGTGGACCGTACGGTCGGCCGAGACATACGCGACACGGCTGTCGGAGCGCACGGCCGCGAGTCCGGCCCGCGTCAGGCGGGCGGCGTAGCCGTTGAGCGCGCGTCCGTACGTGTACAGCACCTCTGCCCCGGCGTAACGCGCATGATCTCTGGCGACGACGCGGCCGTCATAGCCGCTCTTGACGACGACGATGTACTGACCCGGAATCCTCGCGGCCGCGGCTGTGCCGGCGAAGGCGAGGACCGCTACAAGCGCAGCGAGGACGAACAAGAAACGACGGTGCATCAGACCCCTCCCCAATCAGAACGACTCGACAGCCTCTCATCGTGACACGGAAAACCGTCTTAGTCGAGCTCGAGCCCGAAGCGGGGCAGGCGCCGGCGGACGACATCGTTGAAGACATCCCGGTACTCCTCGGCAGCTTCGTCGTCAAGCGATGCCGCGTAGTTCTCGCGCAGTTCGATCAGCTCGTCGGTGCCCGTTTCGACGAGGTCTAGGAAATCGCCGTAGCGCTCTTCAGCCTCGCCGCGTGGTGCGCGGTCGTAAGCCCCGAGCGCCGCCTCGACGTCTGCGATCAGGCCCGCCTGCTCGGCGGCGAAGAGATCGAGCTGTCGCTCGACGAGATCGACGAAGCGCCTGGCCACGTTTCTATGCTGCGCGCGCTGTGAGCCTGCTCGTCCGCACGTGGAACCTCTATCACGGACGCACGTATCCGAAGACCGGGCGGACGTACCTGGAGCGGATGGTGCGCCTGGTCAGCCTGGAGGCGCCGGACATCGTCGCCCTGCAGGAGGTGCCGCTCTGGGCGCTCGGGCGGCTCGAGCGCTGGAGCGGGATGCAGACCGTCTGGGCGGTGACGGTTCCGAATTTCCTCGGCCCCGTCGCCCGGTTCGTCACCGACCTCGATCCGGTGCGCATGCGGTTCACCGTCGCGGGGCAGGCCAACGCCGTCCTGCTCAACCCGCACTTCGAGGTCGGGAAGCATGACGCCTACGTGATGAACCCCGAGGTGTCGCGCTGGGAGGCGATCACGGGCCGTCGTCAGCGACGCGTCTGCCAGGTCGTCGAAGTCGAGATCGACGACCGAAGCCTCGTCGTCGGCAACCTGCACGCCACGAACAACCCCGACCGCGCGAAGGTCGAGGTGGGCCTCGCGGCGGAGTTCTTGCGCGGGGCAGGGGGTGTGGTGCTCTGCGGGGACTTCAACGTGCCCCGTTTCATGGTCCCGGACTTCTCGCCTCCGATCGCCGGAATCGACCAAATCCTCGTTCGGGGTCTCCAGCTCGAGCGCGGTCCGGAGCCATGGCCGAAGGAACGTCGGCGGGTGAACGACCACCTTCTCTCCGACCATGCTCCGGTCGAGGCGGTGATCGCATGGAGCTGAGGGCGATTCGAGCCGAGCTCCCCGTTCTCGAGCGGTTCGCCTATCTGAACGCGGGAACCAATGGTCCGCTGCCACGCCGGACCGCGGACGCGATGGCCCGCGTCCTCGAACGCGATCTCCTCGAGGGGCGGTCGAGCAAGAAGTACTTCGAGACCCTGCTCGAGGGGCGAGAGAAGCTCCGGAGGGAGCTCGCCCGCTTCTTGAAGACCGCGCCGGAGACCATCGCGCTCGCAAGCTCGACGACGGAGGGCTGCAACGTCGTGCTCACAGGCCTCGGAATCGGCCCCGGCGACGAGGTGGTGACGACGGACTCCGAGCACCCGGGCCTCTTTGGCGGGCTGGCCGCCTCAGGCGCCGCGCTTCGGGTCGTCGAGGTCCGCGACCTGCCGGCCGCAGAGATCCTGGACGCGCTGGACGCCGCGATCACGGACAGCACGCGTCTCATCGCCCTCTCCCATGTCTCCTGGTTGACAGGAGCGGTGCTGCCCGTGGCGGAGCTCGCCGGGCGAGGCGCGCCGCTCCTCGTCGACGGGGCTCAGGCGGCGGGGGCAATCCCGGTCGACGTGGAGCAGCTCGGCTGCGACTTCTACACCCTCTCAGCGCAGAAGTGGCTGCTCGGACCGGACGTGACTGGTGCGCTCTATGTGCGGCCGGAGCGGGTCGAGGAGCTGCGCATGACTTTTCCCTCTTACGGTTCCTGGGACTGGGAGGCCGAGGTGCGGTACACGCCCAAGGCGGGCGCTGCCCGCTTCGATCCCGGCTGGATCCCGCTCGGTTCCGTAGCCGGACTCCTCCAGTCGCTTGCGTTCGCCGAGGAGGCCGGGGAGGAGCGGTTCACGCACGCTCGTGAACAGGCGGCCCGTCTCAGAGACCTCCTCGCGGAACGCTACGAGGTGATTACGGAGCCCGGCCAGGCCACGATCGTCACGTGGAAGGCGGAAGGTGACTCGGCCGAGGCCGTCGTGCAGCTCTCGGAGGCGGGCGTGCTCGTCCGCGACCTTCCGGGCCTCGGCTGGCTGCGCGCCTCGTGCGGCTTCTGGACGAGCGAGGAAGATCTCGACAGGCTCCTCGCGGCGCTAGGTTAGGAGGGTTCGGTCCGCAGGCCGAGGTCGCCGGCGATCGGGCGCATCGCGGCGACGACGTTCCGGATGTGGTCGTCGAGTGCGACCCCGAGCTCCTCGGCGCCGCGGTAGACCTCGTCCCGGTGCACGCCGGCGGCGAACGAAGGCTGCTTGAGCTTCTTCCTGACCGACTTCGGCTCCAGCGTCTCGATCCCGTCGGGCCGGACGAGGCCGCAGGCGTGAATGAACCCTGCGAGCTCGTCGCAGGCGAAGAGCGTCTTCTTGAGCTCCGTGTCGCGGGGCAGCTCGAGGTGCTCGGCGTGGGAGAGGACGGACTCGATCAGCTCCTCGGGATACCCCTCCTCGCGCAGCATCGGAGCGCCGTCCTGAGGGTGCTTGTCGAGCGTGGGATGGATCTCGTAGTCGAAGTCGTGGAGGAGGGCGGTGGCGCGCCAGAGCTCCTCGTTCCCGCCGAACACCTGCGCGTACCAGCCGACCGCGGCCTCCACAGCGAGCGCGTGACGGCGGAGCGCCTCGCTCTGCGTGTAGCGCGTGAGCGTCTCCCACGCCTGCTCGCGAGTCACGTCCATCCGGCCGACTAGCATACTCTGCGCTTTTCGTACTACTGTCCGAGGCCGGGTCTATCTTGATGCCTGAAACTCTCGTCACCGACGCCCTGGTGGAAGCCTTCGTCATCGAAGGCGGCCGGCCTCTGAACGGCACGATCCGCGCCGCCGGCAACAAGAACGCGGCCTTGCCGATCGTGGCGGCGTGCCTGCTCACGGGAGAGCCCGTGCTGCTCACGAACGTGCCGACGATCAGGGACGTGGAGACCATGCTCGCGCTCGTTGCCGACCTCGGCGTGGACGTCGAGCACGTCGGAGTGGGGGAGGTTCGCCTCCACGCGGGCGGACTGTCGAAGCGCGAGTTGGACGAGGAGCTCTGTAGCCGGATCCGCGCGTCCATCCTCCTCGCCGGGCCATTGCTCGCCCGCGAAGGCGAAGCGATTGTGCCTCCTCCCGGAGGGGATGTCATCGGGCGCCGGCGACTCGACACACACATTCATGCGCTCTCCCAGCTCGGCGCGGACATCCACGCGAATCGTCGTTACACCATGCGCGCGGAGCGCCTGCGCGGCGCGTCCGTCTTCCTCGACGAAGCCTCCGTGACCGGAACGGAGAACGTCCTCATGGCGGCCGTGCTCGCCGAGGGGGAGACCGTGATCGCCAACGCCGCGAGCGAGCCGCACGTGCAGGATCTGTGCCGCTTCCTCGTCTCGCTGGGCGCCGAGATCGAGGGGATCGGCTCGAACGTCCTCCGGGTTCGCGGCGTCGACCGGCTCCGCGGAGGAGAGTGGCGGATCTGCCCGGATCACATCGAGGTCGCTAGCTTCATCGGCCTCGCGGCCGTGACGGACGGCGACATCCTGATCGAAGACGTCGTCCCCGAGCACATGTCGGCGATCTGGCCGGGCTTCGACCGGCTCGGCGTCACCTGGGACATGAGCGAGCATTCCGTTCGCGTGCCGGGAGGACAGGAGCTCGTGGTCAAGGACGACATCGGCTCCCAGATTCCCAAGATTGAAGACGGCCCGTGGCCAGCGTTTCCGGCCGATCTCACGTCAATTGCGCTTGCGATTGCGACTCAGGCTCAGGGGACGGTCCTGATCTTCGAGAAGATGTTCGAGAACCGCCTCTTCTTCGTGGACAAGCTGGTCGGAATGGGGGCCCGCATCATCCTCTGCGACCCGCATCGTGCCGTCGTGAGCGGTCCGAGCCGGCTATACGGGGAACGGCTCGAGAGCCCGGACATCCGCGCGGGCATGGCGATGCTGATCGCGAGCCTTTGCGCGGAGGGGACGTCGATGATCGGGAATGCCGGCCAGATCGACCGGGGCTACGAGCGAATCGACGAGCGGCTGCGGGCGCTCGGCGCGAGCATCGAGCGCGTGGACTCCGCGTGAGCAAGCGGGTCGTTCACACCGAGAAGGCGCCGGCTCCATTCCAGGGCGCCCCGTACTCCCAGGGCATCGTGCACGGCGATCTTGTCTTCGTCGCGGGCCAGGTGGGGCTCGATCCCGAGACGAACCAGGTCGTCGGGGGCGGCATCGAGGCGCAGACCGAGCAGGCCATGAAGAACATGTCCGCCGTCCTGGAAGCAGCCGGGTCGAGCCTGGAAAACGTCCTCAAGACGTCCATCTTCCTCGTCGACTTCGGCGACTTCCCCGCGATGAACGAGGTCTACGCACGTTTCGTGGGCCCGGACTTCCCTGCGCGGGCGACGGTGCAGATCGCGGGCCTTCCGATGGGAGCACTCGTCGAGATCGAAGTCGTCGCGCACACGTAGAAATCAGGGGCGGAGGCGGACCGGGCCGCCGACACGGTAGAGGACCAGGTGAGCCTCGGGGCTTCGGGCGACGGGCCGACCCACGAGCGGATATGCCTCGTTGGTCAGGACGTAGTCAACGGAAAGCGGGCGCCCCGCCTCCGGTCCGCTTTCGAGAAAGAGAGCGTTCCCTCGGAGGGCGAGGAGTCTTGAGGGAAGTCCTTTCGTGTTCAGCTTTTCGACGTGGTAGATGGCTCGAACGCTCTTGTTGAAGAACTGGGTCTCGAGGACGGCGAAGGCCGCGCGCTCGCCTGCGCCGCCGTTGCCGGCCCAGATCGCGCCGACGTCCGCGCCCGGGCCAACGGCCTCGTCCACCCACGCTCGGGGGGACCCCCCCTGATAGGCGGCGGCGCGCCGTGAGACGCGCGCGTCCGCGGTCGCCACGAACAGCGTGACGATCCAGAGGTTGCAGAGAACGGCCATCCCGATGAAGCCACTCCTTTGCGGGCCGATTCGGAGAAAAAGGAGGACAAGAGACCCGGTCAGGGCGAGAATCACGACGACCAGGAGCGCGTCGACCCCGAAGATCGGCCGCAGAAGTGCCCAGGGGACGAGTCCCGGCGTGCTCGACGAGACCCCCCATTCTCGCTTGTTGAGGAGCGTCGCGTACGGAAGGGCAGCCGGCAAGAGGAAGGCGAGGCCCGCGGCGGCTGCCGTCCACCTGCGCGGACGGGGGAGCCCCTGCTGGAGCCAGAACAGCACGGCGATGAGCAAAAACGGCATGACGTAGAAGACGTACCGTTCGAAGACGTGCGGGAGCGGTCGCGGTTGCGTCGCGTACACCGCTCCCAACAACATGAAGCACGCGAAGAGGGGCAGCGAGAGGGCAACGAAGATGCGGCTCGCCCGGGAGGAATCGGGCTGGCCCAGGACCAAGGCGACGACGAGCACGAAGGCGGCGAACGGAACGACGCCGACGGCGAGGTCGAGCTCGGCGAGCTGGTAGAGGAGCCAGCGCGGAGTCTCCAGCAGGCGTACCTTTTCCAGCAGCTGCTCGTGCCCGCCCAGAAGGACGGCCGGGGGACGTCCAGCGGCCAGGGGCGCAGTCGCGACGAGGATCGCTCCGCCGAGGACGGCGAGCCAGGTGAAACGGTAGTTTCGGAGCGCCGGCAAAAGCCCTCCTGGAGCGGGCCGACGCTGCTCCGAGCGACCGTCGAGGATGGCGAGCATGATGATCGCGGACAGATAGGCGGGCAGGAGTACGACCATCTCGGCACGCGTGAGGTAGCTCACGGCGATCAGCCCGAGCGCGGCCGCCTGGCGGCCGACGGAAGGTCGCTCCAGCGCCCGCACGAAGGCGAGGGCGGCGGTCAAAAGGATCGGATAGGCCAGGTTCTCGGTCATCACCTTCGTCGTGTAGACCATGGAGGGGACGAGGAGGACCAGGACGGCTGCAAGGAACGCCAGCCGCCGGTCGAGAAGCCTCCGCGCCAGGAAGTAGGCGGGAAGGGCGGCGAGCGACATGAGCACGCAGTTGACCGCCCTAACGACCATGTAGGCCTGCTCGACGGAGCCCGTCAGCCGGTAGGCGGGCGAGATCAGCGCGGGATACAGAGGCCCGAACGTCCGCACCGGCCAATCAGCCCCCCAGACGAGGTAGTGGCCGGAATCGCCGAAGCTTCGCGCCAGCTCAGCGTAGATCCATTCGTCAGGGAAGATCCAGGGCGCCGGAGAACGCAGCGCGACGACGAACCTCGCGAGGGCCGAGGCGAAGACGAGTGCAGCCAGCCAGACCCCGGCGGGCACGGCCAGAACCCTTGCTTCGACAGTGCGGCGGTCGGATTCGACGGGAACTACGGAAGCATCGGCCGTCACGGCTGAGACCCGAGACTCCATGCTCCACCAACATCGGCCGGCGGGCGGCCCCGGCTTAGGGCTCGTTTTCCGGCTGGCTCTAACCTTTGTGGCGTGGATGTCATCGTCACCCACGGGAACACGGACTTCGACGCCTTCGCGGCGATGCTCGCGGCCCGCCGCCTCTACCCGGGGGCCGTCGTCGCGCTGTCAGGCTCCCTGAACCGCAACGTCCGGGACTTCTATCGCCTGCACGCGGAGGCGCTCGACGTCGCCGAGCAGGGACGGGTCGAGCTCGGCGCGATCGAGCGACTCATCGTCGTCGAGACGTCTCACCCCGCCCGCCTGGGCGACTTCGAGCGTGTCGCGCGGGATCCGAAAGTCGAGGTCGTTCTCTTCGACCACCACGGTGACGAGAAGCTCGACTGGGTCCGGCCGGAGAACGTCGTCCGCTCGAACGACGGCGCCCTGACGACGACGATGGTTTCGATCCTCGCCGAGCGGGAGCTGGACGTCACACCGCTCGAGGCGACCGTGTTCGCGCTCGGCATCCACGAGGACACCGGGTCGCTGAGCTATGCGGGAGTCTCGCTTCGCGACGCGGAAGCGCTGGCATGGTGCCTACGACACGGCGCGAGCCAGGACATGGTCGCGCAATACCTCCACGCGCCTCTGAGCGAGGCCGAGCGAGGGCTTCTGGACGCGCTGCTGGCCGCGGCTGAGACACACAAGGTGGCGGGCTTCGAGATCCTCGTGACCGCCATCCGCTCGCCGGAGTACGTCGACGGCGTCTCGAATCTCGCCCACAAGATCGTCGATCTGACGGACTGCCGCGCGCTCGTCTGCCTTGTCGAGATGGAGGACCGGGTCTTCTGCGTCGTTCGCACGAGAGTGGCGGAGCTCGATGCGGCCGCCGTCGCAGCAGCGCTCGGAGGCGGAGGCCATGCCCAAGCGGCCTCTGCGATCCACCGCGGCTCGCTCGACGACGCCCGCCGTCGAGTGCTGGAAGCCCTTCCCGGCGCGGTGCGTCGCCGCCTCACGGCCGGAGAGATGATGTCGCGTCCGCCGCGCTTCGTCTCCCCGGACGACACGGTCTCTCGCGCGATGGTCCTCTGTCAGCGTCATCGTCAGAGCGGGATGCAGGTGGGGGAGCCGAGGCGCCTCGTCGGCATGGTCACCCGGGAAGACCTCGACAAGGCCGTCGGGCACGGCCTCTCGCATGCTCCGGTCAAGAGCGTGATGAGCTCGGATGTCGTCACGTGTTCGGAAGAGACGCCGCTCCCGGAGGTCATGCGCCTGGTCGCTGCATCGGAAGGGGGCCGGGTGCCAGTCGTCCGCGGAGAGGAGGTCGTCGGCGTGGTGACGCGCAGCGACCTCCTGCGCGCGCTCGAAGAGCCTCTGGCCGCCGAGGAGGAGCCTGGCGGGCCCGACCTGGGCGAGCGGCTGCTCGCCATCGAGAGCCTCCAGGAGGTCTTCGAGGCGGTGCAGGCGGTCAGCGAGCCGTTCGAGGGTGTCTACCTGGTAGGCGGCGCTGTGCGCGACGTGCTCATGGGCGAGCCGAACTTCGACGTCGACATAGCGGTCGAGGGCGACGGCATCGCGCTCGGGCAGGCCCTTGCCCGCGAGCTCGGCGGTCGGGTCGTCCCCCACGAGAAGTTCGGGACCGCGATCGTCCTCTACGGGAACGGGGGCCGCGTCGACGTGGCGACCGCTCGCACGGAGTTCTATGACTATCCGGGTGCTCTGCCGACGGTAGAGCAGGCCTCGATCCGACAGGACCTCTACCGGCGCGACTTCACGATCAATGCCATGGCCGTGTCACTAAAAGGGGCCGACTTCGGCCGGCTCGTGGACTACTTCGGGGGCCATCGCGACCTCGCGGGCGGAGTCGTCCGGGTCCTGCACAACCTTTCGTTCATCGACGATCCGACGCGGATCTTCCGCGCCGTCCGCTACGAGACTCGGTACGGCTTCCGCATGGACGCGCACACCTTCGGTTTGGCCAAAGCGTGTGTCGAGATGGATCTCGTCGGCGAGCTCTCCTCGTCACGAGTGCGGGACGAGCTCCAGGCCCTCCTCTCCGAGGAACGCGTCGGGGACTCCGTCCACCGCATGGCCGAGCTCGGCATCGACCGCGCTATCCATTCCCATCTGGCTGCCGATGAAGAGGCTGTGCGCCTGATCGAGGCGGTCGATTCTCTGCGCGAGGCGTATGCGCCCGAGGCGCCCGCTTGGCGTCTCCGGCTGGCCGTGCTCGCACGCCGGCTCAGCTCGACGGAGGTGCTCGACTGGGCCGAGGGTCTCAAGCTGCGCCGCCGCGACGCTGAGCGGATCGCCGATGCCGTAGCCGTCGCCTCCCGGCTGCGAGATGTCGTCGGAGCGACCAAGGAGCCCGCAGCCCTCTGGCAGCGCGTCGCCCCGCACGATCCGGACGGAGCGCTGCTCGCGCTTGCCACCTCGAAGGGGCGCGCTCGCAAGCGGCTCGAGCGCTACTTCGAGGAGCTCCGCGACGTGACACTCGAGATCTCCGGCGGCGACCTGGCCGAGCTCGGGCTCGGTGAATCTCCGCAGGTCGGGGCCGTCCTCGAGGAGCTGCGCAGGCGCAAGCTGAACGGCGAGCTCGACGGGCGCATGGCCGAGATCGAGGCTGCGAAGGAGCTGCTCGGCGCCTGATGGATCTCGGCACCTTCGCCCTCCTGTTCCCGATCGTCCTGGTCAGCCTGACGCTGCACGAGCTGGCCCACGCCTGGGTCGCTTGGAGGCTCGGCGATCCGACGGCGAAATCACAGGGCCGCCTGACGCTGAACCCGATCGTCCACCTCGACCCGCTGGGGACGCTGATGTTCGTCCTCACGGCGCTGATCGCCAACCTCCCGTTCGGCTGGGCCCGGCCGGTGCCCGTCGACCCGCGCTACTTCCGCCGAGCGAAGGAGGGGATGGCGATCGTGGCCGCCGCGGGTCCGCTGATGAACTTTCTTCTCGCTCTCGTGTGCTGGGGAGTCGTCCGCCATGTCGAGCTGAGCGGGCAGTGGACGGAGGTCTTGGAGAAGGCCTACATCGTCAATCTGGTCCTCGGAATCTTCAATCTCATTCCCGTCCCGCCTCTGGACGGCTCCCGGATCCTCGGCGCGCTGATGGATGACGCCACCTACGTTCGCTGGATCCGGCTGGACCAGTACGGGATGCTGGTCGTGTTCGGAGCCTTCTTCCTCTTCCAGGAACAGTTCACGCGCGTGCTCACCGACTTGATCATCCACGTGACCCGCGTGATGGACGTACTCGTGCTCGCCACGTGAGGCTGCTCGAGTGGGAGGGGGTTCCCGAGGCCTATCAGGTCGTGTTCACGACGCGGCTCGGGGGAGTGAGCGAAGGTGCCTTCGAGTCGCTCAACCTCGGGATCCTCACCGAAGACGATCCGGACCGGGTCGTCGAAAACCGGCGTCGGCTCTGCGCAGTGGTCGGCGCGGACGCCGACACCGCGACGATGGCCTGGCAGGTGCACGGGAGCGCCGTGACGGAGGCCAAGCCGAAAGGGATTCTCGAGCGGACCGTGTTTGACCAGTGCGACGGCCTGTGGAGCGATCGGCCTGGGCAGGCGATGGCGCTCGTCACCGCGGATTGTTTCCCCGTCGCGATCGCGCGAGCAGACGGCGGGAAGCCGGGGCTCTGCGTCCTCCACGTCGGGTGGCGTGGGCTGCTCGAGGGAATCGTGGCCTCGGGCACCGGCGCGCTCGGCGAAGGGCCGCTCACGGCGGCCATCGGGCCAGGGATTGGCGCGTGCTGCTACGAGGTTGGCGAAGAGGTTGCCCGTCCTTTCCGCGAGCGCTTCGGAGACGACGTCGTCGTCGACGGCCGCCTCGACCTGGGCGGAGCCACCGAGCGAGCCCTGAGTGAGGCTGGAGTGGCTTCCGTCGAGCGCTCGAGCCATTGCACCGCTTGCGAGCCTGAGCTCTTCTTCTCGCACCGTCGCGACCACGGCCGCACCGGCAGGCAGGGCGTGATTGCCTCTATCCGCTGAGCAGATCCGGCGGAACTACGAGCGGATCCGCTCCGCGGTGGGTCCCGGGGTCACCATCGTCGCGGCGACGAAGTACGCGGACCTGGAGACGATGGAGCTCCTCGCCGAGGCCGGCGTCGAAGTCGTGGGCGAGAACCGCGCTCAGGACCTCGCCGTCAAGCACGAGCGTTTCGGGGAACGCTTCCATTGGCACTTCATCGGCCACCTCCAGTCCCGCAAGGCGAAGGATGTATCCGACCTCTGCGAGCTCGTCCATTCGCTGAGCTCGGTCTCTGCGGCGAAGCGGCTCAGCGTGCCGGCGCTCGTCGAGGTCAACCTCGCCGGCGAAGAGACGAAGTCGGGAGTCTCGCCCGAACAGTTGCCCCGGTTCCTCGCCGAAGCGCGCGAGCTGGGAGTCGACGTCCAAGGGCTGATGACGATGCCGCCTCTCGCCGACGATCCGGCGCGCTCGCGTCCCTATTTCCGGCGCCTGCGGGAGCTTGCCGGCGAGCTCGGCCTGGCCGAGCTTTCCATGGGAACGTCGCAGGACTACGGTGTCGCGGCGGAGGAGGGAGCGACGCTCGTCCGGGTGGGTTCCGTACTGTTCGGTCGCTAAGATTCAGCGGTCGCAATGGGAGTCGGAACCGTCTGGAGCCGAGCGCTCGTCTACTTTGGCATCGTCGAGGAGGACGAGTACTGGGACGAGGAAGCGTACGCCGCCGAGGAGGATCTCGAGCGCACGTACGCGGACCGCGACAGCGCAAACGTTCGCCGGCTCGCCCCGCGGCGCGGGGGTCCGGAGTTCGAGGATTGGTCGGAGCCCGACTCCGCGCCTGGGAGAACCGCCGTCCTGCGCCCGGGCTCCGGAAGGCGTCCGCTCGAGGCCGTCGCGTCCGCGTCGGTGCGAGTCCACCTGGTCGTCCCGCGGAGCTTCAACGACGCCCAGTCGATCGCGGACAAGTTCAAGGAGTCGGTCCCGGTGATCGTCAACCTCCAGGGCACGGACGTCGAGCTCTCGAAGCGGCTGATCGACTTCTCGAGTGGGCTCACCTACGCCCTCAACGGCAGCATGCAGCGCGTCGCAGACAAGGTGTTCCTCCTGACGCCTCGCAACGTCGAGGTATCGGCTGAAGAGCGCGCCCGCCTGATCGACCGCGGCTTCTACAACCAGAGCTAAATAGCCGCGCGGGGCGTTAGGTTTCCCTGCATGCCGCTCGCGGACACCGTCGACACAATCCAGGGATTCGTCTACGTCCTCTTCCTGGTCTACCTGCTGTGCATCTTCGCGTACATCCTCACCTCCTGGATTCCGCTCCCGTACAACGTCTGGCTGAACCGGGTGCAGCGCTTCCTCTACGACGTCGTCGACCCCTACCTGCGCCTGTTCAGACGCTTCATCCCGCAGCTCTCGTTGGGCGGCTTGGGCCTCGACCTCTCGCCGATCTTCGCGATCATCGTGCTCTACGCGATCTACGCGGTCGTCCAGCGCCTGATCGGTCTCGCCGCTTAGAGGAATTGCGGCCTCGGCGGCGAAGCGGGACCATGATGTCGCTCACCCCTGTCGAAATCCGGCACGTGAAGCTGGGCCGGCGGCCGTTCGGTTACGACCGTCGGGTCACCGACGAGCTCCTCAGTGACATCGTCAACAGCTTCGAGCAGGTCTGGCGCGAACGCGCCGACCTCCGCGACAAGATGGAGGAGCTCGAGAGCGAGCTCTCTCGCCAGAAAGAGATCGAGGGCACGCTTCGGAACACGCTCCTTTCGGCCGAGCGGATGGCTGACGACGTGCGCACGCACGCCCGCCGGGAGGCGGACGTGATCGTCTCGGAGGCCCGCGCCACGGCGCGCGACATCGTCTCCGGTGCCGAGACCGAGCGCGAGCGAATCCATGGCGAGATCCGCCGCTTGCGCACTCTCGAAGTAGACGTTCGCGCTGACTACCGGGCCTTCCTCGTCAGCGCTCTCGACCGCCTCGAAGGGGACACGGAAGCGCGCCAGGCCTCGGGTCAGGCCGCCTGAAGCCCCCGCAAACGACCCCGTTATACTCAGACGGTGGCGAGGGCGGCTCAACCATGAACACGGATCGCTACCGGGATATCCTGCTGGAGGAGAGGACCCGGGTGGCAACCGCGATGAACCATCTCCATGAGAACAATTCCGTCTCGTTCGAGGACGAGACCGAGGAGGAGACCTACGACAATCACCTCGCTGATTCGGCGACGGCAACTCTGAACCGCGAGATCGACTACACGCTGGAAGAGAACGCGGAACATCTCCTCACCGCCATCAACGAGGCATTGCAGCGGATCGAGCACGGCACCTTCGGGACCTGCGGACGCTGTGGCAAACCGATCGCCGAAGAACGGCTCGAGGCGATCCCGTACGCGAATAGGTGCATCGACTGCAAACGTCTCGAAGAGAGGGGTTAGTCAACCCCGCCCCACGGCTGATCGACGTTCGCGTCGGGTCGGCCACGGACGGGAGGGTTCCGATCTCGATGGCGGAGCGTCCGCTGTCGGCCGGACCGTTCCACTGGCTCGGGCTCCTGGCCGTGGCCATTTCCGGCCTGGCCGCGGATCAGCTGACGAAGCAGATCGTCGTCACGCAGCTGGCACTGGGCGAGTCGGTGCACGTCGTGGGGCCTCTCCACATCCGGCACGTGAACAACCCCGGGATCGCGTTCGGCCTCTTCTCGAGCTGGGCCTCCATCGTCACGTTCCTCACGGCCGGCGCCGTCCTCTGGATGCTCTTCTATTTCGCCAAGTCGGGCGCGCGCCATCCCATCCTGCCCGTCGCGCTCGGGCTCCTGGTCGGCGGCAGTCTGGGGAACCTGGTCGACCGGCTGCGCATCGGCCACGTGACGGACTTCCTCGACTTGCGCTTCTGGCCCGCTTTCAACCTCGCGGACACGTTCATCGTCGTCGGCGTCGCTTCGCTTCTGCTTGCGCTCGTGGACGCCGAGCGCCAGCCCCGGATCCGTCGAACTCACTCGAACAGGCCCGCTCCTAAGACACTTGCCTAGGGATGTAAGCCTCGCCGTGCCGCCTGGGGCGGCCGGCGAGCGCCTCGACCGCTTTTTGGCCGGTGTCGAGGAGGTAGGTTCCCGCGCGGCCGCCGAGAGGCTCCTCGGGGAGCGGAGGGTGCTCGTGGATGGGTCCGTGCGCCCCAAGAGCTACCGGCTCGAGGGCGGGGAGCAGGTGGAGCTCGACGTACCGGACCGGCGTGAGGCGGAGCTCGAGCCCGAGGAGCTCGACCTTCGGATCGCGTACGAGGACGACCATCTGCTCGTCGTCGACAAGCCCGCCGGCGTCGTCGTGCATCCGTCCGCGGGGCACCGCAGCGGGACCCTCGTTCACGGCCTGCTGGCCCATGCCATCTCGGGAGGTGGGGAGGCAGAGCGGCCAGGGATCGTCCACAGGCTCGACCGTGACACGTCGGGCTTGCTCGTGGTGGCCCGCTCAGACGAAGCCCACCGCCGCTTGCAGCGGCTGCTCCGCAAGCGGGGGATCGAGCGGGAGTACCTGGCCCTCGTTCGCGGCCGGCCGCGCTCGCAGCACGGTCGTATCGAGGCCGCGATAGGCCGCGATCGCAGCGACCCGACCCGAATCTCACTCGATACGGCCACGCCGCGCGAAGCTGTGACGACCTTCGACGTCCTCGAGCTCCTCCCGAGCCATGCGCTGCTCCGCGTTCGCCTCGAGACCGGGCGGACGCACCAGATCCGCGTCCATCTGGCCGCTATCGATCTGCCCCTCGCGGGCGATCCGGTCTACGGGGTTCCAGGCGACCTCGGACTCGAGCGCCAGTTTCTACACTCGGCCCGCCTCGCTTTCGACCATCCCTTCACGGGAGAGCGGGTCGAGGCCGAGTCGCCGCTCCCGGCCGACCTCGAACGCGCCTTTCAGGCGGCTCGAGCCGCCTTGTCCGCGTAGAGGCGCCTGTCGGCGAGCCCCAGCAGCTGCTCGCGGGTCGTCCCGTCGTCCGGGAGAAACGCCGCGCCCGCGCTCGTGGGCGGCCCGTCCGCCAGCCGGAGGGCCAAGCGTGCGAGGAAAGCGGTCACGGTGCCCAGGTCCGCTTCGAGGAGAAGAGCGGCGAACTCGTCGCCGCCGAGGCGCCCGACGGAGTCCGTGGTGCGGGCCGTGGCGGTCAGGGCTGAGGCGAAGGCCCGCAGGATGCGGTCGCCCTCCTGGTGTCCCTCGCGGTCGTTCAGCTCCTTGAAGCGGTCGAGATCGAGGAGGACGAGCGCGAGCCGGGCGCGGTAGCGGCGCGCCCGGGCGACCTCCACCGCGAGGCGGGCGTGAAACGCTTCGTGATTCAGGAGCCCGGTCAACGGATCGCGCCTGGCCCGGTCGGAGAGATCCTCCGTCACCCGCGCCACGTACGCGGCGATGCAGCGGTCGAGTGCGCCGCGGGCCTCCTCTTCGCCGTGGGCGTCGAGGACCCGTCCGAGCACGAGCAGCTCCGCGGCCACCTCGCTGGGCGCGAGGCCGAGGCTCTCGCGCTCGCGGGCAAAGTCCAGGGCGAGGGCGGAGGGGTCGTCGTCTTCGCCCAGAGCGGCGACGAAAGAGGGCAGGCTGCCCAGTTGGCCGAGCCGGCCGAGCCTCACGAGCGACGGAACGGCGCCTTCGCCGAGCGCGCGGTCGACGCACTCGACGGCCAGATCCCACGCCGACGTTCTTACAACCCCCGACATCGAAGGACGCCAGCTTACGAACGGCATCGGCTAGCTCCCTGGCCGGCCGCGTCCCAGGACGCCAGCTTCGCTAGAATGCAGCGGTTTTTGTCACCCAACCCGGCGGAAGCATCCGGGTGGCGGTGCCGGGCTTGCCCGGTTCCACCCGAATCCGCCGGCCGTAGCACTTCAAACCGAGGAGGATCAGTTTTGCCCGTTGTCTCGATGCGCGAGCTTCTGGAGGCCGGAGTCCATTTCGGCCACCAGACGCGCCGCTGGAACCCCAAGATGCGCCGCTACATCTTCACGGAGCGGGGCGGCATCTACATCATCGACCTGCAGCAGACGCTCGAGCTCGTCGAGCAGGCTGCCGCCTTCGTCCGCAACGTGGCCGAGCGTGGCGGCTCCGTCCTGTTCGTGGGGACGAAGAAACAGGGCCAGGACGCGGTCGAGGAGGAGGCCACGCGCGTCGGCATGCCCTACGTGAACCACCGTTGGCTGGGTGGTCTCCTGACCAACTGGCGCACGATCTCCGAGCGCCTCGAGCGGATGCGCGAGCTTCGCCGCCTGCGGGACGAGGGCCAGCTCGAGCTGCTCCCGCCGAAGGAGCGGATCACAATGATGAACGAGCTCGAGAAGCTCGAGACGAATCTCGGCGGGGTGACGGACATGAAGGGCGTCCCGGATGCGATCTTCGTCCTCGACCTGCGGAAGGAACAGCTCGCCATCCGCGAGGCGCGCAGGCTCGGGCTGCCTGTCGTCGCGCTCGTGGACACGAACTGCGACCCGGACGATGCCGACTACGTCATTCCCGGCAACGACGATGCCATCCGCTCGTGCAGTCTGATCGTGCGCGTGATCGCGAACGCAATCGAGGCCGGAAAGAGCAAGGTCACGGCCGAGGAGATGGCCGTGTCAGCCGCTGCCGCTGCCGACGATGAACCTGCCGCCGCCGCCGAGGTGGAGCCGGCTCTCGGTGAGGAGTCGGCGGAAGCCGACCAGGCTCCGCAGGGCGAGGCGGTCACGGACCAGGCGCCCACGGACCAGGTACCCGAGGAGGTGCCGGCTGAATGAGTAACGACATGCCGGAGATTTCGGCCTCTCTCGTCAAGGAGCTCCGCGACCGCACCGGCGCGGGGTGGATGGAATGCAAGCGCGCACTCGTCGAGACGAAAGGAGATCTCGACGATGCTGAGCGTGTCATCCGGGAGAAAGGGCTCGCCGCCGCCAAGAAGCGGGCTGGGAGAACGACTCCTGAGGGCAAGGTGCTGGCGCGGATCGAGAACGGCCGGGGCGCGATCGTAGCCGTGGGAAGCGAAACGGAGCCGGTCTCAGCGAACGAGGAGTTCCTCGGTTTTGCAGAGCGGGTGATGGATGCGGTCGAAGCCCAGGGCCCCGAGGCGGTCAGGGAGTTGGAAGGCGACCGCGTCGACCTCGTCGCCCGCATCGGCGAGAACATCGAGGTGGTCGGCGCTGCCCGCTTCGAGGCCGAGAGCGGGGAGGTCCTCGCCGCATACGTCCATCCTCCAGCGGAGAAGATCGGCGTCCTCGTGCGAGCTCTGGCGACGCCCGAGCTCGCACGCCTGGTGGCCATGCACATCTCCTTCGCCAGTCCGCGGTTCGTCACGAGAAACGAGGTCCCCGCGGACGAGGTCGAGGCCGAGCGGGCAATTCTCTCGAAGCTGCCCGACCTCAAGGGGAAGCCCGACGAAGTGCGGGCGAAGATGATCGAGGGCAGGCTTGCGAAAGGTCTCTTCGCGGAAACAGTCTTGGACGACCAGCCGTGGATCCATGATCCGGATCGCACCGTCGGCGAAGCCCTTGCGGAGCACGGGGCGGAGGTGCGCGAGTTCGTGCGCTACGCCCTGACCCAGTGAGCGCCGAGGTCGAGAGCGACGTCGCGGCGACGGTCCCCGAAGAGGCGGCGGCATTCGAGCGCATCCTGCTCAAGCTCTCGGGCGAGGCCCTGCTCGGCCGGCAGCAGTACGGGATCGACCTGGCGCGCGTGGAGTCCCTCTCGCGGGAGATCCAGGTCATTCAAGGTATGGGGGTGCAGACCGCGCTCGTCCTGGGCGCGGGCAACATCTACCGCGGGATGGAAGCGGCCGCTGAGGGAATGGACCGGGCCACCGCGGACTACGCGGGGATGCTCGCCACCGTCCTCAATTGCCTTGCGCTCCAGGACGGGCTGGAGCAGCTCGGAGTCCACACCCGCGTCCTTTCCGCCATCACCGTCAGCGAAGTCGCCGAGCCTTACATCCGGCGCCGGGCCATTCGCCATCTCGAGAAGAGAAGGGTGGTCATCTTCGCCGGCGGCACGGGCAACCCGTTCTTCACCACCGACACGGCGGCGGCGCTCCGGGCCCTCGAGATCGGCGCGGAGGCGATCCTGATGGGCAAAAACGGAGTCGACGGCGTTTACGACGGTGATCCCGACGAGAAGCCCGACGCCGCCTTCCTGCCCGAGCTGACCCACCGGGAGGCACTGGAGCGGGGTCTCCGGGTCATGGACACGACAGCGCTCTCCCTTTGCATGGACAACGGGCTGCCGATCTACGTCTTCGGCCTCGACGACGAGCGCAACATCGAGCGCGTCGTTCGCGGAGAGCGGATCGGCACGATCATCTCGACTCCCCGGAGGACCGAATGACCGCGATGGACGATTTCGTCAGCGAGGCGAGCCGCAAGATGGACAAGTCCCTCGAGTCGGCGGCGCACGAGTTCAACACCGTGCGCACGGGCCGGGCGTCCGCGGCGCTGCTCGACCGGATCCAGATCGACTACTACGGGACGATGACACCTCTCCAGCAGCTCGCGACGGTGAACGTGCCGGAGCCGCGCTCGATCACGATTCAGCCGTACGACCCCGGGTCGATCAAGAGCATCGAGCGGGCGATCCAGGAGTCCGATCTGGGGCTGACGCCGTCGAACGACGGCAAGCTCATCCGGCTGCCGATTCCGCAGCTGACCGAGGAGCGGCGCAAGGAGCTCGTCAAGGTCGTGCGCGGACTGGCAGAGGAGGGCCGCGTCGCCGTGCGGAACGTGCGTCGCGACGCGATGCACCACCTGAAGGAGCTCGTTCGCAACGGGGACGTCGGCGACGATGAAGAGCGTCGCGCCGAGGAGAGGGTGCAGAAGCTCACGGACGAGCATGTCGCGAGGATCGACGACCTCCTCAAGCGCAAGGAAGCCGAGATCATGGAGGTTTAGGAGCCCCGAACCTTGAGCCTCCTGACCAAACTGAGGACCTTTCGAGCGCTGCGTCCCCTCCCGGAAGGGGAGCTGCCGGACGTCGCGCGCTCGATCGCGATCATCATGGACGGGAACGGCCGCTGGGCGCGGCGTCGCCGCCTGCCCGTAGCCGCGGGCCACCGGGCCGGCACCCGAGCGCTACGGCGCACCGTCGAGGCGGCCATCGACCTTGGGGTGGAGTCCCTGTGCGTCTACGCGTTCTCCACCGAGAACTGGTCGCGACCGCCGGACGAGGTCGACGCGCTGATGGAGATCTTCGTGGAGACGATCGAGCGTGAGCTTCCTGACCTGCAACGCCAGGGCGTCCACACACGCTTCATCGGACGCCGCGACCGGGCGAGTGCTGAGCTCCAGGCCAAGATGGCCGCTCTCGAGGAGGAGACCGAGGGGCGCGAGCGTCTTCAGCTCTGGATCGCGTTCGACTACGGCGGGCGCGCGGAGATCGTCGAGGCCACTCGTAGGATCGTCGAGGAAGGCCTTGACCCACGCGACATCGACGAGAACGCCATTGGCTCACGCCTCTACGCGCCCGAGATGCCCGAGCCCGACCTTCTGATCCGTACCTCGGGGGAGCTCCGCGTCTCGAACTTCCTCCTCTGGCAGCTCGCCTACACGGAGCTCGTCTTCGTGGACACGCTCTGGCCTGACTTCGGCGAACGCCAACTGCGGCAGGCGCTCGTCGAGTATGCGGGCCGCCGCCGCCGCTTCGGCGGCAGATGACTCCCTTTCTCTCGCGGATCGCCGTCGTCACCGCCGGGCTTCCGATCGTGCTGGGGAGCGCCTACCTCGGCGGCTGGTTTCTTCTCGCGCTGACGGCGGTGGCGGGCCTCGTCGCGCTGCACGAGTTCTACCGGCTCGCCCGTACGTTGCGGCCGCTCGTGCTGGCCGGTTACGGCGGGGCGCTCGCCGGCTTGCTGGGAGCACACGTGGACGGGGCGCCCTGGATGCTGGGGGGCTACCTCCTGACGTTCGTGCTCGCGTTCGTCTTCGCGGCCGTGTCCGAGACCCGCCAGTCGACGACGGTTGCCATTGCGACCACGGCACTCGGGGCGGGCTGGATCGGCCTCGGCCTCGGCCATCTGGTGCTGATCCGGGCCTTCGAGGGGGATGGGCGCCTGGCGGCCATCACGGTGCTCCTGACGGTCTTCGTTTCGGACACGGTGGCCTTCCTCGCGGGCCGGTTCGCCGGACGGCACAAGATGACGCCGGTTGTCTCGCCGGGGAAGACCTGGGAGGGCTTCACGGCGGGCGCGGTCGCCGGGGTCTTCACCAGCTTCCTGGCCTTGTACAAGGAGGATCTCTTCGAGCACACCTGGGAGACGCTCGTGCTGGGGGCGGTCATAGTCGCCGCAGGAACGCTCGGCGACCTCTTCGAGTCCCTGATCAAGCGAGATCTGGGCACGAAGGACACAGGCCGGATCCTGCTCGGGCACGGCGGGGTCCTCGACCGCATCGACTCCCTGCTCTTCGCCGCGCCGGCCGCGTACTTCACCCTGCTCGCCCTGGGCCGGGTGTAGGCGAGCGCCTCTCTAGACTGGATGGAATGAGGCGCGTCGCCCTGCTGGGAGCCACCGGGTCGATCGGGACCCAGGCGCTCGAGATCATTGCCGCCCATCCGGGCCTCGAGCTCGTGGCCGCTGCGTCGGGCTCCCAGCCGGTTGACGGTCTCGCCTCGCTGACGCAGGTCGGAGGCGACCTCACCGAGCTTCTCGAGCGCGCCGAGCCCGACGTCGTCCTGAACGCGGTTGTGGGGTTCGCAGGGCTTCCCGCCACCATGTGGACGCTGGAGCGCGGGATCGATCTCGCGCTGGCGAACAAGGAGAGCCTCGTGGCGGGTGGAGACCTGGCCCGGTCCGCCTGGGAGAAGGGCCGCGGCCGCATCCTCCCGGTCGACTCCGAGCACTCGGCCGCCTTCCAGCTGCTCGAAGGCCGCGCGAGCGAGACGGTCGCCTCCCTGGTTCTGACGGCTTCGGGCGGGCCTTTCCGCGGACGGGCGCGCGCCGATCTCGCCGCAGTAACTCCGACCGATGCGCTTGCGCACCCGACGTGGAAAATGGGGCCGAAGATCACGGTCGACTCGGCCACGCTGATGAACAAAGGCCTCGAGCTGATCGAGGCTCATTTCCTCTTCGACCTGCCCTACGACCGCATCGAAGTCGTTGTCCACCCGACATCGATCGTTCACGCGCTCGTGCGGTTCCGTGACGGCGCCGCGCTCGCGCACCTCGGCTACCCGGACATGCGAGTTCCCATTTCCTACGCCCTCACGTACCCCGAGCGTGCGAACACGCCGATCGCGCCCCTGGATCTCTCGTCGGGCCTGATCCTCGAGTTCTCGGCGGCGGACGAGGAGGCGTTTCCGTCCCTCGCGCTCGCGCGTGCGGCGGGGGAAGCCGGCCGCACCATGCCGTGCGTCCTCAACGCCGCGAACGAGGTGGCCGTCGCAACGTTCCTGGACGGCCGGCTGCCCTTCCTCGGGATCCCGGAGGTCGTCGAGCGGACGCTCAACACGATCGAAGCGGTCGAGGCGCGCGACCTCGACGACCTCACGGCGATCGACGCCGAGGCCCGGCGCGTCGCCTCGGCCCACACACGGGAACTGGTGCATTGAGGAAGAGGGTCGGCATCCGCTGAACATCGCCGTCTCCATCGGAGGTCTCGCGTTCCTGATTCTCATTCACGAGGCCGGGCACTTCTTCGTGGCGCTTGCCGTCCGCATGCGCCCGCGGCGCTTTTACATCTTCTTTCCGCCCGCGCTCGTCAAGCGCGTCCACAATGGGATCGAATACGGCATCGGGTCGATCCCGCTCGGGGGCTATGTGAAGATCCCGGGGATGCACAAGCCCGCGGCGGGCGACCTCGACGCCCAGTTCGGGCGAGCGCTGGACGAGGCGCCGTGGCTCGAGCGGCACATCGCGCCCGTCAAGGCTGCTCTGGATGAGAGCCGGCTCGAGGACGCGCGTGCGGCCCTTTCCGAGCTGAGGGCCGCCGTCGAGCGCGCCGGACTCTCCGAGCCCGCGCGACGGAGCGCCGAGCGCGGCCTCAACGACGTCGACGACGGCCTTTCGGGCGATGCGTACTGGCGTGCGCCCGTCTGGAAGCGGGTCGCCGTCATCCTCGCCGGGCCGGGGACGAATCTCGTGTTCGCCGTCGTGCTCCTCGCGGCCGTGTTCATGCTCGGGGTGCCAAAGGCGGTGCTGCCCGTTGTCGACAAGGTCGATCCGGGCACTCCGGCGGCGCGAATTCTCCAGCCGGGCGACCGCGTCGTTGCAGTCGATGGCAAGCGGGTCTCGGCCGTCCAGATCGCCCAGCGCATCCGGGCGAGCGGCGGGCGCCCGATCGAGCTCACGGTCGTCCGCGACTCCCAGCGGCTGACGGTCAACGCGCGGCCCGTTTTACAGGACGGCGCCTATCGGCTGGGCTTCGCTCTGTCGCTCCAATATCGCAAGTACGGTCCGCTGGCGGCGTTCCGGCTCGCGATCGGTCGTACCTGGGAGGTGACGAGAGCAATCGGAGAGTCGCTGGGGCGCCTGGTCACCGGCTCGGGTCGCAAGGACGTCGCGAGTCCAGTCGGGATAGTGCAGGCCTCCAGCCAGACGCTCGAGGTCGACTACCGCGAGTACCTCGGAGTCCTCGCGCTCATCTCCCTGTCGCTGGCGCTCCTGAATCTGCTGCCGTTTCTCCCGCTCGACGGTGGTCACGTCGCCTTCTCGCTGGCCGAGGGGATCCGGGGCCGCGCGATCTCCCGCGAGGCGTACGAGCGCGCATCAGTGGTCGGGATCGTCCTCGTCCTCTTCCTGTTCTTCATCGGGCTTTCGAATGACGTCGACCGGCTGAGAGGGGGCTAGACTCCTCCGGGTGGCGAGCCCGCGTCAAATCAAAGTAGGCAACGTGCCCATCGGCGGGGGCGCACCGGTCGTGGTGCAGTCGATGACGCTGACCTATACGCATGATGTCGACGCGACCATCGAGCAGATCGCGCGCCTCGCCTCAGCGGGCTGCGAGGTCGTTCGCGTGGCCGTTCCCAAGACCGAGGACGCAGAGGCGCTCAAGAAGATCGTCTATCTGAGCCCGCTCCCGGTCATTGCAGATATCCACTTCAATGCTTCTCTGGCGCTGAAGTCGATCGAAGCTGGAGTGGCAGCCGTGCGCATCAATCCGGGCAACATCGGCGGTTCCGACAAGGTCGCCATGGTCGTCAAGGCCGCGAAGGCGAAGGGGATCCCGATGAGAATCGGCGCCAACTCCGGCTCGCTGCCCAAGCACCTCGTCGCGTTGGCGCAGGAGGACACAGCAGCCGCGCTCGTCGAGGAGGCGCTCGAGCAGGTGCGCCTGCTCGAGTCGATGGACTTTCGCGATTTCAAGATCTCGGTCAAGTCGAGCTCGGTGCCAACGATGATCCGCGCCTACCGCATGCTGTCCGAGAAGGTGGAGTACCCGCTTCATCTCGGGGTCACCGAGGCAGGGCCGCCGGCCACAGGCTCGATCAAGAGCTCGATCGGAGTCGGCTCCCTGCTCATGGACGGAATCGGGGACACCATCCGGATCTCCCTCACCGCCGATCCGGTGAAGGAGGTCGAGGTGGCCTGGGAGATCCTCAAGGCGCTGGGTCTCCGCGAGCGCGGGCCGGTGATGATCGCGTGCCCGTCGTGCGGACGCGACAACGTCGGAGTCGAGAAGCTCGCCGAGGTCGTCGAGCAGCGGCTGAAGTCCTATCCGCAGGCCTTCGAGGTCGCGGTCATGGGCTGCGCGGTGAACGGACCGGGGGAGGCGGGCGACGCTGACTTCGGCATCGCCGGCGGGCGGGATACGGGCTTCATCTACGCCCACGGACGCGTCCTCAAGAAGGTCTCCTCCGACATCCTCGTCGACGAGCTCTTTCATGAGATCGACCAGTGGATCGAAGGCGGAATGGAGCGCCCGAAGCGCCTGAAGCTGGCGAAGCCCGCTGCTCTCCTGATGGCCGAAGCGGCCCAGCGCCCGTCTTAGCCATATGAGGGCCTCGGAGGTCTTCATTCCCACTCTCCGGGAGGACCCCGGCGATGCCGAGGCGGTCAGCCACCGCCTGCTCGTGCGCGGCGGCTTCATCCGGCAGACGGCCGTCGGCCTGTGGTCGTACCTCCCACTGGGATGGCGCGTGCATCAGAAGGTCGTCCAGATCGTCCGGGAGGAGATCAACGCGATCGGCGGCCAGGAGATGTTCATGCCGGTTGTGACGCCTGCCGAGCTCTGGCAGGCGACGGGCCGCTACTCCATTCCCGAGCTCTGGAAGATCGAGGACCGCATGGGCCGGCCGTTCGTCCTCGCGCTGACCCACGAGGAGACGGTCACCTTCCATGCGCGCGAGATCCGCTCCTACCGCGAGCTGCCGCAGATCCTCTACCACTTCCAGACGAAGGTGCGCGACGAGCCCAGGCCGCGCGGCGGTCTTCTGCGCGTGCGCGAGTTCATCATGAAGGACTCGTACTCGTTCGACCGCGACGAGGAAGGGCTCGAGCGCAGCTTCCGGCTGCACGAGCAGGCGTACCACAAGATTTTCGACCGTTGCGGACTCGAAGTAGTAGCGGTGGAAGCGGAGTCCGGGATGATGGGTGGGAGCGAGTCGATCGATTTCCTCGCGCCGTCGGGGTCCGGCGAGAACACGCTCGTCACCTGCGAGAACGGCGACTACGCTGCTGACCTCGAGATCGCGCGGGGGGTGCCGCGGGCGCCCGAGTTTCCGGCTCGACTGGACGCGCCCGAGGAAGTGGAGACGCCCGCGGTCACGACGATCGAGGCATTGTCCGAGTTGCTGGGCGTCGACTCGGCCTCGACGTCGAAGGCGATGCCCATCGTGAACAAGGACGGAGCCGTCGTGCTCGCGCTCGTGCGCGGCGACGACCGCCTCGACGAGGCGAAGGCCGCCGCCGTCCTCGGCTCGAGCGTGCGGCCGGCGACCGAAGAAGAGATCAAGCAGACCTTCAAGGCCGATCCGGGCTCAATCGGCCCGGTGGGCTTTTCCGGCGAGATCCTGGCCGACGAGACTCTGCGCGATGGCCAGTTCGTCGCGGGCGCCAACAGGACCGGCTGGCACCTGCGAGGAGTCGAGCACGGACGCGACTTCGAGGCTCGCTTCGCCGACATCCGCGAGGCCCGGGAAGGGGACGCCTGCCCGAAATGCGGCGGACGGCTGCGCTTCCAGGTCGCCGTCGAGGTCGGGCACATCTTCAAGCTCGATACCGACTACTCGGAGCCGCTCGGCGCCCGCTTCCTGGACGAGGACGGGCAGGAGAAGCCGATCCTCATGGGGAGCTATGGCATCGGCCCCGGCCGGATCCTCGCCGCCGCGGTCGAGCAGAACCACGACGAGGGCGGCATCGCGGCCTGGCCCGCGGCGGTCGCACCCTACGACGTTCACGTGGTCGTCCTCCCGGGCCTCGAAGAGCAAGGCGACCAGGTGACCGAGGATCTGGAGGAAGAAGGCTTCGCGGTTCTTCTGGACGACCGCGACCAGCGGGCCGGGGAAAAGTTCGCCGACGCCGACCTGATCGGACTCCCGTTTCGCGTCACGGTCGGGAAGAAGACGCTCGAGGACGGCGCCGTCGACCTGCTTGTGCGGGCCGGCCGCACCGAGGAGCGCGTAGAGGTAGGCAAAATCGCCCCGCGCGTGAAAGAGTTGGCTAGGTAGTGCCACTCCCGGCAACATCATCCGGGCTCCTGAGCGGCTGCAGGGCGTCGTCGAGCGGTGTCCTCGGTTACCTGCCACGTCACCGAGGGAGGCACTCGCATGGCTCGTAAGCGGCGATTCTCGAACGAGCCTTTCGGCACGACGATCCAGGCGCTCATGACGGAGCGCAAGACGACGTACAGGGCCCTCGCGGATCGGACCGGCCTCTCGGCCGGGTATCTCAATCACCTCGTGCACGGCAACCGTCCAGTGCCCTCGAACGAGGTCATCGCGACGCTCTCCAAGGCGCTTCGGGTCGAGCCGGAGCACTTTCGCGAGTACCGCATCCGCGTCATCACCCAGCGCCTCGAGGCGATGCCGGATCTCGTCGACCGCCTCTACAAGCGCATCCGGGGGTAGCTAGACTCGTCCAGGTACGGGGCGTGGCGCAGCCTGGTTAGCGCGCCAGTCTGGGGGACTGGAGGTCCCCGGTTCAAATCCGGGCGCCCCGACTGTTATGAACGTCCTCCAAAAATGGATAGATCGGCTCCGCGGCCGGGGCGAGAGGCCGGCCGCTCCTGGGCCCACTAGGGACCCAAACGAGCAGGAATACGAAGACGAACGCAAACGCGAGTTACTCCGAAAGCACGACGAGAACGTAGAAAAGGGCGGCTCAGACACCACCGGTTACGACACCTGACGCTGGGGCGGCGAGGAACGAATCCAGCGCCGTCTTCGCCCGCTCGGGCGAGTCGGGCAGGCGGTATCCGTAGGTGCGGTCGATCTGCTCGACGCTCGTACCCATCAGGCGAGAGAGCTCGAACAGTCCGATCCCTGCGGCGATCGCGAAGGCAGCGAACGTATGCCGTAGGGACTTCGATGCTCGAGTCCCGCCGCTTTCACGGCCGGCGTCCACCCATCCCGTCGCCACTCGTTCAGGTTCAGGAAACCGCACGAGTCCCAGGAGAGAGCAGGGGTGTATCCAGCCGTGGCGGGACCGCAGACAGGCTCTCAGCGGCTCTAAGGGGCAGGGGGACAGTCCTCAGCGAGCCGTCCTGCTTTCCATAGAGCTTGAGGTTTCCATCCGTGACCACTCTGCGGACGTGGACGACTCCGCCACGGTGGTCGATATCGCCCCGCTCTAGCGCCAGCCATTCGGAACAGCGCAAGCCCGTCAGCCCCGCGAAGACCGGGATGGGGGCGAAGGCGGGGGAGAGCTCCCCGCCTATCGCCTCCAAGTCCTCGACTGCCTCAAACGTCGGAACCTCTCTTCGCTTTGGCTCCGGGTTGGGAACGCCTGCCGCCGCGTTTTTCGTCAGGAGCTCGACGCGGACGGCGTAGTTCAGGACCGCTCTCAGGGCTTTGTGAATGCCCCAAGCGGATCGTTCCGGCAGGCGGGCCCGCCAGGCGGCTATATCTCGAGCGTTCAGGCGGTCGATGCGGAGCTCGCCCCAAGCGTCGGTTGCGTACTTCAAGCGCTCCCGGAGCGTCCGCTTTTTGCTCTCCTCGCCAACGTGTTGGCCGACGTACTCATCGGAGCCGTTCTAACGCGGTGTTCTGCCTAGCGTGGACCGGACCATGTCTGAAGGTGAGAATTCGTTGTGAGCCGTGCAAAAGAGAATGGCAAGAGGGGGGATGGGGGTCGCTCGAAGAATCCTGCGGCGCAAGACCCCTCGCCAGTCAGCAAATTTCTCCCCGTTTTCGCCCCTGACAACAATGCCTAGCTATCCGAGAGCTTGCCCCCGCTGCGGCGTTATGACGGCGAAGGCCGGCTTCGGCGTCGGCAGGAGCAAGACGGGTGGGCGCAGGTCGTACTGCAAGGCCTGCGACCGCCGACGTGGTCGGGCCTACTACGACGCCCACAAGGACGATCTCTATGCGCAGCGTGAGGCGGCTCGCGAAGCAGCCTGGCAGGCCGAGCTAGAAGCACTGGCCGAGGGGCACCGGGAGAGAATCGCGGTCGCGAAGAAGGTGCACGCGGCCCTGGCCCGTCGCCAGAAGGAGTTCCTGCGCTCGATCGGGGTACCCGATTGGACCCCGGAGGAAGTCATGGCGAGAGCCCGCCGTAGGGCTCGGGCGCGCCAAAGCGTGTCAGACCGCCGTTGACAAGGATGAAACCCTGACGACCCTTGACGGCGCGGCGAAGGCGCAGATCGTAGCCTTGTGCGCCGTCGCCGAGTAGGGAATCGCGCAAAGCCGGCTAGCACGAAGTAGGACCCTTCACCACCGACAATGGGCCGAACTGCCTGTGAATGCCGCGAAGCGGGTGATAGATTCGCCGCCCAAGGTCACGAAAGTGACAAGAGAGGGGTCTGCGGTGGGTGTTGTGCAAGCACCGGACAAGGGCGATCGGCGATTTCGGACGCTTGCGCAACGAGGCGTCAAGAATGCAGTTTGCTGCGCGCTCTTCTTTGGCGCCGCTTGTGTGACGGTCGGTCTCTTCCTAACTCCGACCGCGAGCGCGGCTGCGCACTACTGCTTCGGCAAGCGAGCGACCATCGTCGGGACGAGTGGGAGCAATCATCTCGTCGGCACCTCGGGTCCGGATGTCATCGTCGGCCTGGGCGGGAACGACTGGATCGAGGCCCGCGGGGGCAACGATCGCAGCTGCGGCGGCGGCGGCGACGATTACGTTGATGGCGGGCCTGGCGCCGAACGCCTGAGCGGCGGCGCTGGGTGGGACGGATTGGTTGGCGGTTCAGGCCCGAACCGTGTCCGCGGCGGCAGCGGCAACGACGTGATCTTCACTGGAGGCAGTGTCGGCGGGAACTTCGACGGGGGCGATGGCCTCGGGGACGTGATCAGCTTCACCGGCAGGCCGTGTTCACGCGGCGTGAGAGTGAACCTTGGGCTTGGTACGGCGCATTGGCCCGCCTGTTATCCAGGTCACGAGGGCACCGCGATGCTGGCGCGCATCGAGGGCATCGAGGGCAGCCGGGGGCCAGACAGACTCGTGGGCAGCGCAGGCGTGAATCAGATCAAGGGCTTCGGGGGAGCCGACATCATCCGCGGGCACGCGGCGAACGACCTTCTCTTCGGAGGGGATGGAAACGACACGGTGTACGGCAATACGGGCGATGATTCGATGGGCGGCGGTGGAGGCAACGACACGGCGTTCGGAGGTGACGGAATCGACACGTGCACCGGCTTCGAGCAGCTTGATTCCTGCGAGTGAGTCCCAGGGGGACCGGCATTCTGCGTGAAGCCGCGTATCGCCCGCGCTTCGCCTTCGCGAAGGGGCTCTAGCCGCCGCGAAGCGTGGCAAGCAGGCGGCGGACGAGTAGTCGCCGCGGCGAGCGCTGGCCGTTGTCGAGGGCGGTCGGCACGTCCAGAGATCATGCCGATAGGCCAATGACGCGGCTAGTGGCTCATTAGGACATGGCGACGGGGCAAGCGCCTTCGGTTGGGAGAGGCGGCGGGGCGCCAGACCGTGTTCTTTAGCCGCCGTCAAACAGAGACAACTCACCCCGCACACGTTGACGCATAGCATTTGGCCCCTAAGGGCCGAGGGAGTATCTTTCCTAGGCGGGTCCGGCCTGTGGAGCCCCCGCCTCGTAGGTCGGAGTGTCGTCGACGGCGGCGTACACGGCGGCGTACTCGATGACAGAGAGGCCGAGGGTCCGGCCTCTCAATGAGCGGTTCTACGCCTCCCGCGCCCATGCCACAAGTACCTCGCAAGGACGCTCGAGCCCTCGCCGGAGCACGAGCTCGGCGCGAGTGCCCAAAACACGAGCCGGGCTAGAGCGAAGTCCTGCGGCAAGCTTCGCCCCGTAGGTGCTGCCCGGCTCTCGACGCGGACACTACGGCGCCTGCCCCACCGTGTCACGCGAAAGCTCGTGCAATTTGCGGACCCTTTACAGGCCGCATCCACCATGTCCATGGCGGATGCTTGCGCTTGGATAGCAAGTCTCGTAAAACTCAGGCGCAGCCGCGGCAGGGTCCTTTGCGGCGAGACCTTGTCGCGGCTGCTTCTTGCGTCCGTCTAGCGGGCCCTTTCTCAGGGTTCTCAGGCTCGCTCATCGCCAGTCGGGGGACCTTAGTCGGTACCTGGACAGTCCGAAACGGTGCACCCAGGGGACGCTCTCGCAACCTTCCTGAGCAGCTTGCACGGCGAGCGCTGGCCGTTGTCGAGGG